>NZ_JAVWXA010000023.1:34727-50392 GCF_036662295.1 Stenotrophomonas sp.
GCGCGCTCTCGGTGGGTGCCGAGCCCCTGCTTGCCGCGCAGTGGCTGGATGGCTTCCTCAACCGCAACGCCACCGTGCTGTTGCACGACGATGCGGTCTGGACGTTGATCGACGACTGGGTGGCCACGCTGTCCGACGCGCATCTGGTGCAGGTGCTGCCACTGGTGCGCCGCACCTTTGCCAGCTTCGAGGCGGCAGACCGCCGGGACCTTGGCCAGCGCGTGCAGCGTGGACTGGGCGGCAGCGCCGCGCCGGCGCCGCGCATCGCGTGGGATACCGCGCGCGCCGAACGTGCGCTGCCCATGCTGCGCGAACTGTTGGGAGTGGATGCATGAGCGAGTTGATCGATGCCGATGGCGTGGCCACCCCGACCACCCGCGCCGAGCGCTGGCGGCTGATCCTGGGGCAGGAAAGCAGTGCCAGCTGCGGCAACCTGCCGCCGGCGTTGCAGGGCGTGGATGCCGCGCTGGCAGCGCTGTACGAGCCTGATGGCGCCCACGGCCTGCGCCGTCGCGGTGGCCGCGGTGGATCGGCACCGAACGTGGCCCGTTGGCTGGGCGACATCCGCCGCTATTTCCCCGCCTCGGTGGTGCAGGTGATGCAGCGTGATGCCCTGCAACGGCTGGACCTGCGCCAGATGCTGCTGGAAAAGGAAATGCTGGAGCACATCCAGCCGGACGTACACATGGTGGCCAACCTGGTGGCGCTGTCCGGCGTCATCCCGGCCGAAACCAAGGAGACCGCGCGGCAGGTGGTGCGCCGCGTGGTCGATGACCTGCTGCGTCGCCTGGAGGAGCCGATGCGCTCTGCCGTGAGCGGGGCGTTGGACCGGGCACGGCGCAACCGTCGGCCACGCCTGGCCGAGATCGACTGGAACCGCACCATCCGCGCCAACCTGCGGCATTGGCAACCCAGCCTGCGCACGGTCGTGCCGCAGACGCTGGTGGGCTACGGACGCAAAGCACGCAAGCCGCAGCGCGAAGTACTGCTGTGCATCGACCAGAGTGGTTCGATGGCCGCCTCGGTGGTGTATTCCAGCATTTTCGGCGCGGTGATGGCCTCGCTGCCGGCGGTGTCGACCCGGCTGGTGGTGTTCGATACCGAAGTGGTGGACATGACCGAAAAGCTCGACGATCCGGTGGACCTGCTGTTTGGCGTGCAACTGGGCGGCGGTACGGATATCCACCGCGCGGTGAGCTACTGCCAGGCGCAGATCCGCGAACCACACAGCGCCATCCTCGTGTTGATCTCCGATCTGTACGAAGGCGGCGTGGAAGCGAAACTGCTGGCCCGCGCACAGGAGCTGGTGGAGGCCGGTGTGCAGTTCATCGTGCTGCTGGCGCTGAGCGATGAGGGCAGGCCCGCCTACGACCAGCACCTGGCCGGGCACCTGGCCGCGTTGGGCGTGCCCTCGTTCGCGTGCACGCCCGATGCGTTTCCCGGATTGATGGCCGCCGCGATCCGGCGCGATGACATCCACCAGTGGGCGGCCGGCAATGGGCTGGTGCCCACCCGTGCCGCCGATCCCTCTCCCCTACCGAGCGCCCCGCATGGCCGACCCCTATAACAGCAGTCCCCGCCCGAGCACCGCCATCCGCCTGGACGATGCGATGGTCACCACCGCCTTCGAGTTGCCCGGTTACCGCGTGGTGCGCAGCCTGGGCGTGGTGCGCGGCATCACCGTACGCTCGCGTTCGATCGTGGGCAATTTCCTGGGTGGGCTGCAGACGCTTTTCGGCGGCAACATCACCATCTACACCGAGCTGTGCGAGCAGGCGCGCGAGGAAACTTACCGCGACATGGCCAAGCACGCGCGCATGCTGGGCGCCAACGCGATCATCGGCATGCGCTACGACGCCACCGATGTGATGACGGGCCTGACCGAGGTGCTGTGCTACGGCACCGCGGTGGTGGTGGAGCCGACGCGTTTGTGACGCGCCTGGCCTGGCCGGGCAGGGTCGGCAATGCGACCCTGCCTTTCTTTCACGGAGTTGGGGGGCTGCATGCGTCGTTTGATCTGTCTTGCGTTGGCGTGCCTCCCGCTCCCGGCGTTGGCGTCGGACTTCACCGGCCTGCTGACCGGCATGACCCTGCTGCTGCTCGCACTCACCCTGGTGCTGCTGTTGCCCTTGCTGCTGTTCCGCCGGCACGCGTGGGTGCGGTGGCTGGGCAGGGTGGTCGGCGTGGGCGTGCTGCTGATCGGCCTTGGCACGGTGGGCCTGGATACCTGGCGGGTGGTGGCTCGGACCCAGGCGGGGGACGCCCTGTCGGTGGGCAGCGGTCTGCTGCTCTACCTGCTGCTGTGGCTGGGCATTGCCTTCACTACGTACCGGTTGCAGCGCCGGCCCACTGCGCCGGGTGCTGGCAAGCACTGACGATACCCGCCGCGTATCGCCACGGCATGCAAGCGGTATTGGCCGGCAACCGGCCGCTGCGGGATGCTGTGCAGATGACAAGATCGACTCCCATTTCTTTCGCCGGCCAGGTCGGCCTGGTCACCGGCGCCGCCAGCGGCCTGGGACTGGCCTATGCCCGGCTGCTGGCCCGGCGCGAGGCCCGGGTGGTGATGCATGACGTTGGCGCGGGGCTGGACGGCACCGGCCACGACCCGGATCGGATTGCGCGCGCGGTCGCCGAGCTGACTGCGCAGGGCCTGGACGTACATGCAGCACACGGCCGCATCGACAACCGCGCCGACTGCCTGGCGTTGGTGGCCGCCATCCTGCAGCAGCACGGCCGGCTGGATTTCATCATCCACAACGCCGGCTGGGTCGAGTACCAGCCGATCGAGGCCCTGGAAGAAGACCGTTTCGACGCGATGATGACGCTGGCGGCGAAGACACCGCTGTGGCTGGCGCAGGCGGCGTGGCCGGCCATGCGGCAGGCCGGTTACGGTCGCATCGTGCTCACCACCTCCGACCGCGCGCTGTACCCGCAGTACGTGCAGCACGGGCTGGCCGCGTATGCGGCGGCCAAACTGGCCGCGGTGGGGATCGTCAACGTGCTGGCTGCCGAGGGCGCCGCGCACGGCATCGTGGTGAACGCGGTATCGCCAGTGGCCAAGACCCGCATGTGGGGCGTGGACGGCGAGCCGGACGAGCTGCACCCGGATGCGGTGGCACCGGGCGTGGCGTTCCTGGCGTCGGCCGCCTGCGTGGACGGCGGCTGGATCCTGCGTGCCAGCAACGGCCAGTTCCATGCCACGCGCAGCGCGGAGGCTGAGGGCGTGGCGTATCCGCGCGACCTGCGTGCGGTGCACGCCGGCAGCATCGAGGCCATCGCTGGGCAGTGGCCGGCGATTGCACCGACGGTGGTGGAACCGCGCGGGCCGGCGCGCTGCGGCACGTAGACTGGGTGCCGTTGTCGCCACCTGCACGGGCCCATGATCGATCTCCGCCAACTCCGTCAGTTCGTCGCCGTTGCCGAGGAGCTGCATTTCCACCGGGCGGCGGCGCGGCTGCACATGTCGCAGCCGCCGTTGACCGCGGCCATCCGCAAGCTTGAGGACGACGTTGGCAGCGCGCTGATCCTTCGCGGCAATCGCACGCTGGGGCTGACGGCCGCCGGGCAGGTGCTGCTGGCCGAAGCACGGCTCACCCTGCAGCAGGCCGACCATGCCCTGCTGGCGACCCGCGAGGCGGCAGCAGGGCGCACCGGCACGGTGCGGCTGGGCTACGTGGGCAGCGCACTGTACGGGCGGTTGCCGCAGGTGATCCGTGCCTTCCGTGGCAGCCATCCACACGTGCGGCTGGAGCTGATCGAGGCAACCTCGTCACGGCAGATCACGCTGCTGCGCGAGCAGCGGCTGGAGGCGGGGGTGGTGATTCCGCCGGTGGTCGAGGCCGGTGACATGCACCTGCAGGACTTCGATACCGACCATCTGGCGATCGCGCTGCCACGCGCGCACCGCATGGCACAGGGCGCGCCGGTGGCCCTGGCCGCGCTGGCCGACGAGCCGTTCGTGCTGTGGCCGGCACGCGAAGGGCAGGGCTTCCACGCGCAGGTGATCCGTCTGTGCGCGGCGGCCGGCTTCGTGCCGCAGGTGGTGCAGGAGGCGCATGGCATGCATGCGGTGCTGTCGTTGGTGGCGGTGGAGGCCGGCATCGCCATCGTGCCGGCCAGCATGCAGGGCTTCCGTGGACAGGAGGTCCACTACCAGCCGATCGACCCGGCGGTCTCGCGCTTCCCGCTGCAGCTGTGCACCCGCCACGGCGGCCAGGCACCGGCGCTGGCCGCGTTCCTGCGCATGGCCGGGCCGGCCACGCGGTAGGCGCGCGCTGCCTCAGCGGCTGCGCTTCATCCAGGCGCGCACCACCAGCCCGACCAGGCCGGCAAACACCGCCCACGACACCGCATCCAGCACGCCGTCGCCCAGCAACGCACTGACCAGCCCCAGCACGCTCACGGCCGCGATCCAGGCTGGCGCGATGAAAGGGCTGCGCGGGGCAGTACGCCGGCTCATTCGATGCCCCCGGTGCGCGCGGCGCGTTCGATCTCGTTGACGCGGGCCTCGGTGCTGCCGCGCTTGAACCACAGGTACAGGCCGGTGATGAGCACCCCGATGGTGATCAGGTCCAGCAGTGCCCACAGGATCTTCAACGGCAGCTTGCCGTAGTCGCCAAAATGCAGGGGCTGGCTGAGCAGCAGCACGCTCATGTACAGCGGCAGCGGCGGCTGGGCGGTGAGCTGGCCGGTCTGCGCATCGACCAGCACCGGGCGGTACATGCGCTCGGTGAGCTCGGTGTTGCCCTGCATGAACACCCCGTAGTGGTGGTCGCCGCTGTAGCCGGTGCCGGGAAAGCTGACGAACGCCGGGCGCATGTCCGGCGCGGCCGCGCGCGCGGTGTCCACCGCGGCCTGCAGCGACGCCAGCGTGGTGGGGCGCGGCTGGCCGGCATAGCGCGCGGCGAACGCACCCAGCTGCTCGCCCTGCCATGCCTGTTCCAGCGGCTTGGCGATGGTGTTGATGGCACCGGTGATGCCCACCACCAGCGCCCAGCCCAGGGTAACCACGCCCAGCACGTTGTGCGTGTCCAACCAGGCCAGGCGACGGCTGCGCCCGGTGCGCAGGGTGCCGAACGGCTGGCGGCGCATGAAGGGCCCGTACAGCACCAGGCCGGAGATGATCGCCACGGCGAACAGCAGCCCCATCACGCCCATGAACAG
This sequence comes from Stenotrophomonas sp., assembly GCF_036662295.1. GTDB lineage: Bacteria > Pseudomonadota > Gammaproteobacteria > Xanthomonadales > Xanthomonadaceae > Stenotrophomonas. The sequence goes on from NZ_JAVWXA010000023.1 coordinate 39,894, forward strand.
CATGCCGGGCAGGCCCAGGAACAGGTCGGTGTGCAGGCGCAGGATGAAGTACATCACGCCCTCGTTGAACTGCGCGGCCGGCACGATCGCGCCGCTGCTGCTGTCCAGCAGCACCGTCTTCATCTGCGGCGGCGGGGTGTCCGGCCGCACGCCGGTGTTGACGTACATCGTGTTGGCCGCCGGGTCCCAGCCGACGAACAGCGGGACGTTGCCCGGGTACTGGGCCAGGGCGGTGCGCACCTGGGTATCCAGGTCGCGCGGCGGCCCCGGCGCGGTGGCCGGCTCGGCGTGCGGCGCGGCGAGGTGGTCGATTTCCTCGGCGAAGATCAGCGGCAGCCCGGTCAGGCACAACAGCAGCAGGAACACGGTGCAGACCAGGCTGGTCCACTTGTGCACGAGGAACCAGGCGTTGAGGGTGGATCGTTGCATGAAGGCTCTCTGGCGGCGGCTGGAGGCGCGGGCGAAAACTCAGAAGCGGTAGCTGATCGTCCCGGTCACGGTGCGCGGGTTGCCGGTGAAGCAGTCACCGAAGTTGCGGCAGGGGGCGAAGTACTTCTTGTCGGTCAGGTTGGTGATGTTCAACGCCATCGTCCAGTCGGTGATCTGCACCTCGAACAGGCCATCCACCAGGGTGTAACTGGGCGTGCGGATGAAACCGCCGTAGCCCAGCGACTGGGTGTTGCCCACGTAGCGGCCGCCCAGGCCCACGCGCAGGCGCGCATCGGCGTCGAGCTGGAAGCCCTTGGCGATCCACAGCGAGGACAGTTCCTGCGGGGTGTCGTTGAGGCGCTGGTCCACTTCCATGGCGAAGTTGCTCTTGGTCACTTCGGCCTTGTTGCGCGCGTAGGCGGCGGTGACGGTGAGGTCGTTGGCGAAGGAGAACTGGCCTTCCAGCTCCACGCCGCGGGATTGGATCTCGCCGGTCTGGATGACGTTGAGCACGTTGTCCGGATCGTTGGTCTGGCGGTTGGTCTCGGTGATGCGGTAGGCCGAGGCGGTGACCAGCACGCCGCGCATCGGCTGCCACTTCACGCCGCCTTCGACCTGGTGGCCCTGCATCGGCTTGAACGCGCGGCCGTACAGGTCCTGGCCGTTCACCGGCAGGAACGATTCGCTGTAGCTGATGTACGGGGAGACACCGCCGCCGACGTCGCCGATCAGGCCGGCCCGGTAGGTGGTGGCGTTGTCGGTCTGGCTGGGCACGCCCTCGGTCCTGCTGCGCGCATGGTCGCGGCGCGCGCCGAGCACCAGCGACACGCGGTCGGCCCAGCGGATCTGGTCCTGTACGTACACGCCCAGCTGAGTGGTGCGCTGGTCCGGCAGTGCATTCCAGCCGTTGATGGTCACGCCGGTGGAGACCGGGTCGTAGATGTCGATCGGGGTGGGCGTGGCATCCAGGCCGGCCGAGGCCTCGCGGTAGTCGGTGTAATCCACGCCGGCCAGCAGCAGGTGCTGGAAGGCACCGGTGGCGAAGTCGAACTGGAAGGCGGTGTCGCTGGTGAGCACGCGCACGTCCGGGCGCACGCCATAGGCGTTGCGGTTGACCACGCGCTTGTCCGCATCGATGAACGGGTCCAGCGGGTTGGTGTAGGTGTCCGGGTAGAGTTCGCGGAACTCGGTCTTGCCGTCCAGATAGCGCGCCGAGGCACGCAGGCTGACGCTGTCGTTGAAGCGATGGTCGAACAGCGCGGTGAGGCTGTACACGCGCGAATCGAGCTTGTCGAAATCGTGGTCGCCCAGGAACGTGGACGGATCCAGGCGCGGCTGGCCGGGCGCGGCGTTCAAGGTGGCCACCACCGGCAGGAACTGCTGGCTGGAGGCGGTCTTGTCGTGCTGGTAGCTGGCCAGCACGGTCAGCGTGCTCTGCTCGCCACGCCAGCTGATCGACGGGGCGATGTAGACGCGGTCGTCGTCCACGCCGTCGGTCTGCATGCCCGCGTTGCGGACCAGGCCCACCACGCGCCCGGCCAGCGTGCCGCTGTCGTTGAGGCTGCCGCCGACGTCGCCCTGGAACTGCTTGCGGTCGAAGTTGCCCAGCTGCACGCCCAGCTCACCGCCGATGTCGGTGAAGGTGGGGCGCTTGGTCATCGCGTTGATGATGCCGCCGGTGGCGCCGGCGCCGTACAGCACCGAGGACGGGCCGCGCAGCACTTCCACCCGCTCCAGGCCGTACACCTCGGTGCGTGCCATCGGATTGAAGCCGTAGCTGCGGCGCAGGCCGTCCAGGTACTGCACCGGGTCCAGCCCGCGCACGGTGCTGCCGTCGCTGCGGGTGTCCAGGCCATAGGCATCGGCGGTGACGCCGGCGCTGTAGCGCAGGGTTTCCTGCAGGTTGTGGGCGCCGCGGTCGCTGAACAGCTCGCCGGTCACCACGCTGATCGCCTGCGGGGTCTGGGTGAGCGGGGTATCGGTCTTGGTGGCGGTGCTGGCGCGCTCGGCCACCACGCTCACCGCATCCAGGGTGCGGGCAGCGCTGTCGTCCTGGGCCTGGGCGATCGCCGAAGCCAGCAGGGTGGGCGTGGCCAGGGTGAGCAGCAGCAAGGTGCGGGAACGGGGCAGGGCGGGCATCGGGCCGGTCCGGCGGGAAGGATGGCGACGGATTATCCCGGTGCGAAATTGCGAATACAAACGATTCTCAACCTGAACGGTGCGGCCGCCGCCGGAGCGCCGTGGGCCACCCGTCACGTGACTGTCGTGCCGGCCTCACCCGCCCTATGCCCGCCGCCCGCTAGGGTGGATTACCCGTCCCCCACGGAGACCTGCCATGTGGTTGATCGACCGACTCTGGCCCGCCCGGTCGGGCACCCCCATGCCGCCGCCCCTGCCGCTGCCCGCGCCGGAGGCGCTGCCCCGCCTGGCCCCGTTGAAACGCCCGCTACGCGTCGGGCGCGGCCGGATGGCGCCCTGGCAGAAGGTGTCCGTCGCGCCGCGGCGCCGCGGTCACTGAGCCGGCGCCCGGTCGGCGGGGTGGTTCACCCCGTCGTTGACCGGCACTTCGCCCAGCGCGTACGGATTGATGCCGTCCAGGCAGCCCAGGTTGTACCCGTACTCGTCGGGCGAGGAACGCCGCTGGTGGTGGGTGTAGATGCCGCAGGTGCCGCAGAACCAGTGTTTGGCCACATGCGTGTTGAACTGGTAAAGCCGCAGGGCGTCCTCGCCCTCGATCACCGTGAGGTCGGCCAGCTTCACCGAACCGACGATGGCCCCTTTGCGCCGGCACAGCGAGCAGTCGCAGCGGCGCGGTGAGCACACCCCGTCGGGCAGGTGCAGGCGCAGGACCACCGCCCCGCAATGGCAACGCGCCAGATGCTCGCGCTGGATCGGCACGCCGCCGATGGAAGTCAGACCCTGCATCGCCTCGCCCTGCACCGCGGAATTGCCGCCCATCCTACGCCCGGCGTCCAAGCTGAACACGCGGATATGTCCCGTACGCGCCGGTTATGGCTAACTAGCGCCCCCAACCAACGATGGACCGATGCGTGAAGAAGGCAGGACGATGGGGACTGGCGCTGCTGATGCTGCTCGCCGCGCTGTGGGTGACCGGCCTGCTGGCCTACCAGCTGCCGGGGCCGGGGTGGCTGCGGGGTGCGGCGATCGTGGCCTGGGCGGGCTTTGCGATCACCACCGCGGTGGGCGTGGCGCGCGCACGCACCGGGCGCTGGCCGGGCGCGGCCTACATGGCGGCGTTGGTGGCCTGCGGGGTCTGGTGGCTGCTGCTGGTCCCGCGCCAGGACCGGGTGTGGGCCGATGACGTGGCCCAGCGGCTCAAGGTGACCCGCTTCGACGGCCGCCACGTGGTGCTGGACAACGTGCGCGACTTCACCTGGCGCAACGAGGACGACCACGACGTGCGCTGGGTGCGCCGCCAGTACGACCTGGAGCAGCTGCGCTCGGCCGACCTGGTGATGTCCTACTGGATGGGGCCGATGATCGCGCACACGCTGGTGTCCTTCGGTTTTGCCGACGGGCGCCAGCTGGTGTTTTCGCTGGAGATCCGCAAGGAGCGCGGCGAGTCGTTCTCCGCGCTTGGCGGGTTCTTCCGCAAGTTCGAAATGACCCTGGTGGCCGCCGAGGAAACCGACATCATCCGCGTGCGCAGCAACGTGCGCGGCGAGGATGTGTACCTGTACCGCCTGCAGGGCATGACACGTGAGCAGCTCAAGGGCCTGTTCGTGTCCTATCTGGGTGAGGCGCGCAAGCTCGACGCCGCCCCGGCGTTCTACAACACGCTGACCAGCAACTGCACCACCATCGTCTACGAACTGGCCAAACAGATCGCCCCGGGCCTGCCGCTGGACTACCGGCTGCTGGTGTCCGGTTACTTCGCCGAATACGCGCGCGACCTGGGCGTGCTGGTGCCGGGCGTGGACTTCGCCACGCTCAAGGCGCGCGGCCGCATCACCGAGCGTGCGCGCGCGGCCGGCGATGCCGCCGATTTCTCCCGCCGCATCCGCCAGGGCATGCCGGGCGTCGAGCAGGGAGCCGTGCCATGAGGACGTTGATGGGCGGTCTGGGACGGCGCTGGTTGCCGCTGCTGGCGGTGGCGGTCTCGCTGCTGCTGTCCAGCGGCTGCGCGATGGTGACCATGAAGCAGGTGGCGCCCACCGACTACCTGGCCAGCAAGCGCGGCGACGTGCTGACCTCGGGCAAGCTGAGTGCCGCCTCGCAGGAAACCCTGAGCGTGATCGGGCTGGATGAGGACCTGTGCGCCAAGGATGTGCTGGCCTGCCAGAAGACCCTGGAAGACACCGCCGTGCTGCCCGAGGAGCAGCGCCTGTCGGCGTTGTCCGAGCTGTGGGTGAAGACCGCGCTGGGCCTGAGCCCCAAGCCCAAGGACCGCGACAAGCACCCGATGAGCGAGGCGGCGCTGGATGCGTGGCTGGAGGCGGCGCGCTACGCCTACGCGTACCTGTTCTTCAGTGGGCGCACCCCGTCCGATCGGGCCTTCGAAGACCGCCAGACCCAGGTCCGTGACTACTACAACTACGCTGCCGAGCAGACGGCGGCGGTGGTGTTCAAGCGCGCCCGCGAGAGCGCGCTGGAAGGGGAGGACTACAACGCACCGGTGGCCGGGGAGCGCTGGACGCTGACCTCCGACTTCGACGAGCTGCGCATGGCCAGCATTCCCACCGCGCTGGTCTCGGCGTCGTCGCTCAGCTTTGCCGGGCTGCGCAGCACCTACCGTCGCGACGGGTTTGGTGCCGAACTGGTGGTGGTGATGGACCCGCCCAAACTGGTGGCCGCCGCCGATGGAACCGCGGCCAGCATCCCGCAGTACAGCGAGATGTCGGCGATCAACGCGACCGCGCTGCTGCGCTTCAAGGGCGAAACGCTGCAGCAGGTGCTCGATACCACCCAGGTGCTGTTCGATGTGTACTCGCCCGAGTCCACCGAACGGGTGGACCTGCACGGGGAGAAGGTGCCGCTGGCCGGCAACTTCACCGCGGCCTACGGCATGTGGCTGGCCCAGTCCGGCTTTGCCACCCAGTCGCTGCGCACCCTGTTCGGCCTCAGCGAGGGCATCGCCGAGCCGCACATGTACCTCATGCAGCCCTGGGACCCCAACCGCCGCATCATCTTCATGCTGCACGGCCTGGGCAGCAGCCCCGAGGCCTGGGTGAACGTGGCCAACGAGATCATGGGCGATCCCGAGCTGCGCCGGCATTTCCAGGTGTGGCAGGTCTACTACCCCACCAATGCGCCGATCGCGCTGAACCGCTTCGAGATCAATGCCGCGTTCAACAACACGCTCAAGCACTTCGACCCCAGCGGCACCAGCCAGGCATCGCGCGACCAGGTTTTCATCGGGCACAGCATGGGCGGGGTGCTGGCGCGGCTGCTGGTCACCTCCTCGGGCGACACGCTGTGGAATGACCTGCTGGCCAACTACGACCTCAAGGGCGAGCGCCTGAAACGGGTGGAGGCCAAGCTCGGGCCGCTGCTGCACTTCGACGCGCACCGCAACGTCGAGCGCGCCATCTTCATCGCCGCCCCGCACAAGGGCACCGACATCGCCGGCAACCGCGTCGGGCGGCTGATCGGGCGGCTGGTGCGTCTGCCGATCACCCTGCTGGGCAAATTCGAGGACGTGTTCCAGACCCTGCAGCAGGCCGAGGCGTCATCCTCGCAGCCGACCAAGCTGCAGATTCCCAACAGCATCGACAACCTCAAGGCCAGCGATCCGTTCGTGAAGGCCGCCGGTGCGTTGCCGATCATGCCGGGGCTGAAGTACCACTCGATCATTGCCCAGCGCAAACCGGACGTGCCGTTGCAGCAGTCCGATGACGGGCTGGTGCCTTACTGGAGCGCGCACCTGGACGGGGCGGTGTCGGAGAAGGTGATCATCTCCGGGCACAGCGTGCAGGAGACCCCGCAGGCCGTGCTGGAGATCCGTCGCATCCTGCGCGAGGACCTGCAGGAAGTGGGGCACTGACCCGCGCGGTGGCGCGGCTCAGATCCGGCGCGCCACCACCACGCTCACCACCGCCAGCACCAGCATGATGGCGTAGGTGAGCAGGTAGCCCATGATCACATCGCCCTGCAGGAACAGCGCGAACAACGAGCCGGACACGGCCAGCGTGGTGGCCACCGCCAGCGCCTCGCTCAACTGCAGGGCCGAGGTGTTGGCGCCCTGCTGGTCCGGTGGGGACAGCGACAGCGTCAGCACCGACAGGCTGGGATAGATCAGTCCCATGCCCAGGCCGGTCAGCGACCAGCCGGCCAGGGCCAGCCACAACGGCACGCCGGGTTGCAGCGCCAGCGCGGTCACCAGGATGCCCACGCACATCATCAGCGCACCGGCCTGCAGCAACTGCCGGCGCGACCAGCCGCGCTGCTGGTGGCCCTGCAGCCACGAGCCGCTGAACCAGCCCAGCGCGCCCAGGCTCAATGCCACCCCGGCCAGCAGCGGGCTCAGGCCGCGTTCGCGTTGCAGCAGCAGCGGCAGGAATGCCTCGCAACCGAAGAATGCCGAGGCGGCGATGCCACGCAGCGCGATCACGCTGGGCAGGCCGCGGCGCAGGCGCAGCGTGCCGGCCGGCAACAGCTTCCAGCTGCACAGCGCCAGCAGGATCACCGCCGGCACCAGCAGCGCCACCGCCGCCTGGCCATGCTGCTGGCCGCCCACGTACAGCAGCAGCGCGCCGGCGGCGGCACCGATCGCCCAGCGCACCACCGCGCTGCTGCCCGGCGCCGACCGCGCGGGCGCGCGCATCTCGCGCAGGGCCGGGCGCAGCAGCCATGCGGCCGGCACCGCCAGCAACGGCACGATCAGGAACACCCAGCGCCAGCCCAGGTGCTGCACGATCAAGCCGCTGATGCTGGGGCCGATCAGCGACGGCACCACCCAGCCGGCGGAGAACGCGGCGAACACGCGCGGCCGCATGGGCTCGGGAAAACTGCGCCCGACCATCACATACAGCGACACCGATACCGCGCCGGCACCCAGGCCCTGCAGCAGGCGCCCCAGCACCAGCAGTTCCATGGTGTGGGCCAGGCCGGCCAGCAGCAGCCCGGCGATGAAGCACACCAGGCCCAGCCACAGCGGCCGTGCCGGGCCGCCCTGGTCGCTCCAGCGCCCGGCCAGGGTCATGCCGATCACGCTGGTGGCCAGGGTGCCGCCGAAGGCCAGTGCATACAGGCGCAGCCCGTCCAGGTCGTGGGCCACGGTCGGCATCGCCGCGGCGACCGCCAGCGCCTCGAAGCCATACAGCGACACCAGCGCGACCATGCCGATGGTGGTGGCGCGGTAGCGGGGCGAGAGGATCGAGGGGATGGGCGTGGCGACAGGCGGCGCCGGGACGGCGGTTACATCGGAAGACATGGGGGATCCAGGCAGCGGGCGGGCAGGCAGGCCTTGCGGCCGACCCTGGCGACGCGCAGGATGCCACCTGAACCATGGTTGAGGTCAAGCGATGATCGCGCAGGAACTGAGTGTGGGTGAAGTGGCCAAGCGCAGCGGCGTGGCCGTGTCGGCGCTGCACTTCTATGAGCGCAAGGGGCTGATCCGCAGCCTGCGCACGGCGGGCAACCAGCGTCGCTTCGCGCGCGACGTGCTGCGCCGGCTGGCGGTGATCCGCGTGGCGCAGCGGGTCGGCATGCCGCTGGAGGCCGTGGCCACCGCCTTCGCCGCGCTGCCGGAGAACACCACCCCGACCAAGGCCCAGTGGGCGCGGATGTCCGCGCTGTGGCGCGGCGAGCTGGACCAGCGCATCGCCCAGCTGTTGCTGCTGCGCGACCAGCTCACCGACTGCATCGGCTGCGGTTGCCTCTCGCTCAAGCGCTGTCGCCTGGCCAACCCCGGCGATGCGCTGGGCGACCAGGGCGACGGGCCGCAGCGATGGGAGTAGGGGCCGAGCGTTGGTCGGCACGCGTCATCCGCCCCCCTCTCACCACACGTTGAATACCTGCCCGCTCTGCACGCCTTCCACGCTGCGCTGGTAGGCCAGCGACGCGCGCTGGGCGGTGACCGCTTCGAAGCCGGGGAAGTAGGCGCCGTAGTCGTCCATCGATTCGACCAGCACGTTCGGGCTGACCACGTTGATGCGCAGGCCGCGCGGCAGCAGCTCGCACGCCGCGCCGCGCACGAAGCCCTCCAGCGCGGCGTTGACCGCCGTGGCATTGGCGCCGTCGCGGATGGGGTGGGCGGCCACGATGCCGCTGGTGAGGGTGATCGAACCCCCGGTGTTGAGGTGATGCTGGGCCACCAGGCTCAGCCGCACCTGGCCCAGCAGCTTGTCCTGCAGGCCGAGGTTGAACTGCGCCGTGCTCATCTCCGCCAGCGGGCCGAAGTGCAGCCGCCCGGTGGTGGCGATCACGGCATCCACCGTGCCCACCTCGGCGAACAGCGCCTGCACGCTGGCATCGTCGGTCAGGTCCACGCGGGCATCGCCGCCGTGGCGGCCGGCGCGGATGATCTGGTGGTGCGCGCCCAGCGTGGCGGCCACGGCCTGGCCGAGCGTGCCGCTGGCACCGACGAGAAGGATCTTCATGTGCGAACTCCAGGAAAGGGCAGGGGCCCAGTCTGCGCCCGGTCCGCCGGTTAGGTAACCGGGCTATGCTTTGTAGATTGCAAACCTGAGGTTACCAATGGACACCTTGCGCTGCATGCAGGCCTTCGTGGCCGTGGTCGAGCACGGCAGCTTCAACGCGGCCGCCGTCCAGTTGGACGTGTCCTCGGTGATGGTGGGCAAGTACATCCAACAGCTGGAGGCGCACCTGGGCGTGCGCCTGCTGCAGCGGAACACCCGCCGTCAGGCACTCACCGACGCCGGCCGCAACTACCTGGCCGGCTGCCGCACCGTGCTGGAGCAGGTGCAGCAGGCCGAGGCGAGCGTCGAAGGCCTGCAGGCCCAGCCTCGCGGCGTGCTGCGCGTGAGCGCGCCGGTCACCTGGGGCAGCTGCGTGCTGGCCCCGCTGGTGGCACAGTACCTGGCTGCCCATCCGCAGGTCACCGTGGAGCTGGACCTGAGCAACCGCCGGGTGGACCTGATCGAGGAGTCGTTCGATGCGGTGATCCGGATGGGCGCGCTGGGCTCGGCCGAGTGGGTGGCGCGGCCCTTGCCGCCGTATGCGATGCAGATCTGCGCGGCGCCGGCCTACCTGCAACGCCGCGGTATTCCGCGGCATCCGGCCGACCTCGCCGCGCACGACTGCCTCACCCACCTGGCCTGGCGTGGCGGTCACGGCTGGCGCCTGCGCGGCCACCCGGGGCAGGACTGGTCCGAGCACTCGCGGCTGCTGTGCAACGACGGCGACGGCCTGCGCCGGGCCGCGCTGGCCGGCGCCGGCCTGATCCTGCAACCGGCGGTGCTGCTGGCCGAGGACATCGCCGCCGGGCGCCTGCAACCGGTGCTGGCCGACTACCTGCCCGAGCCCCGGCCGCTGCACCTGGTCTACCTCCCCGACCGCCGGCCACGGCCGAAGCTGTCCAGCTTCGTGGACTTCCTGCTGGGCCACCTGACCCCGGGGTAGAGCCACCCCATGGGTGGCTGTTCTTCGCTCCGGCATCGCGTGCAGCCACCCGTGGGGTGGCGCTACCCATGGCGGTTTCGCGGGCGCCACATCGTGCGATCGCATCGCAACCCACGGCGGGTGTCGCGGGCGCCACATCGCGGGATCGCCTTGCAACCATGGCGGGCATCGCGGACGCCACATCGCGCGATCGGCTCGCTGGTAGAGCCACCCCATGGGTGGCTGTTCTTCGTTCCGGCCTCGCGTGCAGCCACCCATGGGGTGGCGCTACCGTGGCGAGGCGGCGGCCCGGCGTGGCGTAGGCGACCCCTCGGGGTAGAGCCACCCCATGGGTGGCTGCTTTTCGTTCCCACAACGCGCGCAGCCACCCATGGGGTGGCGCTACCGTGGCGAGGCGGCGGCCCGGCGTGGCGTAGGCGACCCCCGGGTAGAGCCACCCCATGGGTGGCTGTTCTTCGTTCCAACATCGCGTGCAGCCACCCATGGGGTGGCTCTTATCTCTTGGCGATCTGGCACCTTAGGTGCCG
>NZ_JAVWXA010000024.1:0-48765 GCF_036662295.1 Stenotrophomonas sp.
CACTCGCCGCCGCCCATGAGCATCATCGCCGGCTCGGTATGCGCAGCCGGCGCGGCGTCCAGGTCGCCCACCTCGTAATAGCGGTACCCTGGATCCTGAAGGGACTGGGCGTGGAGCGGCGCGGCCAGGCCAGCCAGCAACAGCCAGAGCACCGGCGCGAAGGGGCGGAAAGCCTTGTGCACGTTGATCTCCCTGAACAAAAAGAGGCTGTAAGCGCTTTCACTCTTTGCCAGAGAAACTGGCAGTGGTCAACCCCGTAAAAAAGGCGTTAAATGCGCGCCGTCCATTCGCGAAATGTGAATGGGGGACAGGCCTCCCTTGGGGCCGGCACTTTCTTCTCGAGAATTCTCATGCGTAAACAGGCGATGGCGTGGTCGATCCAGCTGGCGTTGATGGGTGTGGCCGCGACCGCGGGCGCTCAGTCGGCGACCAATCCCGGGGTGCAGCAGCTGGACACGGTGCAGGTCACCGGTTCGCGCATCCCCCGCGCGCAGGTGGAAGGGCCGGCCCCGGTCACGGTGATCACCGCCGAGCAGATCCAGGCCAGCGGCTTCACCAGCGTGCCCGACGTGCTGCGCTCGATGACCCAGAACGGCGGTGAGACCCAGAGCCAGCAGTCCTCCAGCGGCGCCGACTTCTCCCCGGGTGCGCAGCAGGTGGACCTGCGCGGGCTGGGCCCGAACCACACCCTAGTGCTGGTCAACGGCCGCCGCATCGCCGACTTCCCGATGCCCTTCCAGGGCCGCAGCAACTTCACCGACGTGTCCAACATCCCGATCGGGATGATCGAGCGCATCGAGGTGCTGACCGGCAGCGCGTCGGCGATCTATGGGTCCGATGCAATCGCCGGGGTGGTCAACTTCATCCTGAAGAAGCACGTGGACGGCACCACGGTGGACGTGCGCATGGGCACGGCCACCGAAGGCGGCGCCGATTCGTTCGACATCAGCCTGGCCAGCGGCGTGGACGCGGGCCGTTTCAGCGCGGTGTACAGCGTGGAGCTGCAGTCGCAGACGCCGCTGTGGGCCTACCAGCGCAGCCAGCAGGATTCGACCCTGGACGCGCCCACCGAGAGCGCCCGCGCCGCACGCCGCGCCTACCTGCGCACCGACTACAACGATGACTACCTGGACCCGGGCCAGGCCACCTGCGATGCGCTGGCCGGCCAGAACAACGGCAGCACCCAGTACGCCGAACGAGCGCGCTACGGCTTCTACTGCGGCAGCGACCGCTCGATCGGCTACGGCACGATCCTGAGCAAGCGCCGGGGCGTGAACGGCTATGCCTCGCTCAACTACGCCTTCGACAACGGCGCCAGCTGGTTTGCCGACATGCAGATGGGTTACCACGACATCGCCCTGATGCGCGATGTGACCCAGTGGGGCCGCATGGCCGCCGATGGCAACGAGGATGGCTACTTCTACAACCAGGCCACCGACCAGGTGGAGTTCTGGCAGCGTCAGTTCTCGCCGGAGGAAATGGGCGGGCTGCGCAACGGCATGATCCGCAGCACGCAGAAGACCTTCAGCGTGACCACCGGTTTCAAGGGCAGCCTGGGCGCGAACTGGGATTACGAGGCGTCGCTGAGCCACTCGCAGTACCAGTCCTCGATCCGCTGGCCGCAGATCATCGCGTCCAAGGCCAATGCCCTGTTCCTGGGCGAGCAGCTGGGCGAGTACACCGACGACGACGACAACGTGTTCCCGGTGTTCAACGCCGACCCGGCGCGCCTGTACCGCCCCCTGAGCCGCGCCGAGTACGACTCGATCGCCGCCAGGACGACCTACACGCCGAAGTCGCGCACCGATACGGCGGCGCTGACGCTGACCAACGGCGAGCTGTTCACGCTGCCAGGCGGCAAGGCCGGGTTCGCGGCCACCGCCGAGTTCGGCAACCAGTCCTATGCGCTGAACCCCGATCCGCTGGCGACCGAGTACTACTACTACAGCTGGAAGGACTCGGACGGGCACGGCAGCCGCAACCGCTGGGCGACGGCGGCCGAGCTGCGCCTGCCGCTGCACGACACGCTCAACGTGAGCGTCGCCGGGCGTTATGACCAGTACCGCTATTCGGGCAACCGGATCGGCAAGGCGACCTGGAGCGGCGGCATCGAATGGCGCCCGATCGACACGCTGCTGGTGCGTGGCTCGTACGGCACCGCCTTCCGCGCGCCGGACCTGCACTACGTGTACGCCGGGCCGGGCAACGATGAGACCAGCAACAACGACTACTACGCCTGCCAGCTGGACCAGGCCGATGACTGCTCGGATTACGAGGAGAACCTGATCCGCACGCGCGAAGGCAACCGCAGGCTGGACCCGGAAACCAGCACGTCCTGGAGCGCGGGCCTGGTGTGGTCGCCGGCGGTGGGGCTGGACCTGTCGGTGGACTGGTTCGACATCGACATGCGCGACCAGGTGCGGGACATGGACGTGGGCACGATCCTGCGCGATGAGGCCGCCTGCCGCCTGGGCGGGGCGGACGCGAATTCGCCGACGTGCGTGGACGCGATCAGCCGGGTGACCCGGACCAGCGACGGTCGGCTGTACGGGGTGCACGTGAACCCGATCAACATCGCGCGCGAGACGACGCAGGGTATCGACGTGGGGCTGCGCTACCGGCTGAGCACGGCGGTGGGCGACTTCACGCTGAGCGGCAACCATACGTGGGTGAAGAAGCACGACTTCCAGCAGTTCGACGGCGACGTGGTGGAAGATCAGTTCGCGGTGAACAGCGGGTTCGACATTCCGCGGACCAAGAGCAGCGCGAGCATCACGTGGGAGAAGTCGGCGTGGTCGGCGACGCTGTACGGGTCGCGGCTGGGCAAGCTGCCCAGCTATGACAGCTACGATGAGAGCTTCGACCCGGAGAGCGGGGACAGCCCGTGGATCGGGGCGACGTACCGGTACAACGTGTCGGTGCAGTACCGTTTCGACGACCATTCGCGCCTGTCGCTGTCGGTGGTGAACGTGGCCAACAAGATGCCGCCGAAGGATGCGACGTATACGCCGTACCCGTACTACGACGTGTCCTGGTTCGATACGGTGGGCCGGACGATCAACCTGCAGTACACGCACAAGTTTGGCGGTAGCGCGCTGTAAGGGCGCACTGGCCGGGTTGCGTGCGGGGAGAGACGGGGGCAGTGATGCCTCCGTCTTTTTTTGGTTCTTCGGCCACTTGCGGGGTAAGGCTTTGCTGAAGCACGCGCGCGCATGCCTTGTCGCTTGGGGCGGGTACGCACCGAAAAAGCTGGTAGTGCCGGCCGCTGGCCGGCTTGCCACACCCCCACCCCGCGCGACCAAGCCGGCACTCGCAAGGCTTCATACGCCGCGACGACAGAATCCCCGCAAGTGGGCGAGGAACCCTTTTTTTGGGCGGCGAATGGGTCTTCGATGATGTGCCGTGCGCGCGTCCGGGGCCCCTTGGCGGCCGGCAGACCCTTGTGCAAATGTCCCCCGGCTGCCTGCGGCAGCCTCCTCCTTTATTTTGCCAAGGGTCTACCGGCCGCCAAGGGGCACGGCTGACGGGGGGGAAACCGCGTGTCGAATGATGGGATGCCCGCGGTGGGTCACTGCTGCTGCAGGTGACGCTTGTTCCGCGCGTCCTTTGCTCGAACTCGGCCGCTGGCCACGCGGCGCGCTTTTCCACATGGCACGTGGAGAGGCGTGGGGGTTTGGTGTGGACAACTGGGTGCGAGGCTGTCAGGGCAAGGCTTTCGGGACATGGTGATTTTTTGTCCAGGTGTGCGCGGGGTTTTCCACACGGGGCGTGGAGAGTGATGGGGGTTTGCTGTGGACAACCCGGTGCGAGCGATGCGCCGCAAGGGTTTTCGAGGGTGGTCAAGAATTGTCCAGGCGGGGCGATGGTGCGGCGGCGGACGCGGCGCCCTGGGCCCGGTGCGGGCGCGGCGCATGTTTTCCACACCGGACGGGGAAAGCAGTGGGAGTTTGTTGTGGACAACCCGGCGCGAACGAGGCGCGGCAAGGGTTTCCGGGCGTGGTCAATTTTTGATCACGCCACCCGCGGTGTGCGCGGTGTGGGCGCGTGGCACAGCGCGGCGGCGCGATGCCGGAAATGAAAAGGCCCCGCGATGCGGGGCCTGTTCGATCACGCGGGTGTGCGTGGATCAGACGTTGAAGCGGAAGTGCAGGATGTCGCCTTCCTGGACGCGGTATTCCTTGCCTTCCAGGCGCAGGCGCCCGGCTTCCTTGGCACCGGCTTCGCCCTTGTACTTGATGAAGTCGTCATAGGCGATGGTTTCAGCGCGGATGAAGCCCTTCTCGAAGTCGGTGTGGATGACCGCGGCGGCCTGCGGGGCGGTGGCGCCCTTGCGCACGGTCCACGCGCGGACTTCCTTCACGCCGGCGGTGAAGTAGGTCTGCAGGCCCAGCAGCTGGTAGGCGGCGTAGATCACGCGGTTCAAGCCCGGCTCGGACAGGCCCAGGTCGGCCAGGAAGGTGTCGCGGTCTTCGTCGTCCAGCTGCGAGAGCTCTTCTTCGATCGCGGCCGAGACCGGCACCACCTGCGCGCCTTCGGTGGCGGCACGGGCGCGCACGGCATCCAGGTGCGGGTTGTTCTCGAAGCCGTCTTCCAGCACGTTGGCGATGTACATCACCGGCTTGAGCGTGAGCAGGAACAGGTCGCGGACCAGGGCCTTCTCTTCCTCGTCCAGGCCGGCGCTGCGGCCGGCCTTGCCGTCGGCCAGCGCGGCCTGCAGCTTGGCCAGCACCGGCTTGCGGGCCGCCGCTTCCTTGTCGCCCCCCTTGGCGGCGCGCTCGGCGCGGTTCAGGGCCTTCTCGACGCTGTCCAGGTCGGCCAGGGCCAGCTCGGTGTCGATGGTGTCGATGTCCGAGATCGGGTCGACCTTGTTGTTGACGTGGATGACGTCGGCGTTCTCGAAGCAGCGCACTACGTGGGTGATGGCATCCACTTCGCGGATGTGGGCCAGGAACTTGTTGCCCAGGCCTTCACCGCTGGCGGCACCGGCCACCAGGCCGGCGATGTCCACGAACTCCACCGCGGTCGGGATGACCTTCTGCGGGTTGATGATGGCCGCCAGTTCGTTCAGGCGCGGATCCGGCACCGGCACGATGCCGACGTTCGGTTCGATGGTGCAGAACGGGAAGTTGGCCGCGGCGATGCCCGCCTTGGTCAGCGCATTGAACAGGGTCGACTTGCCGACGTTGGGCAGACCGACGATGCCGCATTTGATACCCATCTTTGACAACCTCTGGGGGGGTAGGTACCGACGGTTGGTCGGTACACCGTGGTTATTTCGGGGTGTGGAGGCGCTTCATCGCCTCACTGTAATCGCCAGATACCGCCAGCGGCAGGACGTCGATCGCATCGTCGATGGCGTGGCCGATCAGTACATCGTCTTCCTTGCCCGCGCGGCCGAGCACCCATGGCACCACGCGGTCCTTGTGACCGGGGTGGCCGATGCCGATGCGCAGGCGGTGGAACCGGCCGTGACCGAGCAGGCGGATGGTGTCGCGCAGGCCGTTCTGGCCGCCATGGCCACCGTCGAACTTGAGCCGGGCCACGCCGGGGGGCAGGTCCAGTTCGTCGTGCGCCAGCAGGGTCTGTTCCGGCTCGATCTTCCAGAAGCGCTGGGCAGCGGTGACCGACTTGCCGCTGAGGTTCATGAAGGTGGCGGGCTTGAGCAGCCACACCGGCTGGCCGGCGATGTCGACCTTGGCGGTCTCGCCGAACAGCTTGCTGTCCACGCTCCAGCGCACGCCGGCCTGCTGGACCAGGGCGTCAATGAAACGAAACCCGGCATTGTGCCGGGTCTGGGCGTGCTCGGGGCCGGGGTTGCCCAGGCCAACGATCAGTCGCAATCCTGTCATCACTCTTCTTCGTCGGTACCCGCCCTGTGCCGGTACATACAAAAAAACGGCGCCTGCCCCGAAGGACAGGCGCCGCGAAAAACTTACTCGGCCGCCGGCGCTTCGGCGTCGGCTGCTTCTTCCTTGCCGTGCTTGGCGGTGACGATCGCGTCGTCGTGGTCCTTGCCCTGGGCCAGGGCCAGGATTTCCACGCCCTTCGGCAGCTTGATGTCCGACAGATACACCACGTCGCCAGCCTTCAGGTCGGCCAGATCGACGTCGATCGACTCCGGCAGGTCCTTCGGCAGGCAGGACACGGTCACTTCCTTCAGTTCGTGGGTGACCACGACGTCGGCAGCCTTGCCGGCCGGCGAGGTGTCTTCGTTGATGAAGTGCAGCGGAACGTTGGCGGTCAGGGCCTCGTTCTCGTTCACGCGCAGGAAGTCCAGGTGCATGATCAGCTGCTTGTGCGGATGACGCTGCATGTCACGCAGCAGCACCTTGGTGATCTGGCCGTCCAGGTTCAGGCTGAGGATCGACGAGTAGAACCACTCGTTCTGCTGGGCAAGCCAGGTGGCGTTGTGGTCCAGGCTGATGGCGACCGGCTCGGCGTTGCCGCCGTACACGATGGCCGGGATCACACCGGCGTGACGCAGGCGGCGGCTCGCACCCTTACGCTGCAGTTCACGCTTGGTGACCTTGATTTCATGGGTCTTCGACATTGTTCTTCTACCAGTTGTTGCCTTGCCGGAATGGCTTGGCGATGAAAGGCACGTCCGCGACCAGACGTACCCGGGACCCGCCCACCGTTGCCGGCGGGCGGAAAAAATCAATCCACGTACAGCGAGCTGACCGACTCGCCGAAGGCGATGCGGCGCATCGTCTCGGCCAGCATTTCCGCCACGCTGAGCTGGCGGATCTTGCTGCACACCCGGGCCTGCTCGCGCAGCGGGATGGTGTCGGTCACCACCAGCTCATCGAGCTGGGAGTTGTTGATGTTGTCCACCGCCGGGCCCGAGAGCACGGCGTGGGTGCAGTACGCGGCCACCTTGAGGGCGCCACGCGCCTTCAGCGCCGCGGCAGCCGCACACAGGGTGCCGGCGGTATCGACGATGTCATCGACCATCACGCAGGTCTTGCCTTCGACGTCACCGATGATGTTCATCACGGTGGAGACGTTGGCGCGCGGGCGGCGCTTGTCGATGATCGCCAGGTCCGCATCGTCCAGGCGCTTGGCCACCGCACGTGCGCGCACCACGCCGCCCACGTCCGGGGACACCACGATCAGGTTTTCGGTGCCGTAGGCGCGCCAGATATCGGCGAGCAGCAGCGGCGAGGCATACACGTTGTCCACCGGCATGTCGAAGAAGCCCTGGATCTGGTCGGCATGCAGATCCACCGTCAGAACCCGGTCGGCCCCCACGGCGCTGAACATCTTGGCGGCCACCTTGGCGGTGATCGGCACGCGCGAGGAGCGCATGCGGCGATCCTGGCGCGAGTAGCCGAAGTACGGCACCACGGCGGTGACGCTGTTGACCGAGGCGCGCTTGAGCGCATCGATCAGGACCAGCAGCTCCATCAGGTTCTCCGCGCTGGGCGCGCAGGTCGGCTGGATCACGAAGACGTCCTGCTTGCGGACGTTCTCCTCGATCTCGACCTGCACTTCACCATCGGAGAAGCGCGACACCAATGCCTTGCCCGGTCGCACCCCCAGTTCCTTGCAGATGCTCTGCGCAAGGCGCTTGTTGGCGTTGCCGGAAAATACCAGCAGGTTGGGGTGATCTTGCATCATGACGGTCTCGGGCGGGAGCGATTGGAGAACTCGGCCGCCGGCACCCGGAAGTGTCTGCGGTGACAACACCGCGGTACATCGGCCGTGCCCGCGCAAACATGCGCATGGGACGCGGCTGATCTCCGCAAGTGGCAGGGGCGGGAGGATTCGAACCTCCGAATGCCAGGATCAAAACCTGGTGCCTTGGGCCTCTTGGCGACGCCCCTGCATCAAAATCAATAACGCTCGAGTACATCAAGCAGTGGCGAGCGCTCCACGCCCGCAGCCACCCATGCCCGCAGTTCCTCCGGCAATGCCGCCAGGCCCTGCTCTGCAGCAGCGCGCGAGGCGAACTCGACGAAACAACCGCTTCCCGACCCGGTGAGTCGTGCCCGGCCGATCCTGCTCAACGCTGCAAGCACTGCCTCTACGGCAGGTTCGCGGCGGCGCAGTACCGGCTCGAACGCATTCCCGAGCAAAGACCCGGAAGCGAAGTCCGCTATTTTCGCCACTGGGGCGTCGCGCGTCAAATGCGGATCTGCAAAAAGGGCCGGCGTGGGCACGTGGACGCCCGGATCGGCGAGCACGTACCAGGCCGGCGGCAAGGCCAACGGCGTCAGCCGTTCGCCCACGCCCTCGGCCCAGGC
The DNA here is from genome assembly GCF_036662295.1 of Stenotrophomonas sp. GTDB lineage: Bacteria > Pseudomonadota > Gammaproteobacteria > Xanthomonadales > Xanthomonadaceae > Stenotrophomonas. The sequence goes on from NZ_JAVWXA010000024.1 coordinate 8,247, forward strand.
GTTGTGGCCACGCACGAAAACCGGCACGTCCGCGCCCAGCGCCAGGCCCAAAGTGGCCAGCGCCTCCACGTCCAGGCCGGTCTTCCAGAGGGCGTTCAGGGCTACCAGCACGGTGGCCGCATCGGACGAACCACCGCCGAAGCCGCCACCGGCCGGGATCGCCTTTTCGACGCGGATATCCACGCCTTGGGCGACGTTGGCTGATTTTTGCAGCAATAAGGCGGCGCGCACGGCGAGGTCATCGGCCGCCGCCACGCCCGCCACCGACGGCCCATCGCGGCGGACCTGGCCGTCCTCACGCAGCCGCAGGCCGATCCGGTCGCCCCAGTCGAGCAGGCGGAACACGGTCTGCAGGAGGTGGTAGCCATCCTCGCGACGGCCGGTGATGTGCAGGAACAGGTTCAGCTTGGCCGGGGCCGGCCAGTCGGACCAGCCCGCGTTCAGTTCCGGCCCGCTCATGGCCGGGCCAGCACCCAGCTGTCCACCACCAGGCGCACCTTGGCCTCGCCGTTGACCGCTTCGATCCGGCGCGGCAGCACCGGGCGGTCGCCCTCGGCCGGGTACCAGTCCAGGTACTGGATCTGCCAGCCCATCTGGTCGACCCGGCGCGGGCGACCCTCGGCATCGCGCTCGATGCGCTCGGCGGCGGCTGCATCGGCGGCGACCAGGCCGCGCACCCAATCGGGCAGCTGGTTGACCGGAATGTCCCAGCCGGTGGCATCCAGCAGCAGCTGCTGGGCGTCCTCGCCCTCGCGGGTGCCACCTTCCATGCCTTCCAGGCGGCCGCCTTCATGGTGGCTGTCACCGGTCAGGGTCCAGCTCTGGCGGGTCACCGGGGCGCTCAACTGGACCACGTACTGGCGATCCTGCTGCTGCCACTCGATGCGCCCGTTGCCGCCGTTGCGCCCCTTGTTGACCGCGACGCGGCCCTGGAAGCTCCACTGCGGCTGCGCCCGCACGGCCGCCACGCGGGCCGCCTCTGCCTGGGTGGCGGCCGCCGAGACGGTATCGACAACGGCCGGCGCGGCCGGGGCCTTGCGCTCGTCCAGCGACACGCAGGCCGACAGTGACAGCGCCATGGCCAGCGCGGTGCCGGCCTTCAACAGGGAGGAACTCATACGCCGTGCTTCTCGATCACGCGCTGCAGGGCGCGGTTGTCAGGGTCCAGCTTGCGCGCTTCCTCGAAGAAGCCACGTGCCTCCTCCTTGCGCCCCATCACCCACAGCACTTCGCCGACATGCGCGGCGATCTCGGCGTCCTTGGCCAGGCTCCAGGCGCGGCGCAGCTGCACCAGCGCTTCTTCGTTGCGGCCCAGGCGATAGAGCACCCAGCCGTAGCTGTCGATGATGGCCACGTTGTCCGGCTCGGCGACGCGGGCGCGGTCGATCAGTTCCAGCGCTTCCTGGTAGCGGGTGGTGCGATCGGCCAGGGTGTAGCCGAGCGCGTTGAGCGCGGCGACGTTCTCCGGCTCGGTGACCAGCACCTTGCGCAGGTCGGCCTCGGCGCGCGGCACGTCGTCGCGGCGCTCCCATGCCAGGGCGCGGGCATACAGCAGCGCGGTTTCGTCGGGATAGGCGGCCAGGCCGCGGGCCAGGGCGTCCAGCTCGCCGGGCAGGTCGTCGGCGCGCTGGCGCAGCTCGGCCTCCAGCAGGTAGGCATCGCGGCGCGCATCGTCATCGACCATCGCGTCGGACTGGATCGCGTGGACTTCGGCCATCGCCTTGTCGGGCCGGCCGGCGTCGTACTGGGCGTTGGCCGCGCGCAGGCGCGCCTCGTCCAGCGCTTCGCCGCCGGGCACGCTGTGGTACCAGTCCACGGCCTCGGCCGGGCGCTTGAGGTATTCGGCGATCTTGCCCAGCAGCAGGCGCTGGGCCGGATCGGGCTTGGCGGCCTTGGCCGAGAGCTCCTTGTAGAGCTGCAGCAGGGCCGCATCGTCCTTCTGCTTGGCCAGCAGCGAGGCGCGCATGCCCCAGGTCTGCACGTCCTGCGGGCCGACCGCCAGCACGCGCGCGGCCGAGCGGGCATCGCCCATGCTGTCGTAGGCGATGGCCAGCGCGTTGCGCAGCTCCGGGTCCTGGCGGCTCTTGGGCTCCACGCCGACCAGCAGCGCGCGGGCCTGGTCCTGCTTGCCCGCCTGGGCCAGCTGGCTGGCATTCAACAGCGCCACCCGCGGCTCGTTGGGGAAGCGTTTGACCACTTCGTCGACCATCCGCTTGGCCAGGTCCGGCCGGTCCATGCGCATGGCCAGGCGGCCCAGCTCCTGCCAGACCTCGAGCCGGTCGGGGATGGCGTTGTCATCCACCAGCCCGCCCAGCACCTCGGCGGGGACGGCCGGATCGCGACCGCCACCGATCAGCGCGGCGATGGCGAAGGTCCAGCCGCGCGGGTCGGGGTCCTTGAGCAGGGCGGCCAGTTCGGTGCGCGCGGCCTTCACATCGGCCTGGCGCATGTCCAGCGCGGCCGCGGCACTGCGCAGGGCCAGCGAGCGCGGCGCCCGGGCCTGCCACAGCGCCAGCGCGCGCGCGGCGGCCTTGTCGTCGTTGGCGAGCATGGCGATGCGGGTGGCGCGCTCGGCCAGCCCGGCGTCGTCGGTGCCGGCCTCGGCCGCCTCCAGGTACCAGCGCGCGGCCTCGCCGAGCTTGCCGGCCTGCAGGGCGAATTCACCGGCCATCACCGGGGTGAGCGGCGCGGTCGCGGCCGCCTTGGCGCTGGCCGGGGCGGGCGTGGGCGGTGCCGTGGCAGGGGCGGCCAGGGCGCTGGCCGCGGACAAGGACAGCAACAGAACGCTGGAGATGCGAATCAATGCGGGCATCGGGGGCTTCTGGCCTTAAAATGACGACTTGAATGGCCAGCAGCTTATCGCAAGCAACTGAACAATGACCCTGTGGGTGCTCGGACTGAATCACCAGACCGCGCCAGTGGAACTGCGCGAACGCGCGTCCTTTGGCGGCGACGCCCTGCCCCAGGCATTGGCGTCGCTGCGTGATACCCCGCAGGTGGCCGAGGCGGTGCTGCTGTCCACCTGCAACCGCACCGAGCTGTACGCGGTGGCCGAATCCGGCGAGGCGCTGGCGCAGTGGCTGGAATCCCACGCCGGCCAGCTGCAGGGCTATCTGTACCAGCACAGCGACGCCGAGGCGGTACGGCACCTGTTCCGGGTGGCGACCGGGCTGGACTCGATGGTACTGGGCGAGCCGCAGATCCTGGGCCAGGTGAAGGATGCCTGGGCCACCGCACGCGACCATGGCCTGCTCGGCCAGCGCCTTGATCGGCTGTTCCAGCAGACCTTCTCGGTGGCCAAGCGCGCCCGCACCGATACCCGGGTGGGCGCCAACCCGGTGTCGGTGGCCTCCACCGCCGTGCGCCTGGCGCAGAACTCGTTCGCGCGGCTGGAGGATTCGACGGTGCTGCTGGTCGGTGCCGGGGAAACCATCGAACTGGCCGCGCGGCACCTCAGCGAAGGCAAGGTGCGCCGCCTGCTGGTGGCCAATCGCACCCTCGCCCATGCGCAGGACCTGGCCAGCCGCCACGGCGGCGTGGCCCTGCCGCTGACCGAGCTGGAGCGCCACCTGGGCGAGGCCGACGTGGTGTTCTCGGCCACCGCCGCGCGCGAACCGGTGATTGCCCGGGCGCACGTGGCCGCCGCGCTGAAGACCCGCAAGCACAAGCCGATGCTGCTGTTCGACCTGGCCGTGCCGCGCGATATCGAGGCCGGCGTGGGCGAGCTGGCCGATGCCTTCCTGTACACCGTGGACGACCTGGAGCGCGCGGTCGAGGACAACCGACGCAGCCGGCGCGAGGCGGCCGCCGAGGCCGAGGCGATCATCGAGTTGCAGGTGGCGCGGTTCGTGGAAACCCTGCAGGCCAGCGCGCACCAGGCCCCGTTGCGGCAGCTGCGCGCCTATGGCGAAGCCACCCGCGTGGAAATGCTGGAGAAGGCACGCCAGCAGCTGGCCCATGGCAAGTCGCCGGAGGAAGTGCTGGAGCTGCTGGCCCACGGGTTGACCAACCGCCTGCTGCATCCACCCACCGCGGCCCTGCGCGCGGCCGCGCTGAGCGGCGATACTGAGCTGACCCGCGCCGCCGAGCGCCTGTTCCCGGCCAAGCCGGGCTACCACCATCCTGCTGTGAAGACTGATGACGCCGACCCTGCGCCGTAAGCTGGAAGCGCTGGCCGAACGCCGCGAAGAACTCGAACGCCTGCTCGCCGACCCCGCCGTGGTGGGTGACAACGACCGCTTCCGCGCGTACTCGCGCGAATTTGCCCAGTTGCAGCCGATCGCCACGGCGCTGGCCGACGAAGCCCGCGCGGCCGCCGACCTGGCCGCGGCCGAGGCGATGCGCGCCGACCCGGAACTGCGCGAACTGGCCGATGAGGAAATCGACGCCGCCCAGCAGCGCCTGGCGCAGCTGGACCGCGACCTGGCCCTGCTGCTGGTGCCGCGCGACCCGCGCGATGACGGCAACCTGTTCCTGGAAGTGCGCGCCGGCACCGGTGGCGACGAGGCGGCGATCTTCGCCGGCGACCTGTTCCGCATGTACGCCCGCTACGCCGAGCGCCAGGGCTGGAAGGTGGAAATCGAATCGGACAGCCCCGGCGAACACGGTGGCTACAAGGAAGTGGTGGCCCGCGTGGTCGGCCGCGGCGCGTACTCCAAGCTGAAGTTCGAATCAGGAACCCACCGCGTGCAGCGCGTGCCGGCCACCGAATCGCAGGGCCGCATCCACACCTCGGCCGCCACCGTGGCGATCATCCCCGAGGCCGACGAGGTGGACGAGATCGTGATCAACCCGGCCGACCTGAAGGTGGACACGTTCCGCTCGTCCGGCGCTGGCGGCCAGCACGTCAACAAGACCGAGTCGGCGATCCGCATCACCCATGTGCCCAGTGGCGTGGTGGTGGAATGCCAGACCGAGCGCAGCCAGCACGCCAACCGCGACAAGGCCATGAAACGCCTGAAGGCGCAGCTGCTGGACGCCGAGCGCGGCAAGCAGGCCGCCGCCACCGCCGAAAGCCGGCGGCTGCAGGTGGGCAGTGGCGACCGTAGCCAGCGCATCCGCACCTACAGCTTCCCGCAGGGGCGGATCACCGACCATCGCGTGGAAGGGCTGACCCTGTACGACCTGCCCAACATCATCGCCGGCGAGCTGGATCCGCTGGTGGAGCGCCTGATCCACGAACACCAGGCCGATGAACTGGCCCGGTTGTCCGCAGGCCCCTGAGCATGGAGGCCGAACGGCAGCAGCTGCGCCTGGCGGTGCAACGCCAGCCGGCCGACTTCATCGCCTGGGTGATGCTGGCCGATGCCGAGCTGGAAGCCGGCGACATCACCGCCGGTGAGCAGGCCGCCACCCGCGCGCTGCAACTGCGCGGCGACCACCCCGAAGCGCTGGCCCGGCTGGGCCGCGCGCGCTGGATGCAGGGGCGCCATGGGGAGGCCGCCGCCCTGTTGCGCCAGGCCTCCAACCTGGCCCCGCAGCACCCGGGCATCGCCCTGTGGCTGGGCCACGCGCTGGAGGATGCCGGCCAGCCCGAGGGCGCGGCCGATGCGTACCGGCACGCGCATGCGCTGTTGCCGGGCGAGCCCTATATCGCCGCGCAGCTGCTCAACTGGCAACGCCGGCTGTGCGACTGGCGGCAGCTGGACCGCCTGGCCCAGCAGGTGCGCCAGGCGGTGGCGCAGGGCCACGCGGCGGTGGAGCCGTTCGCCTTCCTGAGCGAAGACAGCAGCGCGGCCGAGCAGCTGGCCTGCGCACGCCAGCGCGCGGCGGCGGTCGGCGCCGGGCTGCGCCCGTTGCCGGCCACGACGGTCCGCGCGCACGGCACGTTGCGGGTGGGCTTGCTCTCCAACGGCTTTGGCGCCCATCCCACCGGCCTGCTGATCGTGGCGCTGCTGGAACAGCTGCGCGCGCTCGGCACGCTGGAGCTGCACCTGTTCGCGCTCAACGCCGATGACGGCAGCGACATCCGCCAGCGCCTGCTGCGCGCCGCGCACCAGCTGCACGACGTGGGCGCGCAGCCCCACCACCGGGTGGCAGGCACGATCCGCGCGGCCGCCATCGACGTGTTGTTCGACCTGCGCGGCTGGGGCGGCGGCGGAACCCCCCAGGTGCTGGCCCTGCGGCCGGCACCGGTGCAGGTGAACTGGCTGGCCTACCCCGGCACCTCCGGCGCGCCGTGGATCGATCACGTCCTGGCCGATGCCTTCGTGCTGCCGCCGGCGTTGGCGCAGGGTTTCAGCGAGCAGGTGCTGCGCCTGCCGCGCGCGTTCCAGCCGTCGGACAACACCCGCGTGCTGCCGCCGGCGCCTTCGCGCGAGGACTGTGGGCTGCCCGCGCAGGGCGTGGTGCTGTGCTGCTTCAACAACAGCTACAAGCTCAACCCGCGCAGCATGCAGCGCCTGTTCGCCGTGCTGCAGGGCGTGCCGGGCAGCGTGCTGTGGCTGCTGTCCGGCCCGGGCCATGCCGATGCGCGCCTGCGTGCGGCCGCGCGTCAGGCCGGGCTCGATCCGGCCCGGCTGGTGTTCATGGCCAAGCTGCCGCACCCGCAGTACCTGGCCCGCTATGCGCTGGCCGACCTGTTCCTGGATACCCATCCCTACAACGCGCACACCACCGCCTCCGACGCGCTGTGGGCCGGGTGCCCGGTGCTGACCTGCCCGGGCGCGACGTTCGCCTCGCGGGTGGCCGGCAGCCTCAACCACCACCTCGGCCTGGCGCGGATGAACGTGGCCGACGACCGCGCCTTCGTCGCCACCGCCATCGCGCTGGGCAACGATGCCGTCGCGCGACAGGCATTGCGGGCCGAGCTGGCATTGCGGCGGGCGGACAGCGGGCTGTTCGACATGGCCGGCTTTGCTGTGGATTTCAGCGCGGCGGTGGCCGCGATGGCAAGCGCCCGCGGCTGGACCGGCAACGCATGAGCGCGCGGCCGGGGCGCGCCCCGCGCGGTGGCCAGCCAACGGTTGCAGTCCACGCACCCTGACGCGGCGCTGTTGTAGGCTCGAAGGCCGACACCGCCAAGGAACATCGATGGGCAAGCTCAAGCGCAAGGACTACCAGTCCCTGCTGGAACCGATGCAGCTGGAACTCACCGCGATGGCGCGCTGGGTGCAGCACACCGGGCAGCGCGTGCTGGTGCTGCTGGAGGGCCGCGATACCGCCGGCAAGGGCGGGGCCATCCAGGCCATCGCCGAGCACCTCAATCCGCGCCAGTGCAAGGTGGTGGCGCTGCCCAAACCGACCGACCGCGAGAGCACGCAGTGGTATTTCCAGCGTTATGTCTCGCACCTGCCGGCCGCCGGCGAGATCGTGCTGATGGACCGCAGCTGGTACAACCGCGCCGGCGTCGAACACGTGATGGGCTATTGCACCGAACCGCAGTACCACGCGTTCCTGGCGCAGGCGCCGGTGTTCGAGAAGCTGCTGGTGGACGATGGCATCCTGCTGTTCAAGTACTGGTTGAGCGTGGACCAGGCCCAGCAGGAAAAACGCTTTTCCGAGCGCCACCTGGACCCGCTCAAGGGCTGGAAGCTGTCGCCGGTGGACCTCAAGTCACGCAGCAAGTACAGCGCCTACACCGAAGCGCGCGAGGCGATGCTGCGCGCCACCCACCGCGACGACGCACCGTGGACGCTGGTGGACTTCAACGACCAGAAACGCGGTCGGCTGGGCCTGATCCGCAACCTGCTCGACCGCCTGCCCGATACCCGCGTGGATGACCCGGTGCTGGCGCTGCCACCGCTGAAGGGCAAGCTGCACAAGGAGCACTTCGGGGTGCTGGCGCCGATCGAGCCGTATCCGGTGGCGGGGCGCAACGACGCAGACAAGTAGCAGGGGCGGCGGGTCCGCGGCGCGTCGCCACGGACACCGCGCGCCGACCGCCGCCGGGCAACGGTCGGCGCTACCGCGAGGCGGGCAACCCGCGCTAGGCGCTCAGCTGCCCTGCTTGATGCGCGCTTCGATGTCGTGCGCGGTGACCGGCCCCAGGAACTGCTTGGCGACCTTGCCATCGGGGGCGATCAGATAGGTCAGCGGCAGGCCGCGCGGGATCGCGAAGTCTTCGGGCGGGTTGTAGGTGTCCACGATCACGATCGGATAGGTGACCGGCCGCTTGTCCAGGAAGGCCTTCATTTCCGCCGGCTCGATGTCCTCGAAGGCCAGGCCCACCACTTCGATCTCGCTGCGCATGGCATGCAGCGCCGAGAGTTCGGGCATTTCCTTGCGGCACGGCGCGCACCAGGTCGCCCAGAAATTGACCACCACCCACTTGCCGCGATGCGCGGCCAGGTCATAGGTGCTGCCATCCAGCGCCGGCAGGCTCAGCCGCGGGCGCTCGGCGGTGACGCGGTCGGTGGGCGCGGCGGCGTCGGCGGGCGCGGCGGGGGCCGCCTCGGCCGGGGCGGTGGCCGGCGCCACCGGGGCGGCCGGGGCAGCCGGCTCGGGCGTCGCGGCGGGTTTGTTGCAGGCGGCCAGGGCGAGCAGGCCCACGGCCAGCAGCAGCGGCTTGGCAGTCATGGTGTGTCTCCGGAAGTCGAATAGATATCGCTGACGCGGCGCTTGAGCAGTTCGCGCAGCGGCAGGCGCAACGCATCCAGCGCGAGCACCGAGGCCTGGCCGAGGCTGTCGTCGCGGTAAGGCAGGTACGCCTCGCGGACCGGGATGCGCATCTGCGTGGTTTCGTAGAGGTCGGCCAGGGTAAGTTTGTCCAGGTCGCGGGCGAGCAGCCACTCGCCCTGCTCGTCGCGACGGACCACGCGGATGGCTTCCAGGTCGCACAGCATGGTCTGCAGCAGCGAATCGGTGAGCATCGGCTCCAGCCGCAGGATCTCGTCATCGTCCAGGCTGCGGCCGTCGGCGCGGGCCTGCTGGAAGCGGCCGATCAGGCGCAGCAGCCCGTAGATCTCATACCCGGTGGGCAGGCGCAGGTCGGCCGGCTGGTAGCGGAAGGCGGCGATCGATGAGGCCAGCGAGGCCCCCAGCAGTACCGAGACCCAGCACAGGTAGATCCACAGCAACAGGATCGGCACGAAGGCCACGGTGCCATAGAGCTTCTGGTAGGACTGGAAGCTGCCCAGGTAGGCGCCCATGCCCCACTTCACCAGCTCCAGCATCACCGCGGCCAGGATCGCGCCGGGGATGGCATGGCGCCACTTCACCACGTGGTGCGGCACCACCCGGTAGACCAGGGTGATGCACACGAACTCGATCAGGATGGGCGCGACGGTGAGCGCGAAGTTGGCCAGCCAGCGGCCTTCGCTGGTGCCGAACAGCGGCAGCGCGAACACCCGCGCCGACACGGCCAACGACGCGGCCGCCAGCATCGCGCCCAGGGTGAGCACGGTCCAGTACACCAGGAAGCGGGTCAGCTTGGGCCGCGCCGAACTCACCCGCCAGATCTGGTTGAAGGTCTGCTCCACGCTGTTGAGGGTGATCAGCAGCGACACCACCAGCGCGATGAAACCGGCCGCGGTGAGCTGCCCGGCGCTGGCCGAGAACTGGCGCAGGTAGCCTTCGGCCGCGCGCGCGGCGTTGGGCACGAAGTTGGAGAAGACGTAATCGCTGAGCTGGTCGCTCCAGCGGTCGAACACCGGGAAGGCCGAGAGCACGCCGAACACCACGATCGCCAGCGGGACCAGGGCGAACACGGTGGTATAGGCCAGCGAGGCGGCGGCCTGGAACAGGCGGTCGTCCAGGAAGCGCCGCCACAGGAAGCGACCGAAGCTGGCGGTCCGCGCGCGATCGCGCACGCGCTCCATCCAGAGATTGACGGTGTCGAGGGGTTCCATCGCCGCAAGGGTACCTGAAGAGGGGTGTGCGGGACCGCATCGCATCGCCATACTGGGCCCTGATCCGGAGGAGATGAAGGCGCGATGGCGGAAATCCTGGTGCTGTACTACAGCCGCGGTGGGTCGGTGGCCCGGCTGGCCCGCCAGATCGCGCGCGGCATCGGCGAGGTGCCCGGCATGAGCGCGCGGCTGCGCACGGTGCCGCCGGTGGCCGCGGTGACGCAGACCGCGCGCCCGCCGGTGCCCGAAGACGGTGCGCCGTATGTGGAGATCAGCGACCTGGCCCAGTGCGATGGCCTGATTCTGGGCAGCCCCACCCGTTTCGGCAACATGGCCGCGCCGGTGAAGCACTTCCTGGACGGGCTGGGCGCGGAGTGGGTGAACGGCACGCTGGCGGGCAAGCCGGCGGCGGTGTTCACCTCGACCGCGTCGCTGCACGGCGGGCAGGAATCGACGCTGCTGTCGATGCAGGTGCCGCTGCTGCACCACGGCTGCCTGATCGTGGGCATTCCCTTCACCGAGCCGGCATTGAGCCACACCACCACCGGCGGTACGCCCTACGGGGCCAGCCACGTTGCCGGGGCCGACGACAATCCGGTGCCGAGCGAGGACGAGGCGATCCTGGCGCGGGCGCTGGGCCGGCGGGTGGCCGATATCGCGCGGCGGCTGGCATGAGCACGCGCGCGCAGGACGCCGTGCTGGCGCTGCTGCTGGTGGCGCTGGCGGTGCTGTATGCGCTGTGGTTCGCCCAGGACAAGCATTGGCTGGCCACCCAGCTGGTCTTCACCCTGCCGCCGCTGCTGCTGGCGCTGGGGGTTTGGCTGCGCCGGGGCAAGGCGGGGTTCTGGGCGGGGGTGCTGGCGCTGTTCTGGTTCAGCCACGGGGTGATGAGCGCCTGGAGCCACCCGGAAACGGCCGGCTGGGCCTGGGCCGAGCTGGTGCTGGCGCTGGCGGTGATCGGGGTGGCCAGCGCACCGGGCCTGCGCCGGCGTTTCGGCAGGCGCTGAACCCGCGCGCGGCTGCGAGGCGGGGCTGGCGGTCGTATCATCTGCATCCCGGCGCGGGTTGCCCGCCCGGTTCTGACCGCTATCCAGGATGCCCGCAATGGAAGAACTACTGATCATCACCACCGGTGGCACGATCGACAAGATCTACTTCGACGACAAGTCGGACTATCAGATCGGCGATCCGCAGATCGGGATGATCCTGCGCGAGCTGGGCGTGACGTTCCGTTTCAACGTGATCCCGATCCTGCGCAAGGATTCGCTGCACATCACCGACGAGGACCGCGAGCTGATCCGGGCCACGATCGCCGCGCAGCCGACGCGCCACGTGCTGGTGACCCACGGCACCGATTCGATGGTGCAGACCGGGCAGGTGCTGAAGTCGATCGCGGACAAGACGATCGTGATGACCGGCGCGTTGAGCCCGGCGCGCTTCCGTGGCTCGGATGCGGAGTTCAACATCGGGTGCGCGATCGGCGCGGTGCAGTCGCTGGCCAGCGGGGTCTACATCGCGATGAACGGCCGCATCTGGAACCCGGAACACGTGCGCAAGAACGTGGCCGCCAACCGCTTCGAAGAAGCCTGATCCAGGCCAGCCGGACGTAGGCCCTCGGGTAGAGCCACGCCATGCGTGGCGGGTGTGTCGTCGGCCTCGCGCCATGGATGGCGCACGACGATCCCGATCGATGGCACGCAAAAAAAACGCCCCGGCCAAAGCCGGGGCGTGCCCATTGGAGAGGGATGTGGGCTCAGTACTGCGCGGTCAGGGTGACCCCGGAGAAGGTCGAATAGCCCTTCACCCGCACGTGCCAGGTACCGGCCGCCGGTGAAGTGATCGTGCAGGTTTCGTTGTTGCCGCTCAGGTACGGACGGCAGTTGTAGACGGTGTCGGTCGGCGCACTGCCCGAGCGCACGTACAGGTCGGCATCGCCACTGCCGCCGGCGATGCTCACCTTCAGCTGCGAGCGGCCCGAGGGCACCGTCACCGTGTAGGACAGCGCTGCGCCGCTGGCCGCGCCCAGGCCGCTCACCGGCACGTTGTTCTGCAGCACGGTGCCGGTGCCCGGGTTCGGGTTGGTCCCGCCCAGTGCCGCCGTCACCGCCGCATCGGCATCGACGATGCCCGCGCCGCAGCCGCCGCTGCAGGCGCCCGGCAAGGCACGCGCGGTGTTCTTCAGCAGCGTTTCCACCGCCGCCGGGGTGAGCGCGGTCGGCGCCACCGACTGCACCAGGGCCACCACGCCGGCCACGTGCGGGGCCGCCATCGAGGTGCCGTTGTAGGACGCGTAGGACGCCGTGCCCGGCACGGTGGTGCCGCTGTTGAGGGTGGACAGGATCGCCTGGCCCGGGGCCGAGATGTCGATGCCGGCACCGTAGTTGGAGAAGCTGGCGCGGGCACCGGCCGAGGTGGTCGCGGCCACCGCGATCACGTTGGCGCAGTTGGCCGGTACCGAGGAGGACACGTTGGTGTTGCTGTTGCCCGCCGCCACCACCACCGTGGTGCCGCGCGAGACCGCCCCGTTGATCGCGTTCTGGTAGGTGGTCGAGCAGCTGCCGCCGCCGCCGAGGGACATGTTGATCACTTCGGCCGGGTTGGCATTGGCTGGCACGCCGCTGACCGTGCCGCCGGAGGCCCACACGATCGCGTCGGCGATGTCGGAGGTGTAGCCGCCGCACTTGCCCAGCACGCGCACCGGCACGACCTTGGCGTTGAAGGCGGTACCGGCCACGCCGGTGCTGTTGTTGGTCACCGCGGCGATGGTGCCGGCCACGTGGGTGCCGTGCCAGCTCGAGTTGGAGGCCGGCACGCCGGACCCGCACTCGTTGGCGGCATACCAGTCGCCTTCATCGTTGGGGTTGTTGTCGCGGCCGCCGCCATCGCGCGCCATCGCCGCGTCGCTGATGAAGTCATAGCCGGGCAGGATGTTGGCGTTGAGGTCGGGATGGTTGGTGATGCCGGTATCGATCACCGCCACCACCACGCCGGTGCCGGTGGCCTTGTCCCATGCCGGGCGCACGTTGATCGAGGCGTTGCTGGTGCCAAAGCCCCACTGCTCGGACAGGCGCGCATCGTTGGGCACCAGGGTGGCGTGCATCAGCTGGTCGACTTCGACGTATTCCACGTTCGGGTCGGCGGCCAGGCGGCGCATCAGCAGTTCCGATTCGGCCGCATCCAGCGGGCGGTCGGCCTTGACCACGGTCGGGCCGATGGCCAGCTGGCGCAGCTTCTGCAGGCCCAGCGCGCGACCCTGCGCAGCCGGTACCGCCGATGCAGCGGCCTTGAGCGAGCTGGCCAGCGCGGTGGGCGTGGCGACCAGGTTGGCGCCATCCTTGTATTTGACGATGAAGCGCTGGTGCGTCGGCGCCGAGGACAGACCGCTCAGCTGCACATCGCCGGCGAACGCCGGGGCGGCCAGAAGCAGGGTCGACAGAACGGACGCGCCCAGTACAACCAATGCACGTTGACGCAAGCGGGGCTGCGAATCATGAGACATCGGATTTCCCTTTCAGACAGTGGATGCCGCGAAGGCGGCTGGATGTCCAGTTCGATCCGGGGCTGTTGGACGCCATGGCGCGGATCGAAGCCAGTTGTTGGATCGGTTCCCCTGATGAATCAAACCGCCCGTCACGAACCTAGTGGGTCATCGCGCGATCAACAATGTTTCAGCCGCACTTCAGCGACGTGAAATGTCGGATTTGAGACTTTTCAGGTCGAGGGTTTGTGAAAGTGAAGGAACTCGCCGCCTTTCGAATGGTCATCGCGCGTCATCGGATGTCCGTTTTGGCTGTCCATGCGGCGAAAGTGCGGACACGCCTTGCGCGACGGGGGCTGCGCGCGATTGCTACCGATGGACAGCGGGGCGGCGGGCATGAAAAAACCCGCCTGTCGCCAGGCGGGTTTCGGGGGTGCTGCAGCGCCGGGGGCTCAGGCGTCCAGGCGCACCAGCCAGCCATGGCGGTCGGGCAGACGGCCGTACTGGATGTCGGTCAGTTCCTTGCGCAGCGACATGGTCACTTCGCCGGCCGGGGCATCGAGGTTGCCCACCGAGAAGCCTTCGCCCTTGAGCTGGCCGATCGGGGTGACCACCGCGGCGGTACCGCAGGCGAACACCTCGGCGATCTCGCCGCTGCTCACGCCCTGCTTCCACTCATCGATGGTGACCTTGCGCTCTTCGACCTTCATGCCGCGGTCGCGGGCCAGCTGCAGGATGCTCTCGCGGGTGATGCCTTCCAGGATGCTGCCCGACAGCGCCGGGGTCACCAGGGTGCCGTCCTTGTAGACCAGGAACACGTTCATGCCGCCCAGTTCTTCCAGGTACTTGCCTTCCACCGGGTCCAGGAACAGCACCTGCGAGCAGCCCTGCGCCTGCGCCTTCTGCTGGGGCAGCAGCGAGGCGGCGTAGTTGCCACCGCACTTGGCCGCGCCGGTGCCGCCCTTGGCCGCACGCGCATACTCGGTGGACAGCCAGATCGAGACCGGGGCCACGCCCTTGGCGAAGTACGGGCCGGCCGGGCTGGCGATCACGTAGTAGCCGGCCTTGTGCGCGCCGCGCACGCCGAGGAAGGCCTCGTCGCCGATCATGAAGGGACGGAAATACAGGCTGGATTCGTCGGCCGACGGCACCCAGCTGGCGTCCACGGCGATCAGCTGCCTGAGCGACTCGACGAAGATATCCACCGGCAGCTCCGGCAGTGCCAGGCGCTGGGCCGAGCGCTGCAGGCGACGGCCGTTGGCATCCGGGCGGAAGGTCCAGATCGAGCCGTCGGCATGCCGGTAGGCCTTGATGCCTTCGAAGATTTCCTGGCCGTAATGCAGCACCGCGGCGGCCGGGTCCAGCTGCAGCGGGCCGTACGCGCGCACGCTGGCATCGTGCCAACCGGTGTCCTTGTCCCAGCGCACTTCCACCATGTGGTCGGTGAAGTGCAGACCAAAACCGGGGGCGGCCAGGATGCGTTCACGCTCCTCGCTGCTGCGCGGCTGGGCGGAACGGGTGGTCTTGAAGCTCACGGAAGACTGGGACACCGGATATTTCCTGTTCTGGTTACGGGGCACACGGGCCGCGGCGGGACGCCGCCGCCCGCCATTACAGCATGCCGGTTTCGAGCCGGGCAGCTTCGGACATCATGTGCTGGTTCCACGGTGGGTCGAACACCAGCTCGACGTCGGCCTGGGCCACCGTCGGGATCATTTCCAGCTTGCTGCGCACGTCATCGATGAGGATCTCGCCCATGCCGCAACCGGGCGCGGTGAGGGTCATCTTGACGTCGATCTCGCGCTGGCCCGGGTCCAGGTGCTTGATCTCCACCTCGTAGACCAGGCCCAGCTCGACCACGTTGACCGGGATCTCCGGGTCGAAACAGGTGCGCAGCTGCTGCCACACCAGTTTTTCGACCTCCTCATCGGAGGCGTCGTCGGGCAGCTCCAGCGCCGGCGGCGGTTCCTTGCCGATGGCATCGCCATCCTTGCCGGCAATGCGGAACAGGTTGCCTTCGACGAAGACGGTATAGCTGCCGCCCAGCGCCTGGGTGATATAGCCATAGCTGCCGGCGGGCAACGTGACCGTTTCGCCCTGCGGGACCATGACGGCCTCGCAGTCGCGTTCGAAGTGGACGGGTTCGCTGCTACGGGAGTACATGTGGATCGATATGGGGGTCGCGGCCAAAGCCCGCAAGGCCGCCATTTTAGCCCAGTGGCCGCCGGCGCGCCGGTTACCGCGCAAGCCGGTATCCTGTGGGTTCCCACAGGAAGATTGCATGACGCCTACCTCTGTGCCTGCCCGCGGCTCCCACTGGCTCTGGCCCCCGATGTTGCTGCTCGGTGTTGTCACCGCCACCCTGGCCTGGGTGTTCGTGGCCCTGCTCAGTGGCCGCCAGACCGGCTGGATGGCCGTCCTGGCCGCGCTGGAAATCGTGTTCATGTTGCGCCTGAGCCGCTTCCGCGGTGGCCCGGCGCGGGTCACGATCACCCTGCTGGGCACCCTGCTGGTGGCGCTTGCCGCCAACTGGGGCATCGCCTCGGCCTACGTGGGCGGCTCGATGGGGCTGGCCCCGTGGGATTCTGCGTTGCGGATGGGGCCGTTCATGGCCTGGACGCTGTTCCAGCTCGCCAACGGCGTGGCCGAAGCGCTGTGGCTGGTGGTGGCCCTGGTCATCGGCTGGTGGCTGGCGCGGTAGGACCGCACCCTGGAGGTGCGTTTTGCGCTCCCGTCGAAGGATCAGGCATCGCGTGGAGCCGGCCAGCGGCCGGCACTACGCCAGATGCATTGTCGGGGGTGCGCCGTTGATCAATGGCCGCCGTCGAGCGCCTTCAACTCGCTGACCAGCGCACTGGCCGCGCCGGCG
The DNA here is from genome assembly GCF_036662295.1 of Stenotrophomonas sp. Taxonomy (GTDB): domain Bacteria; phylum Pseudomonadota; class Gammaproteobacteria; order Xanthomonadales; family Xanthomonadaceae; genus Stenotrophomonas. The sequence goes on from NZ_JAVWXA010000024.1 coordinate 24,382, forward strand.
CCATCGCCGTACAGCATGCGGGCGTTGTCGGCGTAGAACAGCGCATTCTCGATCCCGGCAAAACCGGTGCCCTTGCCGCGCTTGATCACCACCACGTTGCGTGCGTTGACCACGTCCAGGATGGGCATGCCGTAGATCGGGCTGGCCGGGTCGGTGCGTGCCACCGGGTTGACCACGTCGTTGGCGCCGATCACCAGCACCACGTCGGTGGTGGGGAACTCGGGGTTGATGTCGTCCATGTCGGCGATGAGGTCATAGGGCACCCCGGCTTCGGCCAGCAGCACGTTCATGTGGCCCGGCATGCGCCCGGCCACCGGGTGGATGGCGAACTTCACCTTGATGCCGCGATCGAGCAGGCGCTGGGCCAGCTCCCACACCTTGTGCTGGGCCTGGGCCACGGCCATGCCATAGCCGGGCACGATCACCACGCGCTCGGCGAAGGCCAGCATGGCCGCCACGTCGCTGGCCTCGATCGGCTTCTGCGCGCCGCTGATTTCCTGGGCCACGCCGCCGCCGCCGAAATTGGAGAACAGCACGCCGCTGATCGGCCGGTTCATCGCCTTGGCCATCAGCCGGGTCAGCAGGATGCCCGCCGCGCCGACCATCATGCCGGCGATGATCAGCGCCTCGTTGCCCAGCACATAGCCCTCGAAGGCCACGGCCAGGCCGGTGAAGGCGTTGTACAACGAGATCACCACCGGCATGTCGGCCCCGCCGATCGGCAGCGTCATCAGCACGCCGAGGGCGAGCGCGACCACGAAGAAGCTGATGATCGCCACCGGGCTGAGGCTGACCGCCGCCCAGATGCCCAGCACCGCCATCGCCACGGCCACCAGCAGGTTGAACGCCTGCTGCCCGGGGAAGGTGACCCGCCGGTCCAGCCGGCCGTCCAGCTTGGCCCAGGCGATGACCGAGCCGGACAGCGACACCGCGCCGATCGCCGAGCCGATCACCGCCAAGGCGAGCACGGTGGCCGAGGGCTGGCGCGCGGCGAGGTCGGCCAGCGCCTGCTCGCTCCAGTGGCTGGTATCGCGGTTGGCCAGGAACGAGAAGCGCAGCAGTTCCACCGCGCCGATCGCCGCGGCCGAGCCGCCGCCCATGCCGTTGTAGAGCGCCACCATCTGCGGCATGTCGGTGATGGCCACGCGCTTGGCCGACCACCACGCCACCCCGGTGCCGATCGCCACCGCCGCCAGGATCAGCGGGATGTTGTGCAGCTCGGGCAGGAAGAAGGTGGCCACCGTGGCGATCAGCATGCCCAGCCCGGCCCAGCGGATGCCGCTGCGGGCGGTCATCGGCGAGGCCATGCGCTGCAGGCCCAGCAGGAACAGCGTGGCGGCGACCAGGTAGCTCACCTGCACCAGCCACTGCAAAAGTTGCGCGGTGCTCACGTTCAAGGCGCCTTCTCCCCGCCGTCGCGCCTGGCGCTGGGCTTGAACATGTCCAGCATGCGCTCGGTGACCACGTAGCCACCGGCCGCGTTGCCGGCGCCCAGCACCACCGCGATGAAGCCGATGATCTTCTCCAGCGGGGTCTGCGCGTGGCCCAGCACCACCATCGCCCCGATCAGGACGATGCCGTGGATGAAGTTGGACCCGGACATCAGGGGGGTATGCAGGATCACCGGCACCCGTGAAATGATCACGTGGCCGGCGATCGCAGCCAGCATGAAGATGTACAACGCCACGAACCCGTCGCTCATTGCAGTCTGTCTCCCAGGCGGTGATCCCGTCCCCCCATCATAACCATGGGCTGAACCGTTCTGCAGGCCGGTCAACCGGCGCCGCCCTGGCGCGTTCTCACCGTATCCCCCTGCGCGAGCGCTACCCTGTGCTGGTGAGTCCCACCCTGCAAACGCTGCCCACCGAGGCCGACGCCGCGCTGCCGGCGTCGCTGGAGGCGTTCCTGGCCGGCATCGGACCGCGCGCGTTCCGCTTCGCCGAGGCCGGCCTGCGCCAGCGCGAGGACGCGCTCGATGCCGTGCAGGACGCGATGCTGCGCATGCTGTCCTACCAGGACAAGCCGGCTGCCGAGTGGGCGCCGCTGTTCTGGAGCATCCTGCGCCGGCGCGTGGTGGACCTGCAGCGCCGCCGGGGTTTCCGCCTGCGCTTCTGGCGCAGCAGCGACGAGGAAGGCGGCGACCATGACATCGACTGGGCCGACGCCGCGCCCGGCCCGGCACAGGCCCACGAGCAGCGCCAGCAATACGCCCAGCTGGTGGCGGCGTTGCGCGAACTGCCGGCCCGGCAGCGCGAAGCCTTCACCCTGCGCGTGCTGCAGCAGCTGGACGGCGCCACCACCGCCAAGGCCATGGGCTGCAGCGAAGGCGCGGTCAAAACCCATCTTTCGCGCGCCCGGCAGGCGTTGCAGCAGCACCTGGAGATCGAACTGTGAGCCGCCCCGTCACCCCGTCCATCCACGATGACACCGCCCTGCGCGCGCTGCATGACCAGGCCGTGCAGCAGCTCTCACCGGCGACGCTGGCGCGCCTGCGCAGCGCACGCCACGCGGCCGCACCGCGGGCCTCGCGCGCACATGGCTGGTGGATGGCCACCGCCTGTTCGGCCGTGGCCGCGCTGGCACTGGGCTACAGTTTCACCGTCAACCCGCCGACCACGCCGGCTGCACCCACGGCTGCCGCCACGGTGGATGACAGCAGCGACGTGCTCGACGAAAATCCCGACCTGTACGTGTGGCTGGGCACGACCGACCTGGCAATGGAGTGAACATGACACCGCGACTGATCCTGGCGCTGGCCCTGTTGTCGGCAAGCGTGGCCGGCTGGGCACAAGGTGCGCCGCTGCCCGACTGGGAGCGCCTGACCCCGCAGCAGCGCGAGGCGTTGATCGCGCCCGTTCGCGACCGCTGGAACGATGCGCCGCCGCCCCAGCGCGAGCGCATGCTGCAGCACGGCCAGCGTTGGCAGAGCATGACCCCCGAGCAGCGCGAGCTGGCCCGGCGCGGTCGCCACCGCTTCGAGAACATGAGCCCGGAGCAGCGCGAGCAGGCCCGCGCGCTGTTCGCGCAGATGCGCGAGCTCAGCCCGGCCCAGCGCGACGAGCTGCGCGAGCGCTGGTCGAAGATGAGCCCGGAGCAGCGCCAGGAGTGGCTGAAAGCCAACCCGGTGAAGGACCTGCCGCCGCCGCCGAAGCGGTGACCGCGCACCTTGGGTAGCGCCACGCCATGCGTGGCTGCTTTTGGTTTTGGTATTTCGTGCAGCCACCCATGGGGTGGCTCTACCCCCCGGGTTGCGGGACGCGTTGGGTTTCGTCCTGCGGGGTGGTTGGGTAGCGCCACGCCATGCGTGGCGTTGTTGTTCTGCCATTGCGTGCAGCCACCCATGGGGTGGCTCTACCCCCGGGTTGCGGTGCGCGCGTTGAGTTTCGGACGTGCGGGGTCAGTTCACATTGCGTGGCTGCTGTTGGCCTCAGCTGCCGGCGACCCAGCGCGTCTTGGCGAGCAGCTCGTCTTCCCAGTCGAACTGGATGGCGCCGACCTTGAGGAACAGCGCCACGAAGTTGTAGACGTTGCGCGCGTACATCTCGCTGGCATGCACGGCGCCCAGGCTGGCCAGGTCGAGCGGGCCGTCGATGGTGACACCGTCCAGCTCCACCACCTCGCCGGGGCGGGTAGCCTCGCAGTTGCCACCGGTTTCCGCGGCGAGGTCCACGATCACGCTGCCCGGCTTCATGCCCTGCACCATCGCGGTGGTCACGATCTTCGGCGCCGGACGCCCCGGCACCGCCGCGGTGCAGATCACCACGTCCACCAACCGCAGGTGCTCGCCGAGGCGGCGCTGCTGCTCGGCGCGCTCGTCCTCGGTCAGCGCGCGCGCATAGCCGCCCTCGCCTACCGCGTTCACGCCCAGGTCGAGGAACTTGGCCCCCAGCGACTCGATCTGCTCGCGGGTTTCCGGCCGCACGTCGAACCCCTCCACCTGCGCGCCAAGCCGGCGTGCCGTGGCGATGGCCTGCAGGCCGGCCACACCGGCCCCGACCACCAGCACCCGCGACGGCCGGATGGTGCCGGCGGCCGTGGTCAGCATCGGGAAGAAGCGCGGCGCGCGCTGCGCGGCGATCAGCGTGGCCTTGTAGCCGGCCATGCCCGCCTGCGAACTCAGCACGTCCATCGACTGGGCGCGGGTGGTGCGCGGCAGGCGCTCCAGCGGAAACGCCTGCAAGCCGCGCGACTGCACCATGCCGGCCCGTTCTGCGTCGGCCTGCGGGTGCAGCATGCCGACCAGGCTGGCGCCGGATTTGAGCTGGGCCAGGGTCGCGGTATCCGGGGGTTGCACGCACAGCACGATGTCGGCCAAGGCCAAGCGTGCGTCGTCGGCCAACTGCGCGCCGACCTCCAGATAGGCCTGATCAGGAAACCCGGCGGCCTGTCCGGCAGCGGGCTCGAACCATACCGTCGCGCCCAGGGCGGCCAGCTTGCGCGCCGTTTCCGGCGTCATCGCCACGCGTCGCTCACCCAACGCGCGTTCCCGCACCACCAGCACATCGACAGCCATGGATGTCCCCGACGATCAGCAGAGTGTGGGGGAATCGTACCCTACGCCCCCGGCTTGCGGGCCAAGGTCAGCGGCGGTGTGCGCTGCATCGCGACATTCCGCCGGCAATGACTACATTCAACTCAACTACCGGTCAGCGGTCGAAATCGATCGGATTCGCGCCCATAGCACCTCACTCATCCGACCCCGCCACACGCCCGCAAGTAATTTCCTAAGCTGGACATCATGTCGAGCAATCTCCTCAATTCCAGCGATGCAATCTCCTCCATGGGCAACGAGAAAATCCTCAAGCGGACCTGCCGCAAGATTGGCTAGCACCCTGTCACTGCCGTTTATCCGTCGGATCTCATCGATCACGCGCCAGGCCAACACACCGTCAGCCTGGATCAGATCATCAATGACATCCATAACCCAGGAATACGATTCCCGAACACCGGCTTCGACATCAGCGGGCAGCTGATTGAGCTCAATCCAGGCAACTGCCAGCCGATTTACCTCCACACGTTCAGCATTCATGATTTCTCACTTGGGCGAAGGCATCGTCGCCCGGTGCCATGCTTCGTTGGTGTATCCAGCACAGCGCCTTGTGGAAGCCTCCCCCAACAACCGCCGTCGCGGCGGCAGGGTGCGGTGGCGGCGAACCCTGTCTGCGCGGAGACATCCTGCATTTTCCTGTCCTGAGTTGGCAAAGAGAATGCGTTGTTCAAACGTGAGGACGCGCCATGACGAGCACTGCAGCCAGCACCCGTCCGGTCACTGCGCCGCGTCTACGCGCCGTTGCTCTTCAGCGCAGAGCAGCGTTATCAGCTCAGGATCAGTCTGCTCGTTCCACTGGTGTTGCCTCCCATCCGCGCTGGCGACAAAGCGTATCTCCACTCGCCAGGGAGTACCGCGGCCGTAGATGTCTGGGTGAACAATGCATTGCCTGTGGATGGCCACCTGGGCAGGGAGATCTACGCCGCGCCACACCGAATCGCGCGCCTCCTCATGCGCTTCATCGGCAACGGGCGCCATCTCCACATGGCGTACGGCGTACATCACATCCCGCGTCGAGTATGAGAAATAGTAATGATCCGTCTCCACGTCAAACCGTATGCGAATGTCGGTCGCGTCCAAAGGCACATCCACGATGCCGATGATGGAGGATTCGTCCGTGTGCGCGACATCGGAAAGCGAGCGATATACCCTCTCCTCATGGCGAGCGCAGCCACTCAGCGCCAGTACCGCCAGCAGCGCCAGCACCAACGAAGCAAAACGTACGCCTGGCGTCTCAGTCATGGGGTTTCATGATGATGGATGGTTCCCCTTGCGGATCGTTCATGCGTACCAAGTCCGTACGCTCGGCCCAGCCAGGTTCATGGCTGCAGCAATCTGCAGCGACAGCCGCCTTGCTGTCGAAACCGCCTTCAATCCATGACATTGGCTTCCTCGAACGGCGTGTCTTCGCTCCCTGGCCTACCCTGCCAGGCATTCAGAAACCGGATATCCGCCAGTGACGCCCGAATCGTCGCGTCTACTACCTTCGGAACATCGCAGTCTCCTTTCCAATCAAGCGGACTGGTCAGGGGGATTTCAGCAGAGACCTTCACGACCATTTTCCCTCCGTGGAACGACTTAACCGACACCTGACCCTGCCGCGCTTCTCCATAACAGCCCTTTTTACCTGCAAACGCACTGGGCCCGCTACTGAAGAACACGCGAACCTGCCCATCCCCCAGCGCGAACGTGTCGCCAGCGGCCGCATCGGCGGGAAGACGCACCGTCACCTTGCTGTAAGTCGCACCGTCAGTGCGCCGCGAACGACGATACTCGCGAACGGCCACGACCACCCCATCGCCAGGCGCAATGCGGTGGCATGAAAACTGGCGCTCGCGCGTTGCCACCCTGTCGCATCCATCGCGCACGGCGTCGGCATCATCCACGTAAAAGGCCTCCGCATCCGCGCCAAACGAATCGAGTGGCACCAGCCCGTTCACGCAGGCCAGGCAGACCAGAAAGAAAGTCACACCACGCCGAACAACGGCACGCTTGCCCAGTCGCTCCATCAACGTTTCGCTCCGCCCTTGCGTCAACATCCCTGTCCATCCCCATGTGCGGTTCCAAGGGCCGCTTACCCGTTCCCGATCCTATACCCTGCGCCTCGCCTGTGCGCTGCCGCAGTTGCCCAATACCCGTGCGATTCCGATCCAATGCCCAGCTGGGTCGATGCCACCGCTCGGGCTCGAATCGGATCCGCCACCAGCCTACATGCATACCCACCACCCTGTAGTGACCAGGACCCCGACCGCCTCAATATCCTGCTTGAAGCGGCCTGACTTCGGTCAGGTGCAACGGAAACACGTTGCGCCGACCTTGACTGCGGCAGGAACGAAACAATAGATTTCCTGCAAAGGGCGCCAGGATCCTGTGACATCCCGGATGTTGCCAGATGACTTTGCTATCAAGGGACGGGTGCAATGCCTCGCTACATCAAGCGATTTTTGGTCATGGCAGCGTTTGTGGCGGTATATTTTTCTGGAACGTTCACCGTCTGGATGATGCCAGGGCGGATTCCGGAAATAATGCCGCTTTTCGCAATTGTCTGGATGTATGTGACCCTAAGGCTTCTGAGGTATTTCTTCATAAAATCCGGCTGGACGACCGAAGAGTCGGAGCGATAAATCCGAGAGCGCTCGCCGCCCTCGATCCGCCGGCGCCGCAGAACAGAGCCTCGCCGTCGCGCACGATCCAGATCCGATCCGCCCAGAAATGAAAACGCCGGGCAATGCCCGGCGCTTTCCTTCAACCCGCCTCGCCCGCCGCCATCATTCAATGCACGGTGGCGTTCTTGTTGTCCAGGCGATCGATCACGCCCTGCATCGCGCTGTCGAACGCGCCATCATCGATGTGCGCGCGCAGGCGCCCCAGGCGCACCATCACCGCCAGTTCTTCCGGCGAGGCCACGCAGAAGCGGACGCCGCGACGATTGACGAACAGCAGCCGCGAGGAGATCGGGCTCACCCAGGACAGCTTGCCGGCCTGGACCTTGCCATCCTTGTCCACGAAATCCAGCCAGCTGCCAATCTCCAGGCCGCGGAAGCGGTCGGCGTCGGCGTTGTCGAAATCGCTCACGTCCACCTTGCTGCCGAGTTCGACCGACGCGCTTTCCTGGGTGGGCGGCACGGGCAGGACCACCTGCGGCAGCTCGGGCAGCGCGCGTTCCAGTTCCGGCCGTGATTCGGCAATGCCCTGCAGGGTGTCGTGCAGGGCATCGATTGCGCCGGTGGCCGCATCGGCATGCACGCCGACGCTGGCAAACACCTTGCGCAGGGCCGGGTGCCAGGCCTGCAGCCACGGCTTGCCCACGATCTGCCGGCGCGCTTCGGCCACTTCGTCCAGCATGCCGTCGGCCAGCGCCAGCGCCTCGCCCACCGAGGCGCCGTCTTCGCCTTCGCGCAGCACGGTCAGGGTGAGATGGTGCTGCCACGGCTGGCGCAGGAACTCGCCGATCGCCTGCGGCAGGGTGGCATCGGCGATGCGCCGGTCCAGCTCGGTGGCCGACCGGGTGCGCGCCATCTCCAGCTTTTCCTGGCCGCGCTGGGTCTCGGCGGCGCGGCGTTCGGCGATTTCGATGCGGCGACGGTGCTGGGTGAGGAAGTCGCGGAATTCTTCTTCCAGGGTGAGGAAGATGGCCAGGTTCTCGTTGAACTCGGCCACCAGGCGCTCGATGATTTCCTCGACCTTGCCCATCAGCACGCGCTCGGCCTGGCTTTCGCCGGTGTTGCCTTCGCAGGCCTCGGCCAGCGAGTTGAGCAGCTTGCGCGCCGGGTGGGTCTTCTGCACGAACATGCGGCGGTCGAGCATGGCCACCTTGACGAAGGGCACCACCAGCCGGCCGATCAGCTCGCGCGAGCGGCCCTCCAGGTCGCGCTCGTCGAGCATCACGTCAAACAGCATGCCGACCAGGTCGATGGCGTCCTCGTCCTGCGGGTCCAGGCGTGCCTGGGCCGGGTCCACGCCCAGGCGGGTGGCGCCGGAGAGCACTTCGCTCTTCAGGCGCTGCGCCAGCGACTCGCCGTCTTCGCCGATGGCCGCGCGCAGGGTGGCACTCGGGGTGGCCTGCAGCAGCGACAGCACCGACATCATCTCGCGCTGGCTGAGCGGGCGCTGCTGGCCGACCGCGACGCTGGCCGCCGAGGTGGCGTCCTCGCGCACGTGGCGGGTCTGCTGCAGCAGTTCATGCAGGGCTTCCAGCAGCATGCCCTGGTTGTTGCTCATGCCGTCGCCAGGGTCGGCGGCGGACTGGCCGGGATGGGCGGACTGCATCCGCCCGCGGCTCTCGGCCCAGCGGTCGGCAAAACGCCGCGCCCAGGCCGGTGCGGCCGCGTCGTCGCCACCGCCCAGCGCGTCGGGGTCGAGCGCGTCGACCAGGTCGTCCATCTCGTTGCGGGGCGACGGCGGGCGCGGCGCAGGGCGGCGCGGGGCGGCCATCTGCGGCATCACCCCGGCGGCGGCCAGCTGCTCGTCCAGGGCCTCGTAGCGCTTGCCGATCGGGCCGTGCAGGTCGCGCTCGCACAGCTTGATCAGCACCAGCCGCACTTCCGGGGCCAGCTCGCAATCGGCGAATGCCTCATGGATGGCCACGCCCAGGTGCTCGGGGCTGATCGGGTTGGTGTCGGCATTGAGTTCCAGGCCACCGGCGATCCAGCCCAGGCGGCGGTCCAGGCGGGCCAGCACCGGCTTCCAGTCGCGCAGCAGCACGGTGGCGAAATTGCGCACGGCCAGCCGCGATTCCAGCACGTGTTCGGGCACCAGGCTCAGGCCGTCTTCGATCTGGCCGGCCAGGGTGGCTTCGGCCGATGCCGGCTGGCCGTTCTCCAGCGCGTCCCAGGCCTGGGCCAGGTGGCCACGGAAGCCGCGCACGATGTCTTCGCGGCGGCGGCGCAGTTCGCGCATGCCATCCAGGAACAGCAACTGCGAGGCACCGGCGGTGCCGGCACGGTCGAACAGCACGTCATCGAAACGGGCCAGCACGGTCGCGAACGAATCGACCAGCGCCGGCAATACGCCGTCGCGGGCCAGCTTCAGCAGCGCAGGGTCGCGACCCGGCTGCCCCAATGCATTGGGCGTGGCGATCATGCGAAAAGGCTCCCCACCTTCGCGGGCACAGAATGCAGCATGGATACGATGGACACCGGCGCCCCCCAGGCACCTGCATCCGGATGGCAGGTCGGCCTACCGGTCAGGGACAGTGAAACAGTCCGCACGTTGAACCTCATGACCGGGGTACCGGCAGGCCTTGTATCGTAAGGCCAGCGTCCCCGGGAAGCGAGTACAGGCACGTGAAGGAATGCCGTTGATTAAGTGATGTTCATCACGCTTTGTCGCAAATGACCCGGAGATGGCCCAAAGCCGTGTCACAAACTGCCGCGACTATACTGGTTCGACCGTGACACTTGATCGAGACACCATGCCCGACTCCCCCGCGCTGCAAGCCCTGGACGCCCGCCGCTCGTTGCCTTCGCGGCAACTCGGGGAGCCCGGGCCGGACCCTGACACTCTGCTGCGGATGCTCGCCTCGGCGGTCCGCGTGCCCGACCACGGCAAGCTGGTGCCGTTCCGTTTCCTGCGGATCGCCGGCGATGCGCGTCACAGTCTGGGCGAGTTCCTGGTCCAGCGCAGCCGCGAGCGCGGCCCGCAGGTCTCCGCGGCCCAGCTGGAGAAGGACCGGCTGCGGTTTTCGCACGCCCCGCTGGTGATCACCGTGGTGGCCCGGCCGCAGCCCAATCCCAAGGTGCCCGAGCAGGAACAGCTGATGACCGCCGGCTGCGTGTGCTTTGCGCTGCTGCAGGCCGCGCAGGCGCTGGGCTTCGGGGCGCAGTGGCTGACCGCCTGGATGGCCTTCGACCCGGCCGTGCGCGCCCATCTGGGCCTGGCCGAGGACGAGCGCATCGCCGGCTTCATCCATATCGGCACCCCGCGTACCGAGGCCCCCGAGCGCGACCGCCCGGACCCGGCCGCGCTGCTGCAGGACTGGGCCGGTTGACGTGAGCCCGTTCCCCGCCACCGACATCGCGCCACGCCCGCCGCTGTACCTGGTCGATGCCAGCCTGTACGTGTTCCGCGCCTGGCATTCGATGCCCGATGAGTTCCAGGACCAGCACGGCTGGCCCACCAATGCCGTGCACGGGTTTGCCCGCTTCCTGCTGGACCTGCTGGAGCGCGAGCGCCCGCACCACATCGCCATCGCCTTCGACGAGGCGCTGGACAGCTGCTTCCGGCACCGTCTGTATGCCGCCTACAAGGCCAACCGCGACCCGGCCCCGGATGCGCTGCGCCGCCAGTTCGCGCACTGCAAGGCGCTGTGCGTGGCGCTGGGCCTGCCGGTGCTGGCCCACCACGAATACGAGGCCGATGACCTGATCGGCAGCGCCCTGCATGCCCGCCGCGAGGCCGGCATGCGCGGGGTGATCATCTCCGCCGACAAGGACCTGTCCCAGTTGCTGTTCGAGCATGACGAGCAGTGGGACTACGCGCGCAACCAGCGCTGGGGCATGGCCGGGGTGAAGGCGCGGCATGGCGTGCACGCGCACCAGATCGCCGACTACCTGGCCCTGTGCGGCGATGCGGTGGACAACATTCCCGGCGTGACCGGCGTAGGCGCCAAGTCCGCGGCGGTGCTGCTGGCCCACTTCGGCAGCCTGGACACGCTGTATGAGCGCCTGGACGAAGTGCCGTTCCTGCGCCTGCGCGGTGCCGCGCAGATGGCCGTGCGCCTGCGCGAGCAGCGCGAACACGCCCTGTTGTGGCGGCAACTGACCACCATCGCACTGGATGCGCCGCTGGACGTGGCCGAGGCCGACCTGCGCCGCGGCAGCGCCGATCCGCAGATGCTGCAGGGCCTGTGCGAAGCGCTCCGGTTTGGTCCGTTGACCCGGCGCCGGTTGTTCAGCGCCGCCGGCCTGCCCGATTCCCCTTCCATTGCCAGCGAGTTCGCATGAGCCCCAACACGCAAGCCCCCAAGGTCGTCTACGAAGGCAAATACCAGCGCATGGTGGTGCGCGGCACGTGGGAATACAGCGAGCGCACCCACGCCGGCGGCCTGGCGGCGATCATCATCGCGGTCACCCCGGAGGACAACGTGCTGTTCGTCGAGCAGTTCCGGGTGCCGTTGCAGGCCAGCACGATTGAAATGCCGGCCGGCCTGGTGGGCGACATCGACGCCGGCGAATCGATCGAGGTCTCGGCGATCCGCGAGCTGGAGGAGGAAACCGGCTGGACCGCCGAGCATGCCGAGGTACTGATGATCGGCCCGACTTCCTCCGGTGCCAGCAGCGAGAAGATCGCCTTCGTGCGGGCCACCGGCCTGCGCAAGGTGGGCGATGGCGGTGGCGATGCCAGCGAGAACATCACCGTGCACGAGATCCCGCGCCTGCGCGCGGCGGCGTGGCTGGTGGAAAAGATCGGCCAGGGCTTCGAGCTGGACGCCAAGCTGTGGGCCGGGCTGTGGATGATCGAGCACCACCTGGACGGCACCCCGCGTGGCTGATTCGCACGCCCACCCGATCGCCGCCGGCGCCCTGCTGGGCCCGGCCGATCCGGCGCCCTACGCGGTGCACCAGCCGCAGGGGCGCTCGTCCTACCTGCTGATCGCCGACCATGCCGGTCAGCAGGTGCCGGCCGCCCTGGCCAACCTGGGCCTGCCGCAGGCCGAATTGGATCGGCACATCGGCTGGGACATCGGCATTGCCGGGGTCACCTTGGAACTGGCGCGCCTGCTTGATGCCTGGGCGATCACCCAAACCTATTCGCGGCTGGTGATCGACTGCAACCGCCCGCTGGCCTCGCCCACGCTGATGCCGGCGACCAGCGACCACACCGACGTGCCCGGCAACCAGGCGTTGTCGGCGCTGCAGCGGCAGCAGCGCATCGAGGCGATCCACGCCCCCTACCATCGGCGTATCGAGGCCGAGCTGGACGCCCGCCAGAGCCAGGCCCGGCCGACGCTGCTGGTGATGATGCACAGCTTCACCCCGGTGATGGCCGACACCGTGCGGCCGTGGCAGGTGGGCGTGCTCTACCACCGCGATACGCGCTTCGCGCACGCGCTGCTGCAGGCGCTGCGCGACGAGGGCGACCTGGTGGTGGGCGACAACCAGCCGTATTCGGTCAGCAGCACCAGCGACTATGCGGTGCCGGTGCATGGCGAAGGCCGCGGGCTGGTGCACGTGGAGCTGGAGATCCGCCAGGATCTGATCGCCGATGCGGCTGGCCAGCAGGCGTGGGCGCAGCGACTGGCGCGCATCTTCACCGCGTTGCAGCCGCCGTTGGAAGCGCTGCTGCCTGGGTGAGGTCCGGTTGGGTGCGCGAGTAGGTGCGGCCGAAGTCGGTTTTCGTTGGGGCGACGGTGGCTGTGGGATGCCGGCCAGCGGCCGGCACTACCGATGTTGCGTCCGCGCTGTCGCAGATGACGGCCGTGCTAGGCCTCGTTCGCGCAGCCCGTTGCCGGCGCCGCTTCGTCCTGCTGCGGCCGCAACCACAGCGCCACGCCCACGCCGAGCAGGGCGAACAGCGCCGCGCCGTACTGCGCGTTGACCAGCCCCTGCAGCGCCTCGGCACTGCCGCCGGCGGCCTGCGCATCGCGCCCGGCGTTGGCCAGCATCACCAGCACCGCCAGCCCCAGCGCGCCGCCGATCTGCTGCGCCGTGGCGGCCATGCCGGAGGCCACGCCCTGCTGCGCGGCCGGCACGCCCTGCCCGGCCACGATCCACATCGCCGTCCAGGTCATGCCCTGGCCGATGCTCAGCACCATGATGCCCGGCAGCAGCGCCCAGTACGTGCTGCCATGCGGCAGCGCCACGGCCACCGCGGCGATGCCCACCGCGCCGGCGGCCATGCCCAGCGCCAGCACCTGGCGTGGCGAACGGCGCGCCAGCATCTGCTCGGCCACGCGGATGCCGTAGGTGCACACCAGCGTGGGCGGCAGGAACGCCAGCCCGGCCTGCAGCGCGCTCCAGCCGTAGCCATCCTGGTAGTACAGCGCCAGGAAGTAGTACTGCACCCCGAAGCTGCTCATGAACAGCAGGGTCAGCAGCATGGCCGCGCGCAGGCTGCGCAGGCGCAGCAGGGCAAACTGCATCAGCGGGTCGCCGCTGCGCTTCTCGATCTGCACGAACACCGCCAGCAGCAGCACCGACACGATCAGGCAGGCCAGCGTGCGCGGCGCCGCCCACCCCCATTCGGGGCCCTGCACCAGCGTGGTGACCAGCAGGCTGCCGCCCACGGTGACGGTCAGCGCGCCGGCCAGGTCGAACGAACGGCCGGCCTGCGGCGCCGGGTCGCGCGGCAGCCACCACCCGCCCAGCAGTGCGCACGCGCCAGCCACCGGCACGATCACCAGCAGCACCGAGGACCAGCCGAAATGCTGGGTCAGCACGCCGCCCAGCAACGTGCCCAGCGCCAGCCCACCGGCGCTGGCCATCGACCAGATCGCCAGCGCGCGGTTGCGCGGCGCCCCTTCGGCATACAGGGTGTTGATCAGCGACAGCGTGGCCGGGAACAACAGCGCCGCGCCGATCCCCTGCGCCGCGCGCGCGCCGATCAGCAGCCAGGCGCTGTTGCTGAAGCCGCCCACCAGCGAGGCCACCGCGAACAGCGCCATGCCCAGCCGGTACACCCGGCGCCGCCCCAGCAGGTCGGCCGCGCGCCCACCCAGCAGCAGGCAGCCGCCGAAGGCCACGGTGTAACCGCTGACGATCCATTGCAGCTGCTGCGCGTTGATCTGCAGTTGCACGCCCATCTCATGCAGGGCGACGAAGATGATGGTGGCGTCCAGGGCGATGATCAGCTGGGCCATGGCCAGCAGCGTCAGTGCCAGACGTGGCGGAAAGGAACGGGGGGAGTGGGTCATGCCGATGGGGAATACAGGGGAAGGGGGGCAGTCTCATTGATGACGGCCCACAAATAAATACGGATAATTCGATTTCTGCGATGCATTTTCGCATCAATCGAGAACAGCCATGGATCTCAACGCGGTGCGCATGCTGGTGCACGTGGCCGAGGCCCGCAGCTTCACCGTGGCCGCCGGGCAGCTGGGCCTCAGCCAGTCCGGGCTGTCACGGGCGATCGGCCGGCTGGAGGCCGAGCTGGGCGTGCGCCTGCTCCATCGCAACACCCGCAATGTGAGCCTCACCCCGGACGGCCGTCAGTTCGTGGACCACTGCACGCCGCTGTTGTGCGGGCTGGAGGATGCCGAGCGGCGCCTGGGCGACCGCCCGTGCACGCCCTCGGGGGTGCTCAAGCTGACCGCGCCGTCGATGTTCGGCCGCAAGGTGCTGGTGCCGCTGGCCGGCCAGCTCACCGCCGCGCACCCGCAGCTGCAGTTCGAGCTGGTGCTCAACGACCGCCTGGTGGACCTGGTGGAAGAAGGTTTCGATGCGGCGCTGCGTACCGGCCCCATCAGCGATGTGCGCATGGTCGCGCGCCCGTTGCGCCCCCTGCACTGGGTGACCGTGGCCTCGCCGGACTACCTGGCCCGGCACGGCATGCCGGCCACGGTGGAGGCGCTGCAGGACCACGTCTGCCTGGCGGTGCGCAACCTGCGCAGCGGGCGGCTGGTGGACTGGCAGTTCCGCGAGCGCGACGGCCAGCTGCGCGAGTTCACCGCGCCGGCGCGGATGGTGTTCGACAGCGGTGACCCGCTGGTGGAAGGCGCGCTGGCCGGCATCGGGATCGTGCAGGTGATGGATTTCGCGGTGGCCGACGCGCTCGCCGACGGCCGCCTGCAACGCGTGCTGCAGCCGTTCGAAGGCCGCAGCCGCGCGTTGTCGCTGGTCTACCCGCCCTCGCGGCAGGCCTCGCCGAAGCTGAAAGTGCTGGCCGAGGCGCTGCTCGCCGGCGCCTGGTAGGTACCGACCGTGGGTCGGCACCTGACTACCCCATCCGACGCCGCGCGCGCCACGACCAACGGTCGTGGCCTATCCGCGTTGTGTCCGGTGACGCGCTTGGGTCGTCGCGCGCCGGGTCAGCCGGCGAACCGGTCGGTCGCGCGCACCAGGGCATCCACGTTTTCCGCCTCGAACGCCGAATGGCCCGACGCCGGGCTGATCTCCAGCGTGGAGGCCGGCCAGGCCTTGTGCAGTTCCCAGGCGTTCTGCAACGGGCACACCACGTCGTAGCGGCCGTGCACGATCACCCCGGGGATGTCGGCGATGCGCGGCATGTCGCGCAGCAGCTGCTCTTCCACCTCGAAGAAGCCACCGTTGACGAAGTAGTGGTTCTCGATGCGGGCAAAGGCCAGCGCGAACTGCGGGTCTTCATGGCTGTTGATGAAGTCGTCGTCCACGTGCAGGAAGCTGGTCGCGCCCTCCCACACCGCCCACGCCTTGGCGGCCGCCAGCCGGGTGGCTTCGTCGTCGCTGGTCAGGCGACGGTGGAACGCCGAGATCAGGTCATGCCGCTCCACCGCCGGGATCGGCTTGAGGTAGTGCTCCCAGGCATCGGGGAACAGGCGGTTGGCGCCTTCCTGGTAGAACCACTCCAGCTCCCAGCGGCGCAGCATGAAGATGCCGCGCAGCACCAGCGCGGTCACGCGCTGCGGGTGGGTCTGCGCATAGGCCAGGGCCAAGGTCGAGCCCCAGCTGCCGCCGAACACCTGCCAGCGATCCACCGTGAGGTGTTCGCGCAGCTTCTCGATGTCGGCCACCAGGTCCCAGGTGGTGTTGTCCACCAGGTCCGCGTGCGGGGTGGAACGCCCGGCGCCGCGCTGGTCGAACAGGATGATCCGGTACTTGGCCGGGTCGTGGAACTGGCGCATTTTCTCGCTGCACCCGCCACCGGGGCCACCGTGCAGCATCACCACCGGCAGACCATCGGGGTTGCCGCACTGCTCGAAATACAACGTGTGGCGATCATCGACCTGCAGGGTGCCGACGTCGTAGGGGGTGATGGCGGGATACAGCGTACGCATGGCGGAACTCCGTTGTTGGGGGCAGGCGCGAGGGGGTGGAATCACCACTCGCGCGGGCTGATCAGCGCCTCGACGTCCACATCGAACCCGTAGCTGCGCGCGATCAGCTCGAAGTCGGCCCCGATGTTGTCGCGGGCGGCGGTTTCCAGTTCGCTGTCCTGTGCTTCGAACGCCTCGCCCAGCACGTTGAATTCCAGCGTGGCCGCATGGGTGAGCGACATCAACGCCGGGCCGTCGGCCGGGCGATCGCGCTCGATGCGGTGGCACAGGCGCAGCAGGATCTGCTGGCCTTTGGCCACCAGCGCCGGGGGGAAATACGCGTCCTGGAGCATGTCGGCGAGGAACACATGGGACTGCAGCGTCGCGTTGGAAATGGCGGGAGGGGCCGTCGTCATGGTGCTTCCTTTCTGATGGACGGCCATTCTACCCGCGCCATGTTTCAGGCACCGTCAGCGCGCGCCCGGCAGACAGCCGCGCGTCACCCGGTCGCGGTCTTCCAGGTCGCGCTCGGTATGCACCTGCGCCAGGCCGGCCTGGGTGAACAGCGCGCGGATCGCCGCGCCCTGGTCCCAGCCGTGTTCGATCAGCAGCCAGCCACCGGGCAGCAGGTGCGCGGCGGCCTCGGCGACGATGAGGCGGATGTCGTCCAGGCCGTCGATGCCCGACGCCAGCGCCGTGGCCGGCTCGTGGCGCAGGTCGCCCTGCTGCAGGTGCGGGTCGTCGCTGGCGATATAGGGCGGGTTGCTGGCGATGAGATCGAAGCGCTGGCCCTGCAGCGGCGCAAACCAGGCGCCCTGCAGGAAGCGCACGCCCTGCAGCCCGTTGCGCGCGGCATTGGCACGCGCCACCGCCAGCGCCTCGGCGCTGATGTCGGTGGCCACCACCGTGGCCTGCGGGCGCTCGCTGGCCAGCGCCAGGGCGATCGCCCCGCTGCCGGTGCCGAGGTCGGCCACTGCCGCGGCGGTGCCCACCGGCAGCCGCGCCAGCGCCAGCTCGACCAGCAGCTCGGTCTCCGGACGCGGGATCAGCGTGGCGGTGTTCACCGCCAGGTCCAGGGTCCAGAAGCCACGGTGGCCCACCAGGTAGGCCACCGGCTCGCCGGCCACCCGCCGTGCCAGCAGGCCGGCAAAGCGCGCCGCCTCGGCCGGCGCCACCGGGTCGGTGGCGTGGGCGAACAGCCAGCTGCGCTCCCGCTCCAGCACGTGCAGCAACAGCAACTCGGCCTCGTGCCGCCCCTCCACGCCCGGCAGGGCGGAGGCGGCCTCGGCGAGCAGCTGGCGGACGTCGCGGGGGGCAGCGGTCATGTCGGATCAGGGCGAAAGTCGGGGCGCGCAGTGTAGGCCACCGTCGAGTTGGGTTCAGCCAGGCGGCTGCTCGGATAAGCGCTGGCTATTGTCGTGAGGAACCCTCAAATCCTGAAAAAGTCATGCAGGACAAGGGTTTCGCCGCGAATAGCCTGATCGGTTCATCCATCGATAAGGCCTTTTTGATAGACTATGGCTATCGTATAGATGCAATCAATGGATTGTCCTTATAGGAATGGAGCCGCTAACCTGTGTTGGTCGCTTCACCCACCCCCTTCACCAAGAGGAATACCGATGTCGCTCATCAATACGCAGATCAAGCCGTTCGAAGCCAACGCCTACCAGAACGGCGAGTTCATCAAGGTCTCCGACAGCACCCTGAAGGGTCAGTGGTCCGTGCTGATCTTCATGCCGGCTGCCTTCACCTTCAACTGCCCGACCGAGATCGAAGACGCCGCCGATCATTACGCCGAGTTCCAGAAGGCCGGTGCCGAGGTGTACATCGTCACCACCGACACCCACTTCTCGCACAAGGTGTGGCACGAGACCTCCCCGGCCGTGGGCAAGGCCCAGTTCCCGCTGGTCGGCGACCCGACCCACCAGCTGACCAACGCCTTCGGCGTGCATATCGCGGAAGAAGGCCTGGCCCTGCGCGGCACCTTCATCATCAACCCGGAAGGCGTGATCAAGACCCTGGAGATCCACTCCAACGAGATCGCCCGTGACGTCTCCGAGACCCTGCGCAAGCTGAAGGCTGCCCAGTTCACCGCCGCCAACCCGAACCAGGTCTGCCCGGCCAAGTGGAAGGAAGGCGAAAAGACCCTGACCCCGTCGCTGGACCTGGTCGGCAAGATCTAAGGCCGTCCCCCACCCCCATTCCCGTTCCGACGGGGGTGGGGGTGAACCCAAGCCGGTGCCTGCACGCCGGCTTGGGTTCACCCCCACGTCGCGCAGGTGCATCCGCCGGGTGCGCCCACGCCGTCCGCTTGCCTGAATCAAGGAGTTTTTCGATGTTGGATGCCAACCTCCAGTCCCAGCTCAAGACTTACCTGGAACGCGTCACCCGCCCGATCCAGATCACGGCGCACGTGGACGACGGCGCCAAGTCGCAGGAAATGCTGGAGCTGCTCAACACCCTGGTGTCGCTGTCGGCGCAGATCCGCCTGGACGTGCGCCGCGACAGTGCCGAGCGCACCCCCTCCTTCGCCCTGACCACCCCCGGCCAGGACATCCACCTGGCATTCGCCGGGCTGCCGATGGGCCATGAATTCACCTCGCTGGTGCTGGCCCTGCTGCAGGTGGGCGGCCACCCGTCCAAGGCCACCGCCGAGCTGATCGAGCAGGTGCAGGGGCTGGACGGCGAGTTCCGCTTCGAGACCTATTTCTCGCTGTCCTGCCAGAACTGCCCGGACGTGGTGCAGGCGCTGAACCTGGCCGCGGTGCTCAACCCGCGCATCCAGCACGTGGCGATCGACGGCGGACTGTTCCCGGCCGAGGTCGAGGCGCGCCAGATCATGTCCGTGCCCACCGTGTACCTCAATGGCGAGATGTTCGACCAGGGCCGCATGACCCTGGAGCAGATCGTGGCCAAGCTGGACACCGGCTCGGCCAAGCGCGACGCGGAAAAGATCGCCGCCAAGGCGCCCTTCGATGTGCTGGTGGTGGGCGGCGGCCCGGCCGGCGCGGCCGCGGCCATCTATGCCGCGCGCAAGGGCATCCGCACCGGCGTGGCGGCCGAGCGTTTCGGCGGCCAGGTGCTGGACACCATGGCCATCGAGAACTTCATCTCGGTCAAGGAAACCGACGGCCCCAAGCTGGCCACCGCGCTGGAACAGCACGTGCGCGAGTACGAGGTGGACATCATGAACCTGCAGCGGGCCAGCGCGCTGACCCCGGCCGGCGACGACGGCCTGGTCGCGATCACCCTGGAAAACGGCGCGGTGCTGAAGTCGCGCTCGGTGGTGCTGTCCACCGGTGCCCGCTGGCGCCAGATGAACGTGCCGGGCGAGGCGCAGTACCGCAACAAGGGCGTGGCCTATTGCCCGCACTGCGATGGCCCGCTGTTCAAGGGCAAGCGCGTGGCGGTGATCGGCGGCGGCAACTCCGGCGTGGAAGCGGCGATCGACCTCGCGGGGCTGGTGACGCATGTGACCCTTCTGGAATTTGATGACACACTTCGCGCCGATGAAGTGCTGCAGAAGAAGCTGCGCAGCCTGGGCAACGTCACCATCATCACCAGCGCCCTGACCCAGGAAGTGTTGGGCGATGGCCAGAAGGTGACGGGGCTGGTCTACCAGGACCGCGTCGGTGGCGATGCGCACCGGGTCGAGCTCGAAGGCATCTTCGTGCAGATCGGGTTGCTGCCCAACACCGAGTGGTTGAAGGGCTCGGTGGCGCTCTCCCCGCGGGGCGAGATCGTGATCGACGACCGTGGCCAGACCAGTGTCCCCGGGGTGTTCGCAGCGGGCGATTGCACCACCGTACCGTACAAGCAGATCATCATCGCCATGGGCGCCGGTTCCACCGCCGCACTGAGCGCTTTCGATCACCTGATTCGTACATCCGTTCCCAAGAGCAGCGGCGCTGTCGCCGAAGCTGCCTGAAACGTCCAGGGTCCCGGTTCGCCGGGACCCACCTGCTGGGTAAGCCACGTCATCACCCGGTCCATTACCGTGTAGAGGTCCAAGGAAATGAACCTACGTGATCTGAAATACCTGGTGGCGCTGGCCGACCACCGGCACTTCGGCCGCGCCGCGGCGGCGTGCTTCGTCAGCCAGCCCACCCTGTCCACCCAGATCCGCAAGCTGGAGGACGAGCTCGGCCTGCCCCTGGTCGAGCGTGCCCCCCGCAAAGTGATGCTCACCCCGGCCGGGGTGGAGGCGGCGGCGCGTGCGCGCACGATCGTGGCCGAAGTGGAACAGATGAAGGAAGCGGCCCGACGCAGCCGTGACCCGGAAGCGGGAACGGTGCGGCTGGGGATCTTCCCCACGCTGGGCCCGTACCTGCTGCCCCATGTGATCCCCAACATCCGCGAGCGCTTCCCGCAGCTGGAGCTGCTGCTGGTCGAGGAAAAGAGCGACGAGCTGCTGGCGCGCCTGCGCGAGGGCAAGCTGGATGCGGCGCTGCTGGCGTTGCCGCTGGACGATGACCAGCTGCACGCGGAGTTCCTGTTCGAGGAGCCGTTCCTGCTGGCCGTGTCCGGGCAGCATCCGCTTGCCCGCCGCCACCATCTGGATGTGCAGGAGCTGTCCACCCAGAAGCTGCTGCTGCTGGAGGATGGCCATTGCCTGCGTGACCAGGCGCTGGCGGTTTGCCGCCTGTTCGGCGCCAATGAAAAATCCGAGTTCCGCGCCACCAGCCTGGAAACGCTGCGCCAGATGGTGGCCGCCGACGTGGGCATCACCCTGCTGCCCACCTTGTCGGTGAAGCCGCCGGTGCCGCGCTCGGAGAACATCCGCCTGCTCGATTTCCAGGGCGATGATCGCCCCAGTCGCCGCATCGCGATGGCCTGGCGCCGCAGCTCGGCGATGACCGGTTTCCTGCAGCAGCTGGCACAGCAGTTCAAGCGCCTGCCCGATGGCCTGTTCACCCTGGAAAACACCGATTCGGAGATCGGCCAGGCCGCGCGCGGCACCGCCTGATCCGGCGTGCCACGCAGCCCCTGAACGTGCCGCATCCCACCCGATGCGGCACGGGTCGCTTCCGCCTTCGATAGGCAGCACAATAGAACCCAGGCGGTGCCAGCAGGCGCCGCCTTTTGCATGGGCCATCATCAATCGCAAGGAGCTTTACATGTCCACTTCCAGCGGGCTGCCCCCGTCCATCATTGTTTCCAGCCACGACATGGATCGGCTGGATGCCATGCTTGAATCGCCCGCGGTCAGCCAGACCCCGGCGGCGCAGGCACTGGCCCAGGAACTCAACCGGGCCACGGTGGTGGCGCCGGCGCAGATGCCCGAGGGCATCGTCATGATGCATTCGCGGGTGGAATGCGAAGATGAGCTGCAGAACGAGAAGCACGTGCTGACGCTGGTCTACCCGCGCGAAGCCGATGTTGA
Source organism: Stenotrophomonas sp. (assembly GCF_036662295.1). GTDB lineage: Bacteria > Pseudomonadota > Gammaproteobacteria > Xanthomonadales > Xanthomonadaceae > Stenotrophomonas. Next base: position 46,204 of record NZ_JAVWXA010000024.1, read on the forward strand.
ACAGGGCAAGGTGTCCATCCTTGCACCGGTCGGCACCGCGCTGCTGGGCCTGGCCGTGGGCCAGACCATGGACTGGGATGCCCCGGGCGGCCGCAAGCTGCGCCTGCGCGTGACGGCCGTCCACAACCAGCCCCATCCCTGATTTCCGCCTGCCACCGGGCAGGCTCCCGTTTCGTACCAGGAGTCGCAATGAACACCGTTTCTCCGTCCAAGCTCACCCAGTTGCGTGATCTCTCCGTGGTGGTGGCCGATACCGGCGACTACGAGGCGATCAAGCGCCTCAAGCCGGTCGACTGCACGACCAATCCGACGCTGGTCAAGAAGGCGCTGGACCTGCCGGTGTACGCGGAGCTGATCGAGCGCGAGCTGGCCTGGGGCCGCGAGCAGGCGGGCGAGCGCGAGACGATCGTGCACGCGGTGGCCGACCGGCTGACGGTGGGCGTGGGCACGCTGCTGAGCACGTTGGTGCCCGGCCGCGTCTCCACCGAAGTGGATGCCGACCAGGCCCACGATACCGACGCGACGGTGGCCAAGGCGCGCCAGTTTATTGCGATGTACGAAGCGGCCGGCGTGCCGCGCAGCAAGGTGCTGATCAAGATCGCGGCCACCTGGGCCGGCGTGGAGGCCGCACGGGTGCTGCAGGCCGAGGGCATCGACTGCAACCTGACGCTGATCTTCAACCCGACCCAGGCGCTGGCGTGTAGCGAGGCCGGCGCCTTCCTGATTTCACCGTTCGTGGGCCGTATCCTGGACTGGTACGTGGCCAACGGCCAGTCGCCGGCCAGCATCGACGCCGACCCGGGCGTGGTGTTCGTACGCGGGGTGTATGCCGAGTTCAAGCGCCGCGGCTCCCCCACCGTGGTGATGGGCGCCTCGTTCCGCTCCACGGCGCAGATCGAGGCACTGGCCGGCTGCGACCGGCTGACGATTTCGCCGGACCTGCTGGAGAAGCTCGACGCCGACCACGGCGCGCTGCCGCGCCAGCTGGTCGCCGGTGCAGCCGAGGCGGTCACGGTGACGCCGATCGATGCCGCGCGTTTCGCGGCCGACCTGGCCGCCGATCCGATGGCCACCGAGAAGTTGGCCACCGGCATCGATGCGTTCGCCAAGGACCTGGAAGCCCTGCGCCAGACCATCCGCGAACGGCTGTAAGCGCGGCCGGTTGCCGGACAACAGAAGGCCCCGCATGGCGGGGCCTTTTGCGTTGCTGGCCGCCGACCCACGGCCGGCGCTGCCAGGTGGGTCAGGCGTCCACGCCGATCGGGCAGCTCACGCCGGTGCCGCCGATGCCGCAGTAACCGTTCGGGTTCTTGGCCAGGTACTGCTGGTGATAATCCTCGGCGTAGTAGTACGTCGGCGCCGGGAACACGATCTCGGTGGTGATCGCGCCGTGGCCGGCCTCGGTGAGGCGCTCCTGGTAGGCATCGCGGCTGGCCAGGGCGGCATCGAACTGCGCCTGGCTGGTGGCATGGATGGCCGACCGGTACTGGGTGCCGGTGTCGTTGCCCTGGCGCATGCCCTGGGTGGGGTCGTGGTTTTCCCAGAACACCTGCAGCACCTGGGCCAGGCTGATGATGGCCGGGTCGAAGACCACGTCCACGATCTCGGTGTGCCCGGTCAGGCCTGAGCAGACTTCTTCGTAGGTCGGGTTGGGCGTGCTGCCACCGGCATAGCCGACCGAGGTGGTGTAGACGCCCGGCAGCGTCCAGAACTTGCGCTCGGCGCCCCAGAAGCAGCCCATCGCCACGCGGATGCGCTGCAGGCCGGCAAATCTGTCCTGCAGCGGGTGGCTGTTGACGAAATGCTGGTTGTGCAGCGGAAGCGGGTGGTCACGACCCGGCAGCGCTTCATCGGGGCGCGGCAGGCGCTGCTTGAACGCACCGATCCCCAACAGGCCCTTGGCGATTCCCAACATGGCAGTCTCCTAGGCCGGCAACAGGCCGGCGCTTTCATCCCCGTCGAATATGGGGTCGTCCGGGGCGCCGCCCAAGTCCAGGCCGGCCACGATGTCCTCGGCCTGCGGCCGCGCCAGGTCCGGCACGCAGACCCGCAGCACCCCGAACAGGGGCAGCTCGCCCATGCCGCCCAGCAGCGATTCGCCGAACACGAAGGCCGGGATGCCCGCATCCTCCAGGGCGTGCTTGACCAGATGGGCATCGAACAGGTTGTCGGCCTGGTAGATCACGTGCATGGGCGGGGCTCCGGGGGGCGTGGGGTCAGCATACGCCCGGGGGCTGAAGGCGTGCCGACCCGCGGGAGGGCTGCCGGGACGCGTCCGGGGGAACCGGCCGGCATCGCCTGGACGGGTAATGCCGGCCGCTGGCCGGCGCCTCGAAATGCGCGTGGACGGGTAGTGCCGGCCGCTGGCCGGCTCCTCGCAATGCGCGCGGATGGGTAGTGCCGGCCGCTGGCCGGCTCCTCGCAATGCCCGTGGATGGGTAGTGCCGGCCGCTGGCCGGCTCCTCGCAATGCGCGTGGACGGGTAGTGCCGGCCGCTGGCCGGCTCCTCGCAATGCCCGTGGGTGGGTCGGGGCCGGCCCCCGGCGGCCGCGCGGCACTCCC
>NZ_JAVWXA010000025.1:0-26610 GCF_036662295.1 Stenotrophomonas sp.
CCGGCTCGTCGAAGGTGGAACTGATGACTTCGCCGCGCACGGTGCGCTGCATTTCCGTCACTTCTTCCGGGCGCTCATCGATCAGCAGCACGATCATGTGCACGTCAGGATGATTGGTGGTGATGGCCGTGGCCACCTGCTGCATCATCATCGTCTTGCCGGCCTTCGGCGGGGACACGATCAGCGCACGCTGACCCTTGCCCTGCGGTGCCATCAGATCCAGGATGCGGCCGGTGATGTCTTCGGACGAGCCATTGCCGCGCTCCAGCGTGAAACGCTTGCGCGGGAACAGCGGCGTCAGGTTCTCGAACAGCACCTTGTTCTTGGACGCTTCCAGCGGCTCACCGTTGATGGTGTCCACGATGGACAGCGCGAAGTAGCGCTCGCCGTCCTTGGGGAAGCGGATGCGGCCGGACAGGTGGTCGCCGGTGCGCAGGTTGAAGCGGCGGATCTGGCTGGGCGAAATGTAGGTATCGTCCGGGCCGGCCAGGTAGCTGGCCTCGGCGGCACGCAGGAAACCGAAGCCGTCCGGCAGGATTTCCAGCACGCCGTCGGCGGCCACGCCGTCGCCATGGCGGGTGAGCACCTTGAGCAGGGCGAAGATCACGTCCTGCTTGCGGGCACGCGCCACGCCCTCGGAAATCTGCAGCTGCTCGGCGATGTCCAGCAGCTTCTGCGCCGGCATGCGCTTGAGGTCGCTCAGCGAATAGACCGGGAAGCCCTCGGGCACGTTGGCGTGCTGGCTGCGCACGAACGGCTGCTGTTCGCCGCCATCCTGCGGCATGCCGTCATCGTTGTAGCGGTCGCCACCGCCACGGTTGCGGTCACGGTCGCGGCGATTGCGGAAGCGGTCGCGGCGGTTGCCCTGGCCTTGGCCCTGGTTCTGGCCTTGGCCCTGCTGGTACGGGTTCTGCCCGCCCTTGGCGTTGGGGTTGTTGCCGCCCTGGTTGCGCTGGCCACCGTCGCCGGTGTCCTGCTGGGCGCCACCCTGGGCCGACGAGGCGTCGCCGCCCGAGGCGGTCGGCGCCTGCTGGGCGGGTGCCGACGGGGCGGCCACCGGCGCCGGCGCGTCAGGCGCGGCAGCCAGGGGCAGGGCGGGTTGTGCGGGGGGAGAACCGGCGTCGGCAGCAGAGCTGGCGGCGGCCTTGGCGACGCGCGGCTTGCGCACGCGCTTCTCGGCGGGCGCGTCGGCGCTCCCGGGTTCGGAAGTAGTGATATCGGACAAGTGCTGGATTCCTCGCTAGAAGGTGCGAGCGCCCGGCAGGGCGGCGAACGTTGGGAAAGGGATTCTGGAAAGAACGTCGTCCAGAAGATGCGGCGCGCGAATGCGGCCGGATGCTGCCGACACTAACACCGGCTCGCGGCGGCGCGCAAGCCGGGTGGGGCAGGGGCATTCATGCGGGCGCAGGGCCCGCGGGGCAGCCGACCGGGGCCGGCTGCCTGCTGCGATCAGGCCAGGGCCTTGTCCAGCATGCCGGCCAGCTGGGCCTTGCCGACCGCGCCGATCTGCTGCGCCTGGACTTCGCCGTCCTTGAACACCAGCAGCATCGGGATCGAGCGCACGTGGTACTTGGCGGCCAGGGCGCGGTTCTGGTCCACGTTGACCTTGGCGATCTTGGCGCGGCCGTTGTAGGCGTCGGCCAGCTCGTCCAGGGCCGGGGCGATCATCTTGCACGGGCCACACCACTCGGCCCAGAAATCGACCAGGACCGGTTCCTTGGAGTTCAGCACTGCGCTATCGAAGTCGGCATCGCCGACATGTACAACCTTGTCGCTCATCTTGGTTTCTCGTCTGGAAATGCACCCGGCCGGGCCGGAGGAGGTTGAATTTGGACGTCACCGGGCGGTGTCGTCCGCGTCTGCTGCCTCGTGGCCGCGTCGGCGGCCAGCGGTGCGCCAGGTGGATGCCTGGTCGCTCACGGCGGGCAGTGTACCCCTATCGCCGTGGGCGGGCAGGTGCCGGCTGGAACCAAGCATCCTGTGACTGGCGTCGCGCTTCAAGCGGGCTCGCAAGGCCGATATGCGGCCGCACAAGGCGACGATCCAGCCGGCCGGCGGTGCCTGTTCAACCGCCAGCAGGCAGCGTGAGGCCGGGGAAAAGACGGTCCCGGGCGGGGCGGCGAGGGCTCGTCTCAATCAGTCCTGCGACGCCGATCCCCGGTTTGGCGCCGACATTGCGCTAAACTGGGTCACTGTGCGGTGCCCGCAGACCTGATGGTCCGGCCCCGCCGATCCCGGCGCAGGGCCCGCAATGGCGACGGTGCCCCCAAGATTGCAAGCCTCCCGCGCACCGCTGCCGGGCCGGCCTTACCAAGACGGACACATGAGCGACAAACCGCTGACCGATTTGACCTTCTCCTCCTTCGAGCTGCATCCGGCCCTGCAGGCCGGCCTTGAAGGAGCCGGATTCACCCGCTGCACGCCCATCCAGGCGCTGACCCTGCCGGTCGCCCTGCCCGGTGGCGACGTCGCCGGCCAGGCCCAGACCGGCACCGGCAAGACGCTGGCCTTCCTGGTGGCGGTGGTGAACCGCCTGCTGACGCGTCCGGCCCTGGCCGACCGCAAGCCGGAAGACCCGCGCGCGCTGATCCTGGCCCCCACCCGCGAGCTGGCCATCCAGATCCACAAGGATGCGGTCAAGTTCGGTTCGGACCTGGGCCTGCGCTTCGCGCTGGTCTACGGCGGGGTGGACTATGACAAGCAGCGCGAGATCCTGCAGCAGGGCGTGGACGTGATCATCGCCACCCCCGGCCGCCTGATCGACTACGTCAAGCAGCACAAGGTGGTCTCGCTGCACGCCTGCGAAATCTGCGTGCTCGACGAAGCCGACCGCATGTTCGACCTGGGCTTCATCAAGGACATCCGCTTCCTGCTGCGCCGCATGCCCGAGCGCACCACCCGGCAGACCCTGCTGTTCAGCGCCACGCTCAGCCACCGCGTGCTGGAGCTGGCCTATGAGCACATGAACGAGCCGCAGAAGCTGGTGGTGGAAAGCGAGTCGATCACCGCCGCGCGCGTGCGCCAGCGCATCTACTTCCCGGCCGACGAAGAGAAGATCCCGCTGCTGCTGGGCCTGCTGTCGCGCAGCGAAGGCGCGCGCACCATGGTCTTCGTCAATACCAAGGTGTTCGTCGAGCGCGTGGCCCGTTCGCTGGAAAAGGCCGGCTACCGCGTCGGCGTGCTGTCCGGCGACGTGCCGCAGAAGAAGCGCGAGAGCCTGCTCAACCGCTTCCAGAAGGGCCAGCTGGAAATCCTGGTGGCCACCGACGTGGCCGCCCGCGGCCTGCACATCGACGGCATCAAGTACGTCTACAACTACGACCTGCCCTTCGACGCCGAAGACTACGTGCACCGCATCGGCCGCACCGCGCGCCTGGGCGAAGAGGGCGATGCGATCAGCTTCGCCTGCGAGCGCTATGCGATGGGCCTGCCGGACATCGAGGCGTACATCGAGCAGAAGATCCCGGTCGAGGCGGTCACCAGCGAGATCCTGACCGCGCTGCCGCGCCCCGAGCGCGCGCCGGCGGCCCCGGGTGAGGAAGGCGAAGAAAACGAAAGCGTCGGCCAGATCTTCCGCGAGGCACGCGAAGCGCGTGCGGCCGAGGAAGAGCGCCGTGGCGGCGGCCGCAGCGGTGGCCGTTCCGGCCCGGGTGCAGGCAGCCGCGGTGGCCGCGATGGCGAGCGCAGTGGTGAACGCCGCCCGCGTCCGCCGCGCAAGCCGCGCGTGGAAGGCGAGCAGGTGGCGGCCGCAGCCGTGGACGGCGCCGAGGCCGTGGCCATGGCCGCGCCCGTGCAGGCACCGCGCCCGCCGCATGCCGAGGCGGCGGTCGAGGCCGGCCCAGACGGTGAGCGCAAGCCGCGCAAGCGTCGTCGCCGCCGCAACGGCCGCCCGGTGGAAGGCGCCGAGGGCGCCACTGCCGCCACCGGCAATGGCAATGGCAGCGCCACGGTCACCCCGGTGCAGGTCGCGGCCAAGCCGATGCGCGGCACGCCGGCGGCCGACCCGAGCGCGTCCTTCCTGACCCGCATCGGCCGCAAGATCCGCCGGATGCTGTCCGGTTCGTAAGACGCAGGTAGCACCCGACCGTGGGTCGGGTGGCATGCCCGGCGTGCCGACCCACGGTCGGCACCTACCCCCCACCTGCACGCCGCCACCTGCGTCCTGCATAATCGGGGGATGAGCGTCCTGCGTTTTGACAATGTCAGCAAACAATATGCCGGCGGCCACCAGGCACTGGTGGACGTCAGCTTCGATGTCGCGCCCGGGGAAATGCTGTTCGTCACCGGTCACTCCGGCGCCGGCAAGAGCACCCTGCTGAAGTTGATCCACCTCGACGAGCGGCCCAGCCGCGGCGCGGTGATCTTCGATGAGCGCAACCTGCTCAAGGTTCGCGGCGGCAACATCCCGCGGCATCGGCGCGAGGTGGGCGCGGTCTACCAGGACCACCGCCTGCTGATGGACCGCAGCATCGCCGAGAACGTGGCGCTGCCGCTGATCCTGCGCGGCACCCGGCGCGCGGACATCGGCAAGCGGGTGCGCTCGGTGCTTGAACGCATGGGCCTGGGCCATCGCGAAAAAGCCTTGCCCTCGCAGCTGTCGGCCGGTGAGCAGCAGCGCGTGGGCATCGCCCGCGCGATCGTGAGCGAACCCAAGCTGCTGGTCGCCGACGAACCCACCGGCAACCTGGACCCCACCCTGGCGGCGGAGATCATGGCCTTGTTTGCCGAGCTGCCCGAGCGCGGCACCAGCGTGCTGGTGGTCAGCCACGACCTGGCGCTGCTGCGCCACATGCGCAAACGCGTGCTGATCCTGGACCACGGCAAGCTGATCGACGACATCTCCCCGCAGGACCTGGCCGAATGAGCGCGCCCGTCAACAAGGACGCCGTGGCGCCGTCGCGGCTGGGCGTGTGGCTGCATCACCATGGCCACAGCGTGGTGTTCAGCCTGGGCCGTGCCTGGCGCAAGCCGTGGGCCACGCTGTTGACCATCATGGTGATGGCGATGGCCCTGGCCCTGCCGCTGGGCCTGTCGATCGCCTTGGACAACCTCAAGCATTTCGCCGGCAGCGTGCAGCAGTCGCGCGACATCAACCTGTTCCTGAAGACCGAAGTGGCCGCGGCTGCCGCCGGGCAGGTGGCCGATTCGCTGCGCGGCCGTGCCGACGTGGCCAACGTCACCGTGCAGACCCCCGAGCAGGGCCTGGCCGAGCTGCGCGACGGCGCCGGGCTGGGCGAGGCCATCGATGCGCTGCAGGACAACCCGCTGCCCACGCTGTTGATCGTCACGCCCAAGGCCGGCGCCGACGATGCGCGCCTGGCGCAGTCGCTGGAAGGCCTGCCACAGGCCGACCTGGTGCAGCACGACGCGCTGTGGCGCAAGCGCCTGGATGCCTGGCTGGGCTTCGGCTCGCGGCTGGTGCAGGTGCTGTCGGTGCTGCTGGGCCTGGGCGCGGCGCTGGTGGTGGGCAACACCGTCCGGCTGGACATCCAGGCGCGGCGCGAGGAGATCGGCGTGCTGCAGCTGCTCGGCGCCAGCGACGGCTTCATCCGCCGCCCGTTCCTGTACCTGGGCGCCTGGTATGGCCTGGGCGCCGGGGCGGTGGCGCTGGGCCTGATCGGGGTGGCCGGGCTGGCGCTGCGCCCGCCGCTGGCCGCGCTGTCGGAAAGTTATGCCAGCCCGTTCGTGCTGCATGGGCTGGACCTGCTGCATTCATCGTTCGTGCTGGTCGGCACCGTGGTGCTGGGCTGGCTGGGCGCGTGGTTGGTGACGGGGCATTTCCTGCGCCAGACCCGACCGACCGAAACCTGAGGCCCGCATGCGCCCGCAAGCCCTGAAGCACCTGGTCGACGACGCACCGCGCGTGATGGTCGTCGATGGCTCCAAGCTGGTCCGCAAGTTGATTGCCGATGTGCTGCAACGCGAACTGCCGGCGGTGGAGGTGGTGGGCTGCGCCAGCATCGAAGAGGCGCGCCGCGCGCTGGAAGCCGGGCCGGTGAGCCTGGTGACCACCTCGCTCACGCTCAGCGACGGCGACGGGCTGGCGCTGGCGCGGCTGGTCCGCGAGACCGCCGGGCAGGCCTACGTGCCGGTGATCGTGGTCTCCGGCGATGCACAGCAGCACCTGGAGCAGCGCCGCTTCACCGAGTACGTCACCGACTACTTCGACAAGGCGCTGGGCCATGAGGCGCTGGCGACCTTCATCCGCGGCTACGTGCAGCCGGAGACGATTCCCGGCGCCACCATCCTGTATGTCGAGGACAGCCGCGTGGTGGCCGAGGCGACCAAGCGGATGCTCGAGCGCCAGAGCCTGCGCGTGCTGCACGTGATGACCGCCGAAGAGGCCTTCGCGCTGCTCACCGCCGAATCGCTGGGCCGCAGCAGCCACCGCATCGACCTGGTGCTCACCGACGTCACCCTCAAGGGCGAACTCAGTGGCCGCGACGTGGTGGAGCGGGTGCGCGTGGACTTCGGTTATGGCAAGCGCCGCCTGCCGGTGCTGGTGATGACCGGCGATGGCAACCCGCACAACCAGTCCGGGCTGCTGCAGGCCGGTGCCAACGACCTGGTGCAGAAACCCATCGAAGAACGCCTGCTGGTGACCAAGGTGCTGTTCCAGCTGCGCCTGGCGCGACTCAACGACAAACCCGTGGTGCGATGAACGACGAGGCAACCCCGGCCATCCAGCTCGAGCCGAGCTGGAAGGCCCGTATCGGCGACTGGCTGCTGCGCCCGGAGATGCGCGAGCTCTCCGGCTTCCTGCGCCAGCGCAAGGCGGCCGGCGCCCAGGTGTATCCGCCAGGGCCGCAGATCTTCGCCGCCTTCGACGCCACGCCGTTCGAGCAGGTCAAGGTGGTGATCCTGGGCCAGGACCCCTACCACGGGCCCGGCCAGGCCCACGGGTTGAGTTTCTCGGTGATGCCCGGGGTGCCGGTGCCGCCCTCGCTGCTCAACATGTACAAGGAAATCGAGGCCGACCTGGGCATCCCGCGGCCGGACCACGGCTGCCTGCTGCCGTGGGCGCAACAGGGCGTGCTGCTGCTCAATGCGGTGCTGACCGTGGAAGCGGGGCAGGCCGGTGCGCACCAGAAGCGCGGCTGGGAAGGCTTCACCGACCACGTGGTGGACACCCTCAACCGCGAGCGCGAGGGGCTGGTGTTCATGCTGTGGGGCAGCTACGCGCAGCAGAAAGGCAAGGTGATCGACACCGGCCGGCATCGCGTGCTGAAGGCGCCGCATCCCTCGCCGCTGTCGGCGCACCGCGGCTTCCTGGGCTGCCAGCACTTTTCGATGGCCAATGCCTACCTGGAACGCCGCGGGCAGGCACCCATCAACTGGGCACTGCCGCCGCGCGCAGCGCTGTAGCGCTCGCCGCCCCGGCGACCGGCGTCGGCCAGCCGCGCGTTCAGTCGTTCAGCATTTCCATGATCGCGCGGGCCACCTGGCGCTTGCGTGCCGGCATGCGCCGCAACAGCGACAGGATCTCGGTTTCCTGCACGGTCCGCGCCGCTTCCACGGGCAGTTGCTCGGGCAGCGGCAGCTCGACGCCATCCTCCGGCCGGCCGGGGCCGCGCCCGGTCGCCAGCCATTCAAAATAGACTTGCGTCACAATTGCGATGCAGGCAAGGTGTTGCACGCTTGGGAATGTGCCGCCTTCGCGCTCCCATTGCGCCACGGCACTGCGGCGGACGCCGGTTTCCAACGCCAACCGGGACTGCGATAGGCCAGCCGTCAGTCGGGCTCGCCGGATTCTGTCGCACATGGCTCGCATTTACTGCCCCCTTTCCCTGTTCGGTAAGTGCTGCTTCCCTGAAAGCGATTCTTTTGCTGCCTGTACAGAAGCGCTTTCCCTTACGGCTGCTGCAAGGGTAATGCTCCGACGCCGGCCCGCCAGCAAGCGCCACTGTCCGTCATTTTCACGCCGTCTTGTTTGACGGAATTTCGTTACCCCGCATTAATCGTACCGAACCGGACATAAACGCATTCCCGAGCGGGAAACGGCACCGGCAGGGTTCGATCAGAACGGCGATGGAGTAAATCCATCGCCACGGTCGGTTTCTGCCCAAAAACGGCGGAGACGCACGTATGGTTAATGTGAAAGGCGTGAAAGATTCGTCATTGCGTTGGCAGGCGCTGGTGCTGCTGGCGCTGCTGGCGGTGCTTTCATGCCTGGGCCGGGCACAGGCGCAATCGGCCTGTACCGCCGGCGCCTGCGTCAGTGCCGGTCCCCGCCTGGCCTCGGTGGACTCCACCCAGAGCCCGGTGCTCAACCTGCTGTTCGGCGCCCTGCTGCCGGGCACCAGCCTCAACCTCAGCGTGGCCGACTGGAACAACCTGGCCGGCGCCAACCTCAACCTCAACGCCCTGCTGACCCAGCTCAACGGCGGGGTGGTGGTGAGCGACCCCAGCCAGGTGCTCAACACCAACATCAGCCTGGGCCAGCTGCGCGCGGCGATGGTGCAGGTGCTGCAGGCCGACAACCAGACCGCCGCGGCCAACGTGCTCAACGCACTGCCGCTGGGCGTGGCCGGGGTGACCGGCAGCATCCGCCTGGCCGACATCCTGCAGATCGCGCTGCCCACCGGCTCGCTGGCCACGGTGCGGCTGAACGTGCTGGACCTGCTCACCGGCGGCGTGCAGCTCTACAACTTCCGCAACGTGCTCACCACGCCCACGCCGATCACGGTCAACACCGCCGCGGTGGGCCTCAACGGCGTGGCCAACGTGCGCCTGTGGGCGCAGGTGATCGAGCCGCCGGTCTACAACTGCGGCACGGTGGGGGCGGCGTTCCACAGTGCGGCCATCCGCATCAAGCTGGACCTGGACCTGGTGCAGGGCCTGAACACCGGCACGCTGAGCGCGGCGCTGAACGGACTCAATCTGCTCGGGGTGTCGCTTTCCAACACCAGCATCAGCGCCGATGTATTGCACCTGCAGCTGTATGCCGACGTGGCGCGCGCGGAGGGCTCGATCTCGGCGGTGAACCTGGTGGGCAACGCGGTCACGCTGCAGGCGCGGCCTGGCCTGGTGAATCTTTACGTGGGCCAGATCAGCGACGCCACCTTCTTCAACCGCAGCACGGTGCTGACCGACACCGCGCTCACCGCCGCCACGCTGACCTCGCTGAGCGTGCGCGTGCGGGTGGCAGCCAACATCCTGGGCCTGGTCACCCCGATCGCGGACATCAACATCCCGCTGACCGTCAGCGTGCGCAGCTACGCCACCGCCACGCCGGGGCTGCAGAGTGCCAGCTTCACCGGCCCCTATCCGCAGACCCGCACCCTGACCGCCGGCACGGTGAGCGCGGCGACCATGGTCTCCACCCTGGTCAACTCGCTCAACATCCAGGTCACCAGCGGCAATCCCACCGTGACCCTGCTGGGCGGCATCGCGCTGCCCCTGCCGGTGGCCGACCTGGTCAACGGCATCGTCAATACGCTGCTCACCCCGCTGCGCAGTGCGGTCAACGCGTTGGTGACGCCGGTCCTGACGGCGGTGCTGGGCGGGCTGGTGGACAACCTGCTGGCGCTGCTGGGCATCCGCGTCGGGCAGGCGGTGTTCACCGTGGAAGGCATTACCCAGGCCTGCGCGGCCACGCTGCAGCTGGTCAAGGACCTGCAGCCGACCAGCGACACCGGCCGCTTCAACCTGTCCATCACCTACAACGGCAGCACGGTGGGGTCGGCCAGCAACGTGGGCAACAACGGCGCCACCGCAGCGGTGATCACCGTGCCGGGCGGCAGTTACGCGCTGGCCGAAGCGGCGGCAGCGGGCACCACGCTCACCCGCTATGCCAGCAGCTGGCAATGCACCGACCAGAACAACGCCGTGGTGTCCTCCGGTACCGGCGGCAGCTTCACCCTGCAGGCGCCGGCGATGACCGCCACCGCGGTGACGCTGGTGTGCCGGATCACCAACCGCACGCGCCAGGCCGACCTGTCGATCACCAAGACCGACGGCAGCGGCAGCTATACGCCGGGCGGCACGGCCACCTACACGCTGGTGGTGCGCAACGACGGCCCGGACGCGGTCACCAATGCGGTGGTCGCCGACACCCTGCCCAACGGCACCACCCTGCGCGGCGCATGGACCTGCAGCGCCAGCAGTGGCAGTACCTGCGCGGCGGCCAGTGGCGGCGCGGTGGGCGGCAACGCGGTCAGCGTGGGCGTGAACCTGGTCAATGGCGGGCAGGCCACGATCAGCGTGCCGGTCAGTTTCAGCAGTAATCCCGGCGCGTACTAGCGCCGGGAGCAGCGTGGATGGCGCCGGGTCCGCCAGGCGCGGGGATGGAATGGACCACCGCGGCCGGACGCTCCCATGCAGGGGCAATGGCCGCTTTCGAGGATGAGCGCATGGCAGCAACCGGCACGCACCGCAGGACAGGGATGGCTTCGGCCAGCATCGCGTATGCGATGGCCCTGTTGGCCTTGCTGCTGCCGCCGCCGCTGCTGGCGCAGAGCTACCCCAACCCGCTCAACAACACCGCCACGGTCACCGCGCCCACCGACATCGCCGACCCCGCACCGGGCAACAACAGCGCCACCGATACCAATGCGCTGGCGCTGCAGGCGCAGCTGAGCGTGACCAAGACGCTGCTCAGCGCCACGCCGGTCGCGGCGGGCGGGGCGGTGCAGTACCGCATCCAGGTCAACAATGCCGGGCCGTCGGTGGCCTCGGCGGTGGCGGTGGTCGACAACGTCTCGCCGCTGCTGACCAACGTGACCTGGACCTGCCAGGGCGCGACCGCCGGCTCCGGCTGCGCGCAGGCCAGCGGCACCGGCAACGCGATCAACGTGCAGGTCAACGTGGCCGTCGGCGACAACGTGGTGCTGCTGGTCAATGGCACCGCGCCCACCAGCACCCCGGCCACGGTACCGGCCAACAGCGTCACGCTGATCCTGCCCACCGGCACCACCGATCCCACCCCCGGCGACAACAGCGCCACCACCCCGGCCGTGCCGGTGCAGGCCAATGCGCTGGTGGCCAACAACGATGCGTTCGCCACGGCGATCGGCTCGGCCACCGGTGGCACCACGCCCACCGTGCTGGCCAACGACACCCTCAACGGCGCGCCGGTCAACGGCGCCAACCTGATCATCGCGCTGCAGAACGCACCCGCCGGCTTCACCATCAACAGCGCGGGCGTGATCAGCGTACCGGCCGGTGCGACGGCCGGCGCCACCTCGCTCACCTACCGGATCTGCGAAAACGCCTCGCCGGCCAACTGCGCCACCGCCACGGCCAGCGTCATCATCGCGCCCACCGCGGTCAACGACAGCTTCAACGCCACCGGCGGCAGCCCGAGCCTGGCCGGCAACGTGGGCGCCAACGACAACGCGCCGGCCGGCGCGGTGTTCAGCGCCACCGGCACCCCGCCGGCGGGGCTGGCCGTCAACGCCGATGGCAGCTTCACCTACGCGCCGGCCGGTGGCATCACCGCCGGCACCACCTTCCAGTACCAGGTCTGCCTGCCGGCCCCCAACGGCACCGCGTGCGCCACCGGCACCGCCACGATCGTGGTCAATGCCAACGTGCTCGCCGCGGCCGACGATGTGTTCGCCACGCCGATTCCGCCCGGCACCGGTGGCCTCACCCCGGGCGTGCTGGGCAATGACACCGTCAACGGCGGCCCGGTGCCGCAGGCGCAGGTCACGCTGAGCCTGGTGGGCGCGCCGAGTGGCTTTGCGATCAACGGCAACGGCACCCTCCAGGTGCCCGCCACGGCCGCGGCCGGCCCGTTGACACTGACGTACCGCTTCTGCGAGAACGCGCTGCCGGGCAACTGCGCAACGGCCACCGCCACCCTGCTGGTGAGCCCGGATGCGGTCAACGACACCGTCACCACCCCGGGCGGCGGGCAGCCGGCCACCGGCAGCCTGGCCGTCAATGACAACATCGCCAGCGGCTCGGCCTATTCGCTGGTCACCGCGCCCACGCGCGGCAACGTGGTCCTCAACGCCAACGGTGCCTTCACCTACACCCCGACCAACGCCAGCACGGGCCCGGACAGCTTCATCTACCAGGTCTGCCTGCCCGCGCCGAACACGACCGTCTGCGATACCGCCACGGTCAGCGTGAACGTGCAGGCCAACCAGATCAACGCCGTGAACGATGTGTTCGCCACGCCGCTGCAGCCGGGCACCACCACCACCCTCAGCCTGCTCGGCAACGACACGCTCAACGGTGCCACGGTGGTGCCGGGCACGGTGACCCTCACCCTCGTCGGTGCCCCGGCCAATTACGCTGCCAACGCGGCCGGCCAGCTGGTCATCCCGGGCGGTGCGGTGGCCGGCGCGGTGGCCTTCAGCTACCAGATCTGCGAACAGGCCGCGCCCGCCAACTGCGCCACGGGCAACGTGCAGCTGGTGGTGGCCCCGGATGCGGTCGACGACACCTTCGCGGCCACCGCCGGCGTCGTGCTGGCCGGCAGCGTGGCCGGCAATGACAACCCACCGAGCGGCGCGGCGTTCAGCCTGCTTGCGGTGGCCGCGCATGGCACGGTCACGCTCAATGCCGATGGCACCTTCAACTACACCGCGCAGTCGGCGTATACCGGGCCGGATAGCTTCCGCTACCAGGTGTGCCTGCCGGCGCCCAACAGCGGCGTGTGCGATGCGGCCACCGCCACCGTCAACGTCAGCGCGGCGCTGATCACCGCGGCCAACGACAACTTCACCGGTACGCCGTTGACCGGCGCCGGTGGCCTGACCGCCAGCGTGCTCGACAACGACCGCCTCAATGGCGTGGCGATCGTGCCGGCACAGGTCACCCTGTCGCTGATCAATGCACCGCCGGCCGGCTACACGCTCGAGCCCAACGGCCAGCTGCTGGTGCCGGCCGGTGCGCCGGCCGGGCCGGTCAGCCTCACCTACCAGGTGTGCCAGGCCGGCACCAGCAACTGCGCCTCGGCCGGCATCGCGGTGGTGATCGCACCCGATGCGGTGGCCGATGCCTACACCACCCAGGTGGCCACGCCGGTCAGCGGCAACGTGGCGGTGAACGACAACGTGGCGGTAGGCACCACCTTCGCCACCACCGGTGCGATCCCGACCGGGCTGGTGTTCAACCCCGATGGCAGCTTCACCTATACGCCAGCGGCGCAGTTCACCGGCACCAGCACCTTCACCTACCAGGCCTGCCTGGCCGCGCCGTTGTCCAGCGTCTGCGATACCGCCACGGTCACCCTCAACGTCAATGCCGGCACGCTGGTCGCCAACGACGATGACTTCCGCGGCGCGATCCTCAACCCGGCCACCGGTGGCACCACCAACAGCGTGCTGGGCAATGACACCATCAACGGCGCGATTCCGCCGGCGCCGGCGCAGGTGGTGCTGAGCCTGGTCGGCGCACCGGCCGGCTACGTCATCAACGGCAACGGCACCCTGTCCATTCCGGCGGGCGCGGCGGCCGGTTCGGTCACCTTCGCCTACCAGTTGTGCGAAGCGGCGCTGCCGGGCAATTGCGATACCGGCACGGTGCGCCTGCTGCTGGCACCGGTGGCGGTCAACGACACCTTCAGCACGCAGGTGGGCGTGGCCCTGAGCGGCAGCGTGGCCGGCAACGACAACGTGCCGGCGGGCGCCGGCTTCAGCCTCAGTGGCGCGGCCCCGGCCGGGCTGGTGTTCAATCCCAATGGCAGCTTCACCTACACCCCGCCGGTGGCCACCCAGGGCGCGGTGACCTTCGCCTACCAGGCCTGCCTGCCCGCACCGGACAGCGCGGTCTGCGCCGGCGCCACGGTCACCCTCAACGTCAACGCCGGCACCCTGGTCGCCAACGACGATGACTTCCGGGCCACGCCGATCAACCCGGCCACCGGCGGCAGCACCGGGTCGGTGCTGGGCAATGACAGCCTCAACGGCACGGTGCCGCCGGCCTCGGCCGACGTGCTGCTCAGCCTGGTCGGCGCGCCGGCCGGTTACACCCTGCTGGCCGACGGCACGCTGGCCATCGCCAGCGACGTGGCGGCCGGTGCGGTGACGCTCACCTACCAGCTGTGCGAAGCGGCGCTGCCGAGCAACTGCGACTCGGCGCAGATCAGCCTGGTGGTTGCGCCGGCCGCGGCCGCCGACGTGTTTTCCACCCCGGCCGGACAGCTGTTGGCCGGCAGCGTGGGCAGCAACGACAACGTGCCCACCGGCGCGGTGTTCCGGCTCACCGGCACCGCGCCGGCCGGGCTGCAGTTCGGCACCGACGGCGCGTTCCTGTACACCCCGCCGGCGGGCTTCACCGGGCCGGTGGCGTTCACCTACGAGGTCTGCCTGCCCGCGCCGGACAGCGCGCAGTGCGCCAGCGCCGCGGCCACCATCAACGTCAACGCCGGCACCCTGGTGGCGCTGGACGACGACTTCAGCGGCACTCCGCTGGCGCCCGGCGGCGGCGCCGTGATCAGCGTGCTGGCCAACGACACCCTGGACGGTGCCACCCCGCCGGCCGCGGCCAGCGTGATCCTCAGCCTGGTCGGCGCGCCGGCCGGGTACGGCCTGGATGCCAACGGCCTGCTGCAGGTGCCCGCCGGGGCAACCGGCGGCGCCACGGTGTTGACCTACCAGGTGTGCGAAGCGGTGCTGCCCAGCAACTGCGCCAGCGCCACCATCCGCCTGGTGGTCACCCCCTCGGCCAGCAACGACGCCTTCTCCACGGCGGCGGGGCAGGCGCTCAACGGCAACGTGGGCGACAACGACAACGTGCCGGCCGGTGCGGTGTTCAGCGTGACCGGCACCCCGCCGGCCGGGCTGTCGTTCAATGCCTCGGGCAGCTTCAGCTATGTGCCGCCGGTGGGCGTGGTCACGCCGGTGAGCTTCACCTACCAGGTCTGCCTGCCCGCGCCGAACGCGGCGCTGTGCGCCTCGGCCAGCGCCAGCATCGCCATCACCGTGGGCACGCTGGCGGCCAACAACGATGACTTCACCAGCACGCCGATCAATCCGGTCAGCGGTGGCAGCACCGCCTCGGTGCTGGGCAACGATTCGCTCAACGGCGCCACGCCGCCGGCGCAGGCCGACGTGCGGCTGTCGCTGGTGGGCGCACCGGCCGGGGTCGGGATCGGTGCCGACGGTGCGGTGACGGTGGCCGCTGGCACGCCCGCCGGTGCTGCCAGCCTCACCTACCAGCTGTGCGAAGCGGCGGCGCCGGGCAACTGCGCCACCGCCACGGTCCGCCTGGTGGTCGCCCCGTCCGCGGTGGACGATGCGCTGTCCACGCCGGCCGGCCAGGCGCTCAACAGCAGCGTCGCCAGCAACGACAACGTGCCGGCCGCCGCGGTCTATACCGTGGTGGGCACCGCGCCGACCGGGCTGGTGCTGGCCCCCGATGGCAGCTTCGTGTTCACCCCGCAGGCCGGTTTCAGCGGCGCGGTGAGCTTCGCCTACCAGGCGTGCCTGCCGGCACCGGATGCCGGCGTGTGCGCCACCGCCAACGCCACCCTCAACGTCAACAGCGGCACGCTGGTGGCGGTCGATGACACGGTCGCCACGCCGCTGGCCCCGGGGGCCTCCACGCCCTCGGTGCTGCTCAACGACACCCTCAACGGGGCCACGCCGCTGCCGACGGAGGTGGTGCTGTCGCTGGTCGGCGCGCCCACCGGGTTCGTGATCGCCGCCGATGGCACCGTCAGCGTGGCCGCCGGCACGGCCGCCGGTGCCACCACGCTCACCTACCAGGTCTGCGAGGCCGCCGCGTCCAGCAACTGCGCCACCGCCAGCATCGCGCTGGTGGTCGCCCCGGCGCCGGCCAATGATGCCTTCACCGTGCAGGCCGGGCAGACGCTCAGCGGCAACGTGTCGGGCAACGACAACATGCCGATCGGCGCGCTCTACACGCTGCAGGGCACGCCGCCGGCAGGGGTGACCTTCGCCGCCGATGGCAGCTTCACATACGCCCCGCCCGCCGGCACCACCAGCCCGGCCAGCTTCGTCTACCAGGCCTGCCTGCCGGCGCCCAACGGCGCGGTGTGCGGCACGGCCACGGCCACGTTGAACATCAACAACGGCCTGCTGGTGCCGGCCGACGACAGCTTCGGCGCGATCGCGCCCGGTGCCGGCACGCCCAGCGTGCTGGGCAACGATGCCCTCAACGGGGTCAGCCCGCCGGCCGCGGCCAGCGTGACGCTGTCGCTGGTCGGTGCGCCGGCCGGCTTCACGCTCAATCCCAACGGCACCCTGGGCGTGGCCGCCAACGCCCCCACGGGCGCCATCGTGCTGGTCTACCAGATCTGCGAAACCGCGGCGGCCAACAACTGCGCCACCGCCAACATCGCGCTGGTGGTGCGCCCGGCGCCGGTCGACGACGTGATCGCGGTGCAGTCCGGGCAGGCCAACACCGGCAACGTGTCGGGCAACGACAACATGCCGGCCGGCGCCACCTGGAGCGTGGCATCGCCGCCGCAGGGCCTGGCCTTCAACAGCAATGGCAGCTTCACCTACACCCCGCCGGCCGGCACCATCGGCCCGGTCACCTTCGCCTACCAGGCCTGCCTGCCGGCACCGGATGCCGGCGTGTGCGGCACGGCCACGGCCACCTTGAACATCAGCGTGAACGCGGTGGTGGCCAACGACGATACCTTCGCCGCGCCGGTCAGCGTGGGCGCGGCCACGCCCAGCGTGCTGACCAACGATGCGCTCAACGGCGTGACCCCGCCGGCCCCGGCCAGCGTGCAGCTGCTGCTGGTCGGCGCGCCGGCCGGCTATGTGATCAACAACGACGGCACCGTGCAGGTGCCGGCCGGGGTCACCGCCGGCGCCACGGTGCTGACCTACCAGCTGTGCGAGACGGCCTCGCCGACCAACTGCGCCACCGCGGCGATCCGCTTCGTGGTCACCCCGATGCCGCAGAACGATGCCTTCGCCGTGCAGGCCGGCGGCACGATCGCCAACGGCAGCGTGGCCACCAACGACAGCCTGCCGGCCGGGTCGAGCTGGGCGGTGCAGGGCACGCCGCCGGCCGGGCTGGTGTTCAACCCGAATGGCAGTTTCAGCTACACCCCGCCGGTGGGAACCGCCGGCGCGGTCACCTTTACCTACCAGGCCTGTCTGCCCGCGCCCAACGCCGGCGTGTGCGGCCTGGCCACGGCCACGGTGAACGTCAACCTGGGCACCCTGGTGGCTGGCGATGACAGCTTCGTGGGCATCGCGCCGGGAGCCACCACGCCGAGCGTGCTGAACAACGATGCGCTCAACGCCACCACGCCGCCGCCGCCGGGCAGCGTGCAGCTGAGCCTGGTCGGTGCACCGGCCGGTTACAGCATCGCCGCCGACGGCACCATCACCGTGCCGGCCGCCGCCACCTCCGGCGCAGGCGCGCTTACCTACCAGATCTGCGAAACCGCCGCGCCGACCAACTGCGATACCGCCACGGTCTCGCTGGTGATCGCGCCTGCGCCGCAGGACGATGCCTACGCGGTGCAGGTGGGCGGCACGATCAGCAATGGCAACGTGGGCGCCAACGACAACCTGCCCGCCGGTGCCACCTGGGCGGTGCAGGGCGCCTCGCCGGCCGGCCTGGCCTTCAACCCCGATGGCACGTTCACCTACACCCCGCCGCTGGGCACGCCCAGCCCGGTGAGCTTCACCTACCTGGCCTGCCTGCCGGCCCCCAACGCCGCGCTGTGCAGCACCGCCACGGTCACCCTCAACATCAATACCGGTTCGCTGGTCGCCGCCGATGACACCCTCGGCGCGGTCGCGGCCGGCGCCACCACCGGCACCAGCGTGCTGGCCAACGACACCCTCAATGCGGTCACCCCGCCGTTGCCGGGCGATGTGCTGCTGAGCCTGGTGGGTGCACCGGCAGGCTTCACCCTCAACCCGACGGGCACCCTCGGCGTGGCCGGCGGCGTGGTCGCCGGCAGCACCACGCTCACCTACCAGATCTGCGAAGCGGCCGCGCCGACCAACTGCGATACCGCCAGTGTCACGGTCGTGGTGAGCCCGACGCCGCAGGACGATACCTTCACCGTGCAGGCCGGGCAGACGCTGTCCAACAGCGTGGCCGGCAACGACAACCTGCCGGCCGGGGCGACGTTCACCGTGCAGGGTGCGCTGCCGGCGGGCCTGGTGTTCACCCCGGATGGCAGCTTCACCTACACGCCGCTGGCTGGCACGCCCAGCCCGGTCGCCTTCACCTACCAGGCCTGCCTGCCGGCGCCGGCATCGCTGTGCGCCACCGCCAACGTCACCCTCAACATCGCCAACGGCTCGCTGCTGGCCGGCAACGACACGCTCAGCGGCGTGGCACCGGGCACCACCTCGGCTGCCAGCGTGCTGGCCAACGACAGCCTCAACGGCGTCTCGCCGCCGCCCGCGGCCAGCGTCGTGCTCAGCCTGGTCGGCGCCCCGGGCGGGTTTGCGATCACGCCCAGCGGCACCGTCTCGGTCGCCACCGGCGTCGATGCTGGGCCGACCACGCTCACCTACCAGGTCTGCGAGGCGGCCGCGCCGGGCAACTGCGCCACCGCCAGCGTCACCGTGATCGTCAGCCCGACGCCGCAGAACGACGCGTTCTCGGTGCAGGCCGGGCAGAGCCTGAGCAACAGCGTGGCCGGCAACGACAACATGCCGGCCGGCTCGACCTGGGCGGTGCAGGGCATGCCGCCGGCGGGGCTGGTGTTCAATCCCGATGGCAGCTTCACCTACACCCCGCCGGTGGGCGCGGTCTCGCCGGTGGGCTTCACCTACCAGGTGTGCCTGCCCGCGCCGAACAACAGCCTGTGCGCCACGGCCACGGCGGCCCTGAACATCAACAACGGCACCCTGAGCGCAGGCGATGACAGCCTGGTCGGCGTGCTGCCCGGGGCCACCACCGGCACCAGCGTGCTGGCCAACGACAGCCTCAACGGCGTTTCCCCGCCGGCCGCCGCCGATGTGATCCTCAGCCTGGTCGGCGCACCGGGTGGCTTCACCCTCAATCCCGATGGCACCGTCAGCGTGGGCAGCGGCGTGGTCGCCGGGCCGACCACGATCACCTACCAGGTCTGCGAAGCGGCCGCGCCGGCCAACTGCGATACCGCCAGCGTCACCGTGGTGGTGACCCCGGCACCGCAGAACGATGCCTTCGCCGTGCAGGCCGGGCAGACCCTGGCCGGCACCGTGGCGGCCAACGACAACACCCCGCCGGGCGCGCGCTTCACCCTGCAGGACACCGCGCCGGCCGGCCTGGTGTTCAACCTGGATGGCAGCTTCACCTACGCCCCGGCGGTGGGCGTGACCGGCCCGGTCAGCGTGGCCTACCAGGTCTGCCTGCCGGCCCCGAATGCGGCCCTGTGCGGTCGGGCGATCGTCACCGTCAACATCAACAACGGCCAGCTGGTGGCCGGCGATGACACGCTCACCGGCGTCGCCCCGGGCGCCACCTCCGCTGCCAGCGTGCTGGCCAACGACAGCCTCAACGGCGTCTCCCCGCCGGCCCCGGGCGACGTGGTGCTGAGCCTGGTCGGCGCGCCGGCCGGCTTCAGCATCGGCACCGACGGGCGCATCAGCGTGCCTGCCGGCGTCACCTCCGGCGCGACCGCCATCACCTACCAGATCTGCGAAGCCGCCGCGCCGGCCAACTGCGATACCGCCAGCGTCACCGTGGTGGTGAGCCCGGCCCCGCAGAACGATGCCTTCTCGGTGCAGGTGGGGCAGACCCTGGCCAACAGCGTGGCCGGCAACGACAACATGCCGGTTGCCGCGCGCTACACCGTGCAGGGGGCCACGCCGCCCGGGCTGTCGCTGGCCGACACCGGCGCGTTCACCTACGCCCCGCCGCCGGGCAGCCCCAGCCCGGTCAGCTTCACCTACCAGGCGTGCCTGCCGGCGCCGTATGCGTCCAGCTGCGGCACCGCCACGGTCACGATCAACATCAACAACGGCACCTTGGTGGCCGGCGATGACGTGCTCACCAACGTGGTGCCCGGCGGCACGTCGTCCACCAGCGTGCTGGCCAATGACCGCCTCAACGGGGTCAGCCCGCCGCCGCCGGCCGATGTGATCCTGAGCCTGGTCGGCGCGCCGGCGGGGATCACGATCAATCCCGACGGCACGATCAGCGTGGGCACCGGCGCCGCCTCCGGCGCCACGACGATCACCTACCAGATCTGCGAAGCGGCCGCGCCGGGCAACTGCGCCACCGCCAGCGTGACCGTGGTGATCACCCCGGCCCCGCAGAACGACACCTTCCCGGCCCCGGCCGGGCGCCCGACCACCGGCAACGTGGGCAGCAACGACAACGTGCCGCCCGGCGCGCTGTTCACCCTCGTCGGGGGCGCGGTGCCGGGGTTGGTCTTCAATGCGGACGGCAGCTTCAGCTACACCCCGCCGTCGGGCACCGCCGGCCCGGTCGGCTTCACCTACCAGGTGTGCCTGCCGGCGCCGTACAGCGCGCAGTGCGGCACAGCCAGCGTCACGCTCACCCTGACCGGCTCGGCCAACGTGGTGCTGGCGGTCAACGACGACTTCACCAGCACCCCGGTGGACCCGACCGTGGGCGGCACCATCGCCGGCTCGGTGCTGGACAACGACAGCTACAACGGCGTTGCCCCGCCACCGGTGGGCAGCGTGATCGCCACCCTCACCGGCAGCACGCCGGGCTACACGCTCAACAACCAGGGCCAGATCATGGTCGCCGCCGGCGTGCAGGCCGGCCAGGTGCAGCTGGCCTACCAGCTGTGCGAGAACGGCGTGCCGACCAACTGCACCACCGCCATCGCCATCGTGCGCGTGCAGGGCGCGGTGGGTGCCCTGCTGGCGGTGGACGACAGCGGCGGGCCGGTGGGTCCGGACGGGCGCACGCGCCTGCTGAACGTGTTTGCCAATGACACCTTCAATAGCGCCGCACTCGATCCCACCCAGGTGACGTTCGCGCCGGTGGCCACCGCCGCGCTGACCTTCAGTGCCGACGGCTGGGTGGACGTGGCGGCCGGGCTGGCCCCCGGCACCTACACCACCACCTACACGCTGTGCCTGCTCAACCAGCCCACGGTCTGCGATACCGGCACCGTGAGCGTGACGGTCATCGGCGCCGAACCCGGCGTGGATGCCGAGGACGACCAGGTGCAGTTGCCGCAGGACGGGGTGATCGAGATCGACGTGCTCGGCAACGACCGCGTCAACGGCACGCCGATCGATCCGGACACGGTCACGGTCACCATCACCGCGCCGCCGCCGTATGGCACGGCCACGGTGCTGCCGCGCGCCCGCATCCGCTTCGCCGCCCTGGCCAACTTCGCCGGCGCGCAGCGTTTCGACTACCAGGTCTGCGACATCGCCGACCCGGCCATGTGTGCCTCGGCCACGGTGACGGTCACCGTCGAGGCCAACGTGCTGACCCTGGCCGATGATGCGGTCACCGCCGAGACCAGCGGGCCGCTGACCATCGACGTGCTGGCCAACGATGCGGCCCGCACCGCGCCGCTGGATCGCGCCTCGCTGCAGGTGGTCGGTGCCCCGGCGCATGGCAGCGCGCAATGCAGCAACGGCCTGTGCACCTATACGCCGGCCGCCAACTTCGCCGGCACCGACAGCTTCCGCTACCGCGTGTGCGATGTGTCCATCCCGGTGCCGCTGTGCGCCGAGGCCAACGTCGCGGTCACCGTGGCCGGCCAGCAGGCCGTGCTGCGCCTGACCAAGGTGGCGGCCAAGCGCAGCGCGCAGATCGGCGACCTGGTGCGCTACACCGTCACCATCGACAACGTGGGCGAGGTCGATGCCAACGGCGCCACGCTGCTGGATACGCTGCCGCCGGGCTTCACCTTCGTGCGCGGCGGGTTCGCGGTGCGCGATGCGGACAACGATGCACGCACCAGCGGCGTGCAGCCGCTGCGCATCGATGGCATCGACGTGCCGGTGGGCGAGCGCGCCACGGTGGTGTACTACCTGCGCGTCGGCGCGGGCACCGGCACCGGCGTGCACACCAACCGCATCACCGCCATCGACGGTGAGAACCGCAGCATCGGCAACGTGGCCTCGGCCGAGGTGGACATCACCACCGATCCGCTGCTGGATGAGAGCCTGATCATCGGCAGCGTGTTCGACGACCGCAACGGCAACGGCATCCAGGACGAGGGCGAACGCGGCATCCCCGGCGTGCGCGTGGCGGCGGTGGAAGGCCTGCTGATGGAGACCGACGCGTTCGGCCGCTACCACCTGGTCGGCATCCCCGGTGGCCAGGCGCGCGGGCGCAACTTCATCCTCAAGGTCGATCCGGCCACGCTGCCAGGCGGCGCGCTGTTCACCACGCCCAATCCGCTGGTCCGCCGCATCACGCCCGGATTGCCGGCCCGCTTCGACTTCGGCGTGCGCCTGCCCGATGGCACCTTGGGCACAGTCGAGGCGCAACCGGCACCGCCGGCGCGACCGGCGCGGATCGAACTGGGTCAGGCCCTGTTCGCCCCCGGCAGCACGCAACTGGCCGCCGACCGTGGGCCGGTGCTGGACAAGGCCGCCCAGGCGCTGGTCGAACGCGGTGGCGGGCGCTTGCGGCTCACCGCCACGGCCGGCCAGGCAGCCCTGGCCGAGCAACGCGCCCAGGCCGTGCAGGCCGCGTTGCAGCCGCGCGTGCCGGCGGCCGTGGCGGCCGCGACCACCATCGAGGTGGTGGCCGCCGATGGCCGCGTGCTGCACCACCTGCCACTGGACGCACCGCCTGCGCCGCCTGGCGCCGATCCCACCCGCAGGGAGGGGCGCTGACATGAGGAAGACCATCCTGAGCCCGACCATCGCCGCGAGCACCGCGCCGACCCGCCGCACCGCCTGCCTGGCCGCCGCCCTGCTGCTGATCGTGGCACCGGCCCTGGCCCAGCCACCGTCGCCGGCCACCCCGCCGGCCCCGATCCGCTGCGAGGGTGACAGCTGCCGCAGCGATGACGGCCTGCTGCTGCGTATCGACCAGGACGCCGACGCCGCGCCGTTGCCGTTGCCCGGCCGGGGCGACCCGCGCGCGGCCAACACGGTGCCGCTGGCGCCGGCCAGTACCCCGGACGTAGCCGCCCCCGGTGGCCAGTTCATGGCCGAGCTGCCCAACGGCGGGGTGGTGTGGGCCACCGAAGATCCCACCATGGTGCCGCCCAGCCTGAGCGTGCAGGCCGCCGCCACGGTGCCGTTCGAGCAGGGCCGGGTGACGCGCCCGCTGCGTTTCCACAGCTACAACAACTACGCCTCGTTCATCCAGAAGCTGGAGGTGACGCTGTATCGCGGCACCGACACCGACCTGGTCACGCCGCTGGCGCGCATCGAACTGCCGGTGGACTACGTGGGCGACGCCGAGTGGAATGGCGAGCTGCCGGCGCAGATCAAGCTGCGCACTGGCGATGACCTGATCTACGTGGCGCGCGCCTACGGGGCGGGCGGGTCGTTCGATGAAACCCGCGCCCAGCGCATCCAGCTGGTCACCCCGGCCGACTTCGACCGCGGCCTGCAGGTCACCCGCGAGAACGTGCAGAAGACCCTGGGCCAGGCGCTGGATGGCGACAGCGCGCAGGACCTGCAGGTGAGCAACAGCATCTATGGGCAGAGCACGCTGCGCCTGCAGAACATCCCCATCCACGGCTCGCGCGTGCGCCTGTACGGCCGCAACCTGGAACCCAACAGCCGCGTTCGCATCAACGGCCAGGATTTCCCGGTGGACCTGGAGCAGAAGTTCGCCGCCGAGTTCCTCGAGCCGGTGGGCCAGCATCGCTACGACATGCGCGTGGAATCGCGCGATGCGCCCTCGGCACAGCGCCAGCTGGACGTGGATGTCACCGGCCGCTACCTGTTCCTGGTCGCCATCGCCGATGTGACGCTGTCAAAGAACAGCGCCAGCGGCAACGTGCAGCCGCTGGCGGCCGACGACCGCGACACCGACGGCTTCCTCAGCGAGGGGCGGCTGGCGTTCTACCTGAAGGGCAAGATGCGCGGCAAGTACCTGGTCACGGCGCAGGCCGACACCCAGGACCGCGAACTCAAGTACCTGTTCCGCGACTTCACCGAGGCCGATGCGCAGGACGTGTTCCGTCGGCTCGACCCGGACCTGTACTACCCGGTCTACGGTGATGACTCCACCACCTACCGCGACGTGGACACCCAGGGCCGGCTGTACCTGCGCCTGGACTGGGACCAGAGCCAGGCGCTGTGGGGCAACTACGCCACCGGCATCACCGGCACCGAATACGGCCAGTACGTGCGCTCGCTGTACGGCGGCGCCCTGAACTGGCGCTCGATGGCGGCCACCCCGCTGGGCGATGCGCGCTCGCAGTTGAAGCTGTTCGGCTCGGAGGCGCAGTCGGCACCCGGCCACAGCGAATTCCTCGGCACCGGCGGCAGCCTCTACTACCTTCGCCACACCGACGTGCTGCCCGGCTCGGAGCAGGTGGTGCTGGAAGTGCGCGACCGCACCACCGGCCGCACCGAAACCCGCGCCACCCTGCAGGAGGGCGTGGACTATGAGATCGACAACCTGCAGGGCCGCCTGATCCTGACCCGGCCGCTGGCCCAGTTGACCCGCGAGAACGTCCGCAGCATCACCCGCGACATGCCGCTGGATGGCTACGACCAGCTGCTGCTGGTGGATTACGAATACGTGCCGCTGGGCTTCAGCAGCGACGATGTCACCTACGGTGCGCGCGGCAAGCAGTGGATCGGCGATCACGTGGCCATCGGCGGCACCTGGATCGACGAGAACCGCAGCGGCGAAAACTACAGCCTCAAGGGCGCCGACCTCACCCTGCAGGCCGGGCGCGGCACCTACCTCAAGCTGGAGCAGACCCGCACCGACGCCACGGCTGCCCCGGTGTTCTATTCGGACAATGGCGGCTTGAGCTTCATCCGCCGCAATCCGTATGAAGGCCGGCGCTCGGGCACCGCCAGCGCGGTGGAGGCGCGGGCCAACCTGCGCGAGCTGGGCTGGACCGCGCGCGACTGGAGCCTGGGCGCCTGGTGGCGCGACGTGGACGCCGGCTTCTCGGTGGCCCGCCAGGACACCGGTCAACCCATCCAGGAATACGGCGCCGAGTTCCTCGGCTACCTCACCGACGACCTCAGCCTGTACGGCCGCCACACCCGCACCGAGCAGGGCGAACTGGCGCTGGAACAGAGCCAGCTCACCGCCGAGTGGCGGCTGGGCAACGATGGCCAGCTCACCGGCGAGCTGCGCCGCGTGCGCGAGGAACAGGCCCTGCAGGATGTGTCCGCGCTGCTGGCGGCCATCGGCTATCGCCAGCGCTTTGGTGCCTCGTGGGAGCTGTACGGCACCGGCCAGGTGACCTTGGACGATGATGGCGGCGCGTATGAGAAGAACGACCTGCTCACCCTCGGTGCGCGCTACCTGTTTGGCGATCGCAGCAGCGTGGGCGGCGAACTCAGTGGCGGCAGCCGTGGTCATGGCGGCAAGGTCGATGCCGAGTACCGCATGGCCCCCGACCACAGCCTGTACGGCAGCTACAGCTACAGCACCGACCGCACCGGCACCGACCCGCTGTTCGACACCGGCCTGCAGAGTGGCTGGACCCTGGGCCAGCGCTGGCGGCTGAGCAACCAGGTCAACGTCTACAACGAAAGCCAGTACCTCAAGGACCGGCGCCAGGACAGCGCCGGGCTGGTACACACCTTCGGCATGGACTTCTATCCGGCCCAGGGCTGGAACCTCGGCTTCACCCTGATGGACGGCGAGCTGGATTCCACCGTGGGCCGCATCGACCGCCGCGCCTACAGCGTGAGCGGCGGGCGCACCGATGCGGTGGCGCAATGGAGCAGCAAGCTGGAGTACCGTCGCGACAGCGGCGCCGAGCAGCGCGAACAGTGGGTGACCACCAACCGGCTGCTGTACAAGCTCAACGAGGACTGGCGTTTCGCGTTGCGCGCCAACTATGCCGACACCGACGACCGCATCAACCCGGTGGCCGACGCCAAGCTGGTGGAGACCAACGTCGGCTTTGCCTGGCGCCCGCACGACAACACGCGCTGGGCCGGCTTCGGCAAGTTCACCTATCTCTACGACGTGGCCTCGCTCGGCCAGGAAGGCGGCAACCTCTACGACCAGCGCTCGCAGGTGCTGTCGCTGGAGGGCATCCGCCAGCTGGGCGCGCGCTGGGAGATGGCGGCCAAGCTCGCCTCGCGCTGGGGCGACTACCGCACCGGCCGCGGCGAAGGTGCCTGGCTGGACAGCCGCGCCGACTTCGCCGCGCTGCAGCTGCGCTACCGCCTGTTCGAGAAGTGGGAGGGCCTGGCCGAGCACCGCTGGCTGAAGGTCCGCGACGGCGGCGTGCGCAAGGGCTGGCTGCTGGGCGTGGACCGCCGCGTGGGCGAGAACTTCAAGGTGGGTGTGGGCTACAACTTCACCGAATTCAGCGATGACATGACCGAGCTGCGGTATGACCAGAAGGGGTTCTTCTTGAACATGGCTGGGTATTACTAGGCGGGGGTGTTTGGGCTGACGGGTGTGGGGCTTTGGCTTCGCTGTTGTCTGGCCTGCCACGCATGGCGATCCTTGGCTTCGGCATTGTCTGGCCTGCCACGCATGGCGGTTCCGGCTTCGGCGTTGTCTGGCTTGCCACGCATGGCGTGGCACTACCGGAGATGGCGGCTTCGGCTTTGGCTTCGGTGTTGTCTGGCCTGCCACGCATGGCGGTTCCGGCTTCGGTATTGTCTGGCCTGCCAC
>NZ_JAVWXA010000025.1:26710-48379 GCF_036662295.1 Stenotrophomonas sp.
CCTGCCACGCATGGCGGTTCCGGCTTCGGTATTGTCTGGCCTGCCACGCATGGCGGTTCCGGCTTCGGTATTGTCTGGCCTGCCACGCATGGCGTGGCACTACCGGAGATGGCGGCTTCGGCTTTGGCTTCGGTGTTGTCTGGCCTGCCACGCATGGCGGTCCTTGGCTTCGGTATTGTCTGGCTTGCCACGCATGGCGTGGCACTACCGGGGATGGCGGATTCGGCGGGCGGCTTCGTGGGGTGGGCTGTTGAGTCTGGTAGCGCCAGGCCATGCCTGGCTGGGCCGCCGATCGCCCTGCATCGCGCGCCTTGGCCGGATGGCTGAACGACCGGCAACGCTTTCATGCTGAATGGGCCCGCGATTCGGGATTGTGCAGCCCAAAACGACGGAATCGTGACCTGATCGCACGCAGGAATTTGATTTAAAAGGAATTATGTCATTTCGGGCACCACTCGCCAGTGTCATCAATTCGCGGTACGTTAGCGGGGCAATCAGCGCCAGCGTCCCGTCCATGGAACGCTGGAACTATTTTCCCCTTTAGCAGTCGAAGTATCGGACTGCTAAGATGAGCCCTATGAGCCAGAACACCTCTACTGCCCTTGTGGCAAACAATCTCCCGATTCCCAGTGCGCTCGGTTCGCTGGACGCCTACATCGGTGCCGTGCACCAGATCCCGGTGCTGTCGGTCGATGACGAGCAGGACCTGGCCCGCCGCTTCCGCGACGAGCTGGACCTGGACGCCGCGCGCGAGCTGGTCCATTCCCACCTGCGCTTCGTGGTGCACGTGGCCCGTGGCTACAACGGCTACGGCCTGGCGCTGGGCGACCTCATCCAGGAAGGCAACATCGGCCTGATGAAGGCGGTCAAGCGCTTCGACCCGGACATGGGCGTGCGCCTGGTGTCCTTCGCCGTGCATTGGATCCGTGCGGAAATGCACGAGTTCATCCTCAAGAACTGGCGCATCGTCAAGGTCGCCACCACCAAGGCGCAGCGCAAGCTGTTCTTCAACCTGCGCAAGTCCAAGACCCGCCTGGGCTGGATGAACGCGGCCGAAGTCAGCGCGGTGGCCAAGGACCTCAACGTGTCCGAGCGCGAAGTGCTCGAAATGGAATCGCGCCTGTCCGGTCGCGATATCGGTTTCGACGCGCCCAGCGACGAAGACAACGAGAACGCGCCGCCGTCGCCGGCCGCCTACCTGGTGGCCGACGCCGAAGACCCGTCGATGGCCTACGAGCGGGCCGACAGCGAAGACAACAAGCTGCAGCTGCTGCGCGAAGGCATGGCCGAACTGGATGCGCGCTCGCGCGACATCATCCGCCGTCGCTGGCTGGACGCGGACAGCAAGGTGACGCTGCAGGAACTGGCCGACGAGTACGGCGTGTCGGCCGAGCGCATCCGCCAGGTCGAGGCGAACGCGCTGAAGAAGATGAAGGCGCTGTTTACCGCGTAAGGCGGGATGGCGTTGGAATGAACAAAGGCCCGGCAATGCCGGGCCTTTCTCGTTTGCGGGGCGCGTCCACGCGTGGCGTGGATGCTCTGAGGCCAGAACATGACGCGATCAGCTATCGAACTGACGATCTGGTTCTGCTGAGATATGCGAAACAGCGCAGGAGGCATGCAGTGGCCAATGTCCCGGATGAGATGCGTGCCAAGAGCCCACTATTGCAGGCGATATACGATTCGGCGGTCGGACTTCATGCGCATGGCATCATCGATACGCCTCGATTGAAGGTCTACGAGGAGCTGTGCATTGGGCCTGACCCGAAGCGCCGTAGTGCCCATTCCAATGCATCGCCGGCCGCAAAAGCGCGACATGATTGATAGCATCGGGTTGGCAACGGCTCGTCGAATGAAGACGGCCCGGCAATGTCGGGCCTTTCTCGTTTGCAGTGCGCATCCACGCGTGGCGTGGATCTACCCGGTGCCGCCCATAGCGCCACGCCATGCGTGGCTGTGGCGCCTGCTTCAGCTCTCGCGTGCGATCGCGCGCCAGCCGATGTCGGTACGGTGGAACTCGTTGGCCCAGGTCACCTTGGCCACGCCGGCATAGGCGTTGGCCTGCGCATCGCGCACGCTGTCGCCCAGCGCGGCCACGCACAGCACCCGGCCGCCGGCACTGACCACCTGGCCCTGCGCGTCCAGCGCGGTGCCGGCATGGAACACCTTGGCGCTCGCCGGCACGGCATCCAGTCCGTGGATCACATCGCCGGTGATCGGCGTTTCAGGGTACGGCGCTGCCACCATCACCACGCCCAGCGAAGGGCGCGGGTCCCACTGGGCCTGCACCTGGTCCAGCCGTGCGTCGATGGCCGCCTCCACCAGGTCCACCAGGTCCGACTGCAGGCGCAGCATCACCGGCTGGGTTTCCGGGTCGCCGAAGCGCACATTGAACTCGATCACCTTTGGCGCGCCGCTGGCATCGATCATCAGGCCCGCATAGAGGAAGCCGGTGAAGGGAATGCCGTCGGCGATCATGCCCTGCACGGTCGGGTTGACCACCTCGCGCATCACCCGCGCATGCACCTCGTCGGTGACCACCGGGGCCGGCGAATACGCGCCCATGCCACCGGTGTTCGGGCCGGTGTCGCCGTCGCCCACGCGCTTGTGGTCCTGCGAGGTGGCCATCGGCAGGGCAGTGGTGCCGTCGACCATGGAAATGAAGCTGGCTTCCTCGCCATCCAGGAACTCCTCGATCACCACGCGTGCGCCGGCATCGCCAAAGGCATTGCCCGAGAGCATGTCGCGCACCGCGTCCTCGGCCTCGGCCAGGGTCATCGCCACGATCACGCCCTTGCCGGCGGCCAGGCCGTCGGCCTTGACCACGATCGGTGCGCCCTTCTCGCGGATGTAAGCCAGCGCTGGCTCGATCTCGGTGTGCACCGCATAGAACGCGGTCGGGATGTTGTGGCGGGCCAGGAAGTCCTTGGCGTACGCCTTGCTGCCTTCCAACTGCGCGGCGGCGGCGGTCGGCCCGAAGATACGCAGGCCGTCGGCGCGGAAGCGGTCGACCACGCCGGCCACCAGCGGCACTTCCGGGCCGACCACGGTCAGCGCCACCCCTTCAGCCTGGGCCAGCGCCAGCAGGCCGTCGATGTCGGTCACCTTCACCGCCACGTTGCGGCACTTGTCTTCGGTGGCGGTGCCGGCATTGCCGGGCGCCACGACCACTTCGGTGACACGGGAGGACTGGGCCAGCTTCCATGCCAGGGCGTGTTCGCGGCCGCCAGAGCCGATGACAAGAATCTTCTTCATGTGGGAAGTATCCGAACGGAGAAATCAGGAAGGGGAAGGGTGGAGGAGGCCGATCAATCCTTGCGCTCCAGCGCCAGGTTGGAGAGTGCCTTTGCTTCTGCTTCGAGTTGGCGGAGATCATCTTCCGCCTCCTGCTCGGCCTGGCTCAGCTCGCTGGTGCGGCGATGCTGATCGAACATGGCGTAGCGCTCGGCAATGATCGCTTCCATCTGTTGGTGCGAGATCTGGCCTGCGTCTTCAAGAATCGCGCGTTCATTGAAATCGAGGAACCGGTTGGTCTGGGTGAGCCACTCGGCCATGCGCATCTCGATACGGCGCTCGGCACGGTCCTCGGCGAAATCCAGGAACATGGTCACCAGACGATTGAGCTGCTCCAGCTCCTGCTGGGCGAGATAATTCTTGGAAACCACGGCATCGGATTTCCGGATGCGATCGCCTTGCCAATGGGTCAGGCCGAGCGTCGCCGAATCAGGGTCCGCACGCTCAACGATCAATTGGGCAGCGGTGCGGCCGGTGACGGCGTAGACGAGCTTGTTCTGGATCGTCGCGAAGAAGGTTCTGGCCGTCTGTGCAGTGCCGTCGTAGTCGCTGCTGCTGGCTTTGAACAGATCGCGCAGGGTTTGATAGAAACGCTTTTCAGAACTGCGGATATCGCGGATGCGACGCAGCAGTTCCTTGAAGTAGTCAGCGCGCTCGGCATCCTTCAGGCGAGCATCATTGAGAAGGAAGCCCTTGGTCAGGTACTCGGCCAGTGACGAGCCCGCCCAGCGCCGGAACTGGCGGCCGCGCGGGGACCGTACGCGGAACCCCACTGCCAGGATCAGCTCAAGCCGATAAAGCTGTGTCCTGTATCGCTTGCCATCGGCAGCAGTAGTCAAGTCAAACTTGACAACTGAATCGGCCGTAAGCTCGCCTTCCTCCAGGATCCTCCGCACATGCAGGCTGATGTTCTGCTTGGTCGTATCAAACAGCTCGGCCATCTCGCCCTGGGTCATCCACACCGTCCCCTCCGCAGCGCGCAGGTGGACCTCCGTCCGGCCGTCGTCGGTGCGGTAGAGGATCAGTTCGCCGAGGGGGCTGCTCATGGCCGGTCGCTGTGCCTCACGGGCAGCTTTCCCGCTGCAGGGCATCGGGGAAGGCGTAGGTCCAGCGCGTGGGGTTCAGCGTGAACCGGTGCTGCAGGCGCACCGGCTTGCCGCCGCACTCGCTGCCGGTCTCCTCGATCAGCAGCGGCCAGTTGCGCGCGCTGCGGTCGCTGTCGTCGAAGCGGTAGCGGAAGTCCAGGTTGAACACCTGGGTGCGGCAGGCCTCGGCCGAATCGGCGTCGTCGCAATCGTAGAAGGCGCTGTTGTCGATGTGGCTGCGCAGCGACCCGGCATCGACCAGGCCGTTCGGCCCGGGCAACACGAAGGTCTGCGTTTCCAGCGAATGGCCCTGGCCGTACCAGCCACTTTCAGCGCGGAAGCCGTAGAAATCGCTGCCGGCCCGCACGATCTGCACCGTGCCCGGGCGGCCGCTGCTGCCGTAGGTGCCGCCGGTCAGCTCGGCGGCCACCGTAAAGCCATCGGCGGTCGGGCGCAGCACGTAGAAGTCGATGGTGCCCGGCTGGGCATGGCCGGCATCGACCAGCTCGCCGCACACCGCCAGCAACTGCTGCCAGCTGTCGCCACTGACCGCCGGCTGCTCGGCGCAGACCGTCCAGTCGGTGGCGCGCGCCTCGCCCTCCTGCGTCCACGTGCCCCGCCAGCCCTCGGACAACCGTGCGCCCTTGCCATAGCGCTCGGCCAGGAAGGCCTGCAGCCGCGCGGTGCGGCTCACGTGCGCGGTGGCGGTGGCCGGTGGGGTCGCGGCGGCGGCCGGCTGGGCGGGCTGCGCCGGGGCGGGCGTGGCGGTGGGCTTGCAGCCGGCCAGGCCGACGCTGGCGCCGATCGCCAGCGCCAGCAGGGAGTACAAACGCATTGCAGACATCCGTGTCGCTCCTGGGATCAGTGACGGAAGTGGCGCACGCCGGTGAACACCATCGCCAGGCCATGTTCGTCGGCGGCGGCGATCACTTCGCTGTCGCGCATCGAACCGCCCGGCTGGATCACCGCCTTGATGCCGGCCGCAGCGGCGGCATCGATGCCGTCGCGGAACGGGAAGAACGCATCGGAGGCCATCACCGAACCCTCGACCACCAGGTTTGCGTCGGCCGCCTTGATGCCGGCGATGCGCGCCGAGTACACGCGGCTCATCTGGCCGGCACCCACGCCGATGGTGCGGTTGTCCTTGGCGTAGACGATCGCATTGGACTTCACGAACTTGGCCACGTTCCAGGCGAACAGCAGGTCGGCGAACTGCTTGTCGGTGGGCGCCAGCTTGCTGACCACCTTCAGCTCGTCACGGCCCATGCCGCGGTTGTCGGCGGCCTGCACCAGCAGGCCCGAGCCGATGCGCTTGGTGTCGTAGGTGTTGCGGCCGGCGCCGTGCGGGATGCGCAGCACGCGCACGTTGGCCTTCTTCTGTGCGTATTCCAGCGCGGCCGGCTCGAAGTCCGGGGCGATCAGCACTTCAACGAACTGCCGGTCCAGGATCACCTGGGCGGTGGCCGCATCCAGCGGCTTGTTGAAGGCGATGATGCCGCCGAAGGCGCTGGTCGGGTCGGTGGCGTAGGCCAGCTCGTAGGCATCGCCGTTGCCGGCGCCCACGGCCACGCCGCACGGGTTGGCGTGCTTGACGATCACGCAGGCCGGCGCGTCGAACTGACGCACGCATTCCCACGCGGCATCGGCGTCGGCCAGGTTGTTGTAGCTCAGTTCCTTGCCCTGCAGCTGCTGGAAGGTGGCCAGCGTGCCCGCCACCGGGGACAGGTCGCGGTAGAACGCGCCGCTCTGGTGCGGGTTCTCGCCGTAGCGCAGGTCCATCACCTTCACGAAACTGGAATTCATCTGCGCAGGGAACTCGCTGCGCACCGGCACCGCCGCGTCGCTGGCGGTCACCGCCGACAGGTAGTTGCTGATCGCCGCGTCGTACTGGGCCACGCGGTTGAAGGCGGCCACCGAGAAGGCGAAGCGCTTGGCGGCCGTCAGCCTGCCGTCGTTGGCGTCCAGCTCGCCCAGCAGCTCGGCGTACTGCGACGGATCGGTGGCCACCGCCACGCGGGCGAAGTTCTTGGCCGCCGAGCGCAGCATGGCCGGGCCGCCGATGTCGATGTTCTCCACTGCGTCGGCCAGGGTGCAATCGGCCTTGGCGGTGACCGATTCGAACGGGTACAGGTTGAGCACCAGCAGGTCGATGGCGCCGATGCCGTGCTCGGCCATCACCGCGTCATCCAGCCCGGCACGGCCCAGCAGGCCGCCGTGCACCATCGGGTGCAGGGTCTTGACCCGGCCGTCCATCATTTCCGGGAAGCCGGTCAGCTCGGCCACGTCCTTGACCGCCAGGCCGGCGTCGCGGATCGCCTTGGCGGTGCCGCCGGTGGACAGCAGCTCCACGTTGCGCGCCGCCAGGGCGCGGGCCAGGTCGATCAGACCGGTTTTATCGGAGACGGACAGGAGGGCCCGGCGAACGGGCAACAGATCAGCAGTCATGGGGACAGGGCAATCGGCAGCGGAGCGGGGCCGATATTGTAGGCGGTGGGGGCCGGCGGTGGGCGCGCGGCGGCCCGGACCGGGCGTCCCGGCCCGATCCGGCACAGGCGGCGGTTGCCGCAAGGCGGCGGCACTGGGGTAGGCTGCGCGCTCTGCCAGGGATTTGCGGGTCGGTATCGTGTCGAGAACATCAGGGAAGATCGCGCTGCTTGCCGGCGCGGTGGCGTGGGCCAGCGTGGGGACGCCGGTGCAGGCGCAGGCGCAGGAGGCGGCCAGCGTGGCGATCGAGGCCCCGCTGGAGGCCGTCGCCGTGGACGAGCCGGTGCCCACGGTGGACATGAAGACCGCCGCCGCCGCGGCGCGGGATGCGCGTGACCGCGACGCGGCCGCCGATGCCGACGGTGCCAGCAGCGAGGATCTGGCCCAGCTGGCCAGCATGGCCTACGAGGTGGAAGACTGGGCGGGCGCCCGGCGCCTGATCGACCAGGCCATCGCCCTGGCCCCGGGGCAGGGGTCGCTGTACCGGCTGAAGGCCTACATCGCCGCGGCCACGGGCGACAACGACGGGGTACTGGCCGCCGCCGCGCAGGCGCTGCAGGCCGACCCGCACGATGCCGAAAGCCTGCAGCTGCAGGCCACTGGCCGGGCCAAGGCGGGTGATGTGGCCGGGGCCCTGGACGGCTATGCCGCCGCATTGGCGGCCGGCGGCCACGGCGCCAACCTGTTCCGCAACTATCTTTACCTGCTCGACCAACAGCACGACGATGCACGCCTGCTGGCCGTCCATGCCGCCTACGAGGCGGCCTACCGCGATGACCCCGGCGGCACCGGCACGCACGCGGACATCCCCTTCCATGCCGCCCAGGCGCATTACCGCCTGGGCCAGCCCCGGCAGGCGCTGGCGCGGATCGAGCAGGCCATCGCGCTGTCGCCGCAGGTGGCCGGCTACTACAGCAGCCGCGCGATGGCGCTGCATGCGCTGGGGCAGTCCAGCCAGTCGCTGGCCGATGACGGCCGGGCCATGCAGCTGGCCCCGAAGGAGCCGCAGTACCCGTACAACCGCGGCGTGACCCGGCTGGCGCTCAACGACCTGGACGGCGCGTTGGCCGATTTCCGGGCATCGCTGGCGCTGGGCAAGGACGATGCGGACACCTGGCTCAACATCGGGGCCACCGAGGACCGCCGGGGGCGCACGCGCGAGGCGCTGGCCGCCTACGACCGCGCCCTGGCCCTGGCGCCCGGCGATCCGAAGGTGACCACCAATCGCCTGTCGCTGCTGCGCAGGCAGGGCAAGGGCGATACCGCCAAGGCGGCGGCGCAGGCGGCGGCATTGCCCGCGGTCAACCAGGCGCAGCTGCTGTTCAACCAGGGCCTGGCGCAGAGCCAGGCCGGGCAGTGGCAGGCAGCGGCCGAGCTGTACGCGCAGGCGGTGCGGCTGGACCCCGGGCTGGACATCGCCTGGCTCAACCTCGGCGCCGCGCAGGCCAGGATGGGGCAGCAGCAGCGCGCGCTGGATACCTTCAACGACTACATCGCGCGCGTGCCGCACGAGCCGATGGCCCTGCTCAACCGCGCCACGGTGCTGCACGCGCTGGGCGACGATGCGGCCGCCGAACAGGACCTGCTGCGCGCCGTGCAGCTGGAGCCGGGCAACCTGGATACCCAGCAGCGCCTGGCCAACCACTACGGCCAGACCGGGCAGGTGGACAAGGCGCGCCGCTATTACGAGCAACTGGTGGCGTTGCCGGGCAACCGCGCACCGGATGCCTTCATCAACTACACCGCCCTGCTGCTGCAGGAGGGCGCCAACCGCCAGGCGGCGGTGGTGGCCGCCGCCGGCGTGGAGCGCTTCCCGCAGGACTACGGCCTGCGCGTGAACCTGGCCAATGCGCTGGGCGACAGCGGCCAGCACGCCAGGGCCGAGGCGGCCTACCGGGCCGCGATGCGCCTGCAGCCCAAGCGCCTGGATGCGCACTACAACCTGGGCAACCTGTATCTGCAGTCGCTCAAGCAGCCGGCCAAGGCGGTGCAGGAATACCGCACCGCGCTGCAGCTGCAGAGCGATCCGGACCTGGACGCGGCCGCCCGTGCCGAGCAACGCATGAGCGTGCACCTCAACCTGGCCAGCGCCCTGGCCGATACCGGGGACATCCGCGCCGCGCGTGCGGCCCTGCAGGTGGCCATGGACGAGGCACCGCAGGATTACCGCCCGTGGTTCAACCGCGCCGGGCTGGCGCTGTCGGCAGGCGAGGCAGAGGCGGCCGTGCCGGATTTCCAGGCGGCGTGGACGCGCCTGGACGCCAGGCAGCAGGCACAGCCGCCCAGCGCGCAGGCCGATCCGGACCTGCTTGAACATGCCGGCTACCTGCTGTTCCACCTGGGCCGCACCGGCGAGGCGGCCATCCGCATGCAGCAACTGCTGCAGGCCCAGCCGGACAACGTGGAGGCCCAGCGCAACTACGGGTTCATGCTGCTCGACCTGGGCCGGCCGCAGGATGCCCGGCAGTTGTTCGAGCAGGCCTTCACCCGCGAGCCGGATGAAGTGGATGGCTGGCTGGGCCTGCTGGCCTGCGCCATGCTCGGCAACGACACGGCGCACCTGGCGCGGTTGAAACAGCAGTTCGCCCAGCGCTTCGACGGGCGCTATCGGCTGGA
This sequence comes from Stenotrophomonas sp., assembly GCF_036662295.1. Classification (GTDB taxonomy): domain Bacteria; phylum Pseudomonadota; class Gammaproteobacteria; order Xanthomonadales; family Xanthomonadaceae; genus Stenotrophomonas. The sequence goes on from NZ_JAVWXA010000025.1 coordinate 36,190, forward strand.
CGACGAACTGCCCACCCACCTGATGCAGCGCGAGGGCTACTGGTATTCAGACCGGTTCCTGGCGCTGTGGCGGCAGTTGCTGGCCGCCGGTTGAGCCGGCCCTGCCCGCGCACGATTCCCCGCGCTGGCGGTGCGGGATAGATTAGGAAAGTTCAAAAGGACGTTGCGGCATGTCGATCTATGCATTGAAGGGGCGCTTCCAGGACCTGCTGCGCCCGGGCGTACGCGGGTTGCACCGCAGCGGCGTCACCGCCAATGCGGTGACCGTGTTTGCCGCCGTGGTGTCGCTGGCGGTGGCCGCCGCGGTCTGGGCGTGGGCGCCGGCGCGGCCGCTGCTGTACCTGGCGTTGCCGGTGTGGATGCTGCTGCGCATGGCGCTCAACGCCGTGGACGGCATGCTCGCGCGCGAGTTCGGCCAGCAGTCGCGACTGGGCGCCTATCTCAACGAGTTGTGCGATATCGTCGCCGACGCGGCCCTCTACCTGGCGCTGCTCAGCGTGCCCGGCGTCGATCCGCTCGCGCTGTGGGCGCTGACGTGGCTGGCGGCGGTTTGCGAGTACGCTGGCGTCCTGGGGGTGATGGTCGGCGCCAGTCGGCGCTATGACGGGCCGATGGGCAAGAGCGACCGCGCCTTCGTGGTGGGGGCGACGGGGTTGCTGCTGGCGCTGGGCTGGATCGACGGTGGCATCGTCACCGGCGTGGCGTGGGTGGCCGCGGCGCTGTGCGTGGCCACGGCCTGGCGACGGGTACGCAATGGCTTGGCCGAACCCGGCTGAGCAGGTTCCAGGATGCACAACGGAGTGATGCATGCGTTCACAGCACGATCTGCAATTTCATAGTTTCGACGGGCAGCCGCTGTTCTACCGGCATTGGCCGGCCCAGGGCGCGGCCACGCCGCCGCGCGCGGTGGTGCTGCTGCATCGTGGCCATGAACATTCCGGCCGGGTCGCGCACCTGGTCGACGAACTGGACCTGCCCGATACCGCCTTCTTCGCCTGGGATGCGCGCGGCAACGGGCAGTCGCCCGGCGAACGCGGCGATGCGCCCGGCTTCGACGCGCTGGTGCGCGACCTGGACAGCTTCATCGCCCACATCGGCCAGCAGCACGGCATCGCGGTGCAGGACATCGCCATCATCGCCCAGAGCGTGGGCGCGGTGGTCGCCGCCACCTGGGTGCACGATTACGCGCCGCCGCTGCGCGCGCTGGTGCTGGCCTCGCCGGCCTTCAAGGTCAAGCTGTACGTACCGCTGGCGGTGCCGGGCCTCAAGTTGATGCAGGCGCTGCGCGGCAACTTCTTCGTCAACAGCTACGTCAAGCCGCAGTGGTTGACCCACGATCCGGCGCGGGTGGAAAGCTACCGCACCGATCCGCTGATCACCCGGCCGATCTCGGTGCGCGTGCTGTTGGGCCTGTACGAGGCCGCCGCGCGCGTGGTGGGCGATGCGCAGGCCATCACCGTGCCGACCCAGCTGCTGGTGTCCGGCTCGGATTTCGTGGTGCACCGCGCGCCGCAGGACCGGTTCTACGAGCGGCTGTCCAGCCCGATCAAGGAGCGCCACCTGCTGCCGGGCTTCTTCCACGACACGCTGGGCGAGCGCGATCGCGCCCCGGCCATCGCCGCGATCCGCCGCTTCGTCGGCGAGCGCTTCGCCCAGCCGCTGGTGCGGCCCAGCCTGCGCGAGGCGCACCGCCACGGGCCCACCTTCGACGAGGCCGAGATCCTGTCCTGGCCGCCACAGCGCAACAGCGCCAAGGACGCCTACTGGCGCTTCACCCGCGCCGGCCTGCGCGTGGGCGGTTCGCTGTCCGAGGGCATCGCCCTGGGCCTGGAGAGCGGCTTCGATTCGGGCAGCACGCTGGATTACATCTACCGCGACCAGGCCCGTGGCCGTGGCCCACTGGGCCGCATGATCGACCGCAACTACCTCGATGCGATCGGCTGGCGCGGCATCCGCATCCGCCGCACCCACGTGCGCGAACTGCTGCAGCTGGCCGCCCTGCACCTGCATGGCGAAGGCCGCCCGGTGCGCGTGCTGGACGTGGCCGCCGGGCACGGCCGTTACGTGCTCGATGCGCTGGCCCATGGCGAGCAGCGCGCCGAGGCCATCACCCTGCGCGATTTCAGCGAACGCAACGTCATCGACGGGCGCCGGCTGATCAGCGAGTTCGGTGCCGATGACATCGCCACCTTCGAGCAGGGCGATGCCTTCGATGCGGCCTCGCTGGCGGCCCTGCCGGTGGCACCGACGCTGTCCACGGTGTCGGGCCTGTACGAGCTGTTCGCCGACAACGATGCGGTGCTGCGCTCGCTGCAGGGCATTGCCGCGGCCATGCGCGAGGGCGGCTACCTGGTCTACACGGGCCAGCCGTGGCACCCGCAGCTGGAGTTCATCGCGCGGGCGCTTACCAGCCACCGCGAAGGGGCGGCGTGGGTGATGCGCCGGCGCAGCCAGCAGGAGATGGACGAACTGGTGCGCCTGGCCGGCTTTGAGAAGGTCACCCAGCGCATCGACCGCTTCGGCATCTTCACCGTCTCGCTGGCGCGGCGGGTGGCGCAATGAACGAAGGCGCGCGGCCCTGGCGGCGTGCGCTGCTCTGGCTGGCGCTGCTGGGCCCGTTCTTCTTCCTGAGCTACGGCTTTGCCAATGCGATGGCCGGGCGGCTGTCCTACGTGCCCTCGATCGTGTTCGACTGGGAGGCGCGCATTCCGTTCCAGGCGTGGACCATCGTGCCGTACTGGTCCATCGACCTGTTCTACGTCGCCTCGTTCTTCATCTGCACCCGGCGCGCCGAGCTGGACATGCACGCGCGCCGCCTGTTCACCGCACAGCTGCTGTCGGTGGCCTGTTTCCTGCTGTGGCCGCTGCGCTTCAGCCTGGAGCGGCCGGAAACCGGTGGGGTGTTCGGTTGGCTGTTCGACGTGCTGCTCGGCTTCGACAAGCCGTTCAACCAGGCCCCGTCGCTGCACATCGTGCTGCTGGTGGTGCTGTGGGTGCGCTATGCAGCGCACCTGCGGCGCTGGTGGCGCGCGGCGCTGCACGCATGGTTCGCGCTGATCGGGCTGTCGGTGCTGACCACCTGGCAGCATCACTTCGTGGACGTGCCCACCGGCGTGGCCGTGGGCTGGCTGTGCGTGTGGCTGTGGCCGGCGCACGGGCGCTCACCCCTCGCCCAGGCGCAGTGGGCCGCCGACCCCACCCGCTGGCGGCTGGCCGCGCTGTACGCGCTGGGCAGCGCACTGTGCGCATCGTTGGCGCTCACCTTTGGCGGCTGGGTGCTGTGGCTGGGCTGGCCGGCGCTGTCGCTGGCCCTGGTGGCGCTGGGCTATGCCGCGTTGGGCACGGCGGTGTTCCAGAAGCAGGAAGACGGCCGGCTGAGCATGGCCGCGCGCTGGCTGCTGGCGCCCTACCTGCTGGCGGCATGGTTCAACTCGCGCTGGTGGACGCGGCGTGCGCCGCAGCCGCAGCTGGTGATCGACGGGGTGTGGCTGGGCCGCCTGCCCGATGCCGGGCAGGCCCTGCCGATGCCCACCGTGGTCGATGTCAGCGCCGAACTGCCGTTCCGCGCCACCGTGCGCCATTACCGCACCGTGCCGATGCTCGACCTGGCCACGCCCACCCCGCAACAGCTGCGCCGCGCCGCCGAGGCGATCGCGCACGGGCATCGGCGCGGCCAGGTGCTGGTGTGCTGCGCACTGGGCTATTCGCGCAGTGCCGCCGCGGTCGCCACCTGGCTGTGCCAGAGCGGCCATGCCGACACCGCGGAGGCGGCGATCAAGCTGCTGCGCCTGGACTGCCCGTGGATCGTGCTGCATGAGCGGCATCGCGATGCGATCGCCGAAGCGGTGCAGTTGCCGGCCACGGTCGGCGTGCCCGGCATGCGCGCATGAGCACGGCCATGCAGGTGCAGGCCATGGCCGCGCTGCTGCGGCAGGCGCGGGTGCCGGCGGTCGTGTCCACGCTGCTGGCCGCCACCGCGCTGGCGCTGCTGGTGTGGCCGGGCACGGCGTGGGCCACGGCCGGTGCGCTGGTGTCACTGCTGGCCGGCACGGGGCAGGCGTACTTCGCCGTGCGCATCGGTTTCGACCGGGCCTTGCTGGACGGGCTGCTGCAGGCGCACCCGGACGCGGCGCCGGGCCCGATCGACGACGCCCTGGCGGCGCTGGGGCTGCGCGCGACGGTGCCGCCCACGCGCGGCTGGCCGGCGCGCTGGCAGGGCATGCGCCGGCTGTTGCGCGGGCAGGGCGCGTGCGTGCTGCTGCAGGCGGCCGCGTTGCTGGTGGCGTTGGGTGTGCGGCATGTGGCGTGAACCGGGGCAGGGACGATGACGAAGGGAGCAGGACATGCTGGCTGACCTGGTGGCACGCAGTTGCAGTGGCGCGATCCGCGCGCTGACCGGCGCACGCGCGTTGTGGCAGGGCTGCGCGCCCTCCAGCGAGCACCGCGTGTATTACGGCAACCACGCCAGCCACGGTGACTTCGTGCTGATCTGGTCGGCGCTGCCGATCACCCTGCGCCGCCAGGTGCGGCCGGTGGCCGCGGCCGACTACTGGCAGCGCGACGGCCTGCGCCGTTACCTCATCCACGCCGTGTTCAACGGCGTGCTGATCGAGCGCGACCCGGCCAGGCGCGAGCGCGATCCCATCGCCTGCCTGTGCCAGGCGGTGGACGAGGGCAACTCGCTGATCCTGTTCCCGGAGGGCACGCGCAACACCGAGGAGGGCGTGCTGCCCTTCAAGAGCGGTATCTACCACCTGGCCCGGCAGCGCCCGGAGCTGGAGTTCGTGCCGGTCTGGATCGACAACCTCAAGCGGGTGATGCCCAAGGGCCGCTGGCTGCCGTTGCCGCTGCTGTGCACCACCACCTTCGGCGAGCCGCTGCGGTTGAAGGCCGACGAGGACAAGGACCGTTTCCTGGAGCGTGCGCGGGTCTCGCTGATGGCGCTGGACCCGCAGCCGCGCAGGCAGCGCGCATGATGCCGCTGCTGTTTTCCACCTTCGCCAGCGACGTGGCGCAGCTGTCCACGCACGCCCAGACCCGCCTGCTGTTTGCCGGCATCGCGGCGGTGCTGGTGGTGGCCACCGTCATCGCCGAGACCCTGCGCTGGCGGGCCCGGCACGCGCCCAGCACGGTGCTGGCCAACCTGGTCTCGCGCATCCGCGCGTGGTGGGTGATGGCCGCCGTGGTGGCGTTGGCGTTCTTCTTCGGGCGCACCGGGGTGGTGCTGCTGTTTGCGGTGGTGTCGCTGTTCGCGCTGCGCGAGTTCATCACCCTCACCCCCACCCGGGCCGGCGACTACTACGCGCTGCTGGCCGCCTTCTACGTGGTGCTGCCCTGGCAGTACTGGCTGGTGTGGACCGACTGGTACGGGCTGTACACGCTGCTGATCCCGGTCTATGCGTTCCTGTTCCTGCCGATCCTGGCCACCATCGGGGGGGACACCACCGACTACCTGGAGCGCACGTCCAAGGTGCAGTGGGGGCTGATGATCTGCGTGTTCTGCATCTCGCACGTGCCGGCGCTGCTCAACCTCAAGCTGGCCGGCGTGGAGCCGGCGCGCAACCTGCTGCTGTTCGCCTTCCTGGTGATCGTGGTGCAGTCCTCGGACGTGCTGCAGTACATCTGGGGCAAGCTGATCGGCAAGCGCCTGATCGCCCCGAAGCTGTCGCCGTCCAAGACCGTGGAGGGCTTCATCGGTGGCGTGCTGTCGGCCAGTGCGCTGGGCGCGGCGCTGTGGTGGCTGACCCCGTTCACGCCGTGGCAGGCGTTCGGGATGTCGCTGGTGGTCAACCTGATGGGGTTCTGGGGTGGCCTGGTGATGTCGGCGATCAAGCGCGATCGCGGCATCAAGGATTGGGGCCACATGATCGAGGGCCATGGCGGCATGCTCGATCGGCTGGATTCGGTGTGCTTTGCCGCGCCGGTGTTTTTCCACCTGGTGCGGTATTTCTGGAGCGCTTGAAGGCGGGCACCGACCCACGGTTGGGCGCTACCGGATGCGGATGTGTGCCGGCGCGTGGGCGCGTTGAACGGCAGGCATCGACCGTTGGTCGATGCGCGGCATCAGGTGGCGATGCCGTATTCCTTGAGCTTCTTGCGCAGCGTGGCGCGGTGGATGCCCAACATCGCCGCCGCGCGGCTCTGGTTGCCTTCGCAGTGGTTGAGCACTTCCACGAACAACGGGATTTCCATTTCGCGCAGGACGATCTCGTACACGTCGTCGGCATCGCAACCGTCCAGGTCCCGCAGGTAACGACGGACCGACTGGGCCACGTGTTCGCGCAGCGGTGGCTTCGGCGCGCCACGACTATTGTCAGGACGAGAAAGGACAGCGTTCAAGGAGGTTCCCGGTGCAGATGCCGGGGCGGACAGCAGCCCCTGGCGGAGAATTGTAGGGGGCCAGTCTAGCGCGTGCGCGGGCGCGCTGCCACGCTGGCCGCGGCCACCGGCCCGGCGGCCGCTTACAGGAACTCGAAGGTGAATGCGACGGTGGAGGCCGCCGGCTCGCGCACGCGGAAGGCGATCTGCGCGCTTTGTCCCGGCTCCAGTACGCTGCTGGCGTCCAGCGAACGGTCCAGGTAGTCGCGCGGCGCGAACACGCCGGTGCCGATCACCCGGCCATCGGCATCGGACAATGACAACCGCAGCGACGGCCACGCCTGGGCCCAGCGCGCATCGTTGCGGAAGCTGGCCTGCACCTGCAGCGCGCCGGGTTGGCCGGGCACCGGCCGCACGTCGCGGCTGATCATGCTGAAGGCCGCCGGTTCCTGCCACGCGGGCAGGGCGCAGCGCAGCACGCTGCAGACCCCGGCGATCCACGGGCGGCTGCCGGCGTCGGCGGCCAGCCGCGCACGGTCGGCCACGGCGATCTGCACCGCCAGCAACAGCACCAGCCCGGCCAGCACGGCCCATTGCCAACGCGGCGTGCGCAGGCGCGCGGTCGGCAAGCGCATGAAGCTCGGTGCGCTGCCACTGCGTGCGGGGGCAGCGGCGTGCGCTGCATTGGCAGGCGCTGCGGCAGCGGCCTCCGGATCGAGCGCCGCGTCCCAGGACGCGGTGTCCGCCGATACCTCCGCGGCGTGCGCGGTGGCCGGTTGCACATCCAGATCGGCGCCGTCCGCTTCCGGCGCCGGGTCGCGTTGCGGCCACGCGGTGTCGGCGTCGTCAGCGGCGTGGACGGTCTCGCGTTCGTCCACGGGCGGATCGAACACCGAGATCGCCTGCGTCCAGTCCTTGCCCACGGTGACCGGCGGCAATGCCGCCGCATCCGATGAGGGCGCGCCGTCGTGGTCGATCACCGGCGACGGTGCATCGGCGGTCGGATCGTGCGCCGACGCATCGGCCGGCCCGGGGCGCAGGAACGTCGCCAACGGGCGGCGGGGGGGCGGAGTGGGCTCGGTCATCGGGTCGGGGCCGGGCAGCGGAGGCGCGCCCATTCAATCACGTTCAGGCCGCCTTACGCGCGGCGCACGCCGGTGATGCGCATCCAGTCGTCGTCCTGCGCGGTCTCCAGCTGTGTGAACCACGGCGCGTAACGCACCAGCAGTTCGTCTTCCTGCCCGTGCAGGATGCCCGACAGGGCAATGCGGCCGCCCGGGGCCACGCGCGCGGCCAGCACCTCGGCCAGCGCGTCCAGCGCCGAGGCCAGGATGTTGGCCACCACCACCGGGTAGGTGGCCTGCGGTTCCTGTTCGGGCAGGTACACCTGCAGGCGCGCCTGCAAACCGTTGCGCTCGGCGTTGTCGCCGGTGGCGATCACCGCCTGCGGATCGTTGTCCACGCCCACCGCCGCGGCCGCGCCGAGCTTGAGCGCGGCCAGCGCGAGGATGCCCGAGCCGCAACCGAAGTCGAGCACGGTCTGGTCCTTGAGCACGCCTTCGCCGGCCAGGCCGTCCAGCCAGCGCAGGCACAGCGCCGTGGTGGGGTGGGTGCCCGAGCCGAACGCCAGGCCCGGGTCGAGCCGGATCACGGCGGCATCGTCGGCTTGCGCGGCCTCGGGCAGGTCATGGTTCCACGGCACGATCCAGGTGCGCTCGCCGAAGGCCATCGGCTGGAACTGATCCAGCCAGGCGCGTTCCCAGTCTTCGTCCTGCACCGCGCGGAAGCTGGCCTCGGACCAGTCCAGCCCCGGGTCGAAGGCTTCCAGCGCGGCCAGCAGTGCCAGCGCGTTGGTCTCGGCCGGGAACAGCGCGCTGAGCACCAGGTCGTTCCACAACGGGGTTTCGCCCACGCCCGGCTCCAGGATCGCGCGCTCGTTGCTGGTATCGGCATCGGCGTCGAGCAGGGTCACCGCCAGCGCGCCGACATCATCCAGCGCGTTTTCGTAGCGGGGCTGGGTGGATTCGCTGCAGCGGAGGGTGAGTTCCAGGAACGGCATGGGGAGGGCTACCTGCGGAAAACGGTGAATGCTAGACCATTGTGGGGGTCTGCGGCCCGTCCCTCGTCTCCCAGGGCGGCGAGACACGACAGTCCCGGGCTGATTCAGACAGCGTTCCACGTGCTTGCTAAACTGCGCCCTCCGTTGCCTCGCCGGCAGCCTACGGTCCTGCGCATGGCGCTCGTGCCCACTCTCAAAACCTGGTTGCTGGTCGTGCCAGCCCTGGCGTTGCTGGGGGTGGTGGGCTATCGCGCCGGTGGGCATGTGCGGCACGACGCGCCGGCGCCCAGCGTGGTGGACGAGGTGCCCGGCACGCTGGCGGCCAACGCCCCGCTGCAGGCCCAGGCATTGGCGCGCCAGCTGCTGGCCGGCGAACGCGGCAACGCGATCGCCTCGGGCCTGCCGCTGGACATCCGCGCCGACATCGAAGGCGACACCGATCTGTTTGCCTATGCCCAGCGCCTGCAGCTGCAGGCCAGCCAGGGCAATGCCGAAGCGGCGTGGATGGTCAGCCGCGTCTACGACTACTGCGCCATCTATGCGATGGACCCGGGCGGCTACCAGCTGGACAACGCATTGTTGAGCGGCATGGGCATGACCGCCGCGCCGGCCATGGTGCAGGCGCGCGAACGCGTGGCGCGCCGCTGCGGTGGCTTTGTCGCCAGCGACGGCCTGGGCCGCCAGCTCATCCTCACCCAGCGGCGGCAGGCCGCCAAGGCCGGCAACCTCGCCGCCGAGGCCTCGCTGTTCGCCGAGGGCCAGCCGCTGCAGGACAACGCCGGCTATCGGCGCGGGCTGGTGGAGCGGGTGATGGACTCGCACGACCCGGAAGCCTACATGGCGCTGTCCAGCGGCATGGGCCAACGCGCCAGCGGTGACCGCGCGCTGGACGGGCTGGTGGCCGGTGATTCCTTCAGCGAACTGGCCTGGCGCCTGGCCGCGTGCGAACTCGGCATGGCGTGTGGGGCCGACAGTGTGCTGATGAACAATTTCTGCGCGAACGGAGGGATCTGTTCGCAGGACGGTGGGCAGGACTTTGCCACTTTCGTGTATGACGCTGCGGTATCGCGGCAAGGTGCGGGGAAAATGAAGACGTTGGTTGAAAAATTGATCAAGCAGAGGAACGGGCGATGAATTACCGTCGATTCCTGCATGGTGCCAAGTTCTGGTTCTGGGTGGTGTTGTTTGTGGCCTACTCGGCCGGCGCGGTCGGCCTGGTGATGATCGATACCTACGAGGATCGCTATCGCAGCCTGTCCAAGGTGACGCTGACCTCGGTCAAGGCCACCGAAGACGTGCGCCGCGCCGGTGCCAGCCAGGTGGCCGCGGTCTACCGCGCGCAGAGCGGCATGCCGTTCGCCTCGCTGCCGGCCGGCAGCACCTTCCAGGTGGTCTGGCCCGATGGCTCCACCGAGACCATGGTCATCCTCGACCCGACCTCGTCGCAGGGCGTGGTACCGCTCAAGAACTCGCAGGTCACCGCGGCCGACGTCGCGCGTTGAGGCCGTCGCGGCCGGCGCGCGCCGATCGCGCGCGCGCCCGGCGGCTGGTGCTGTTGCCGGGGCTGGATGCCACCGGCAGCCAGCACGGCGCGTTCAGCGCCGCCCTGCAGCGACACGGCATCGAGGCGGACGTGATCGCCTATCCGGTGGACCAGGCGCTGGACTACGCCGCGCTGGACACCTTCGTACGCAACGCACTGCCCACCGACGCCGACTACGTGCTGCTGGGCGAATCTTTCTCCGGACCGTTGGCCGTGGCGATCGCTGCGGCGCCGCCGCCGCGCCTGCGCGGGCTGGTGCTGTCCACCACCTTTGCGCGCTCGCCCTGGCATGCCTGGCGCCGCCTGCAGGCGCTGTTGTACTGGGCGCCGGTGCGCACGCTGCCGATGCCGGCGCTGTCGTGGTTGCTGCTGGGCCGCTGGAGCACGCCGGCCCTGCGCGAGGCCCTGCACACCGCGCTCGCCCGCGTGCACGCGGCGGTGCTGCGCCGGCGTGCGATGGCGGCGCTGGGCGTGGATGTCGCCGCGCAGGCGCACGCACTCAGCGTGCCAACGCTGTGCATGCATGCGCGCCAGGATCGGCTGCTGCCCGCGCGCTGCCAGCGGCAGTTGTCGGCGCTGTTGCCCGCCCGCGCCAGCTGCTCGCTGGACGGACCGCACCTGCTGCTGCAGGCGCGTCCGGAGGCGGCGGCAGCGGCCGTTGCCGCTTTCATGCAGGACATCGACGACGCCTGACGGGGTAACCCGCGCGCCGCGCGTGATGCGTGCGTTGCGATCGTGTCCACGCGCCCTTCGCCTGCGGCTCTCGGGTATTTCACGGTGTCGCGCGCAGCCTGCCGGTGTCTGCTGCATCCGCAGCGCACCAGCCGGAGATCCTGCCCCATGAGTACACCAGGCGATTACGCCGCATCCCAACCCGTGGCCGCCACGGTCGCCGTGGTCACGCCACCGGCCGTGGTCGCCCCCGCGCCGGAAGGCACCGTGTCGTGGGGCGCCATCCTCGCCGGTGCCGCCGCCGCCGCGGCACTGTCGCTGGTCCTGCTGATCCTCGGCGTGGGCCTCGGCCTGTCCTCGGTTTCGCCGTGGGCCTACGAGGGCGTGTCGGCCGATACGTTCGGCTGGTCCAGCATCGCCTGGCTCACCCTGACCGCTATTGCCGCCTCCGGGCTGGGCGGTTACCTGGCCGGCCGCCTGCGCCATCGCTGGAGCAACCTGCACGGCGATGAGACCTACTTCCGCGATACCGCGCACGGCTTCCTGTCCTGGTCGGTGGCTACCCTGCTCACCGCCGGCCTGCTGACCACCGCCATCGGTGGCGTGCTGGGCGCCGGTGCCAAGGTGGCCGGTGCCACCGCCGGCGCGGCCACCACCGCGGCTGGTGGCCTGGCCGCGGCGGGTGCACCGGCCGCGATGGGCGAACACGGCGACCTGCAGTACTGGGTGGACGGCCTGTTCCGCGCCAACCCCACCGCTGCGGCGGACGCGCCGATGGCACCGCCGCCGGGTGACCCCGCCGCCGCACCGCCGGCACCCCCGGCCGGCACCCAGCCGATGCCGCCGCGCCCGATGCCCGGCAGCGACCGCGGTCCGGGCCCGGGTCGCGGCGGCGACGTTCGTGCCGAGGTCAACCGCATCGTCGTCAACAGCCTCACCACCCCCACCATGGCGCCGGCCGACAGCCAGTACCTGGCGCAGGTGGTGGCCCGCAACGCCGGCATCAGCCAGGCCGAGGCACAGGCCCGCGTGACCGACATGCAGGCCCGCCTGCGTGCCAGCATCGAGACCGCCAAGAACCAGGCAAAACAGGCGGCCGACGACGCCCGCAAGGCCACCGCCTACGCCGCGCTCTGGCTGTTCATCACCCTGCTCGTCGGCGCCTTCAGCGCCAGCCTCTTCGCCACCTGGGGCGGCCGCCGCCGCGACCTCTAAGCCCCCGTCCAACAAGGAGCATCCGCCATGAAATACCTGCTGCTGTGGTTCCTCGGCATCCCCATCCCCGTCCTGCTGCTGATCGCGCTGCTGCGCTGACCACACGCCACAAGACATCACCACATGCCCCGCGTCTGCGCGAAGACCCCAAGCGGTTCTTCGAACAGGCGCGGGGCATTGCATTGCAAGGGCGCGCGAGCACGCTGCCGTACCCGCCCCAGACAGCCGGCCGGTGCATGCCGCCGGTAGTGCCGGCCGCTGGCCGGCATCCCACAGCCCCCTTTGTTCCCAACGACCACCGACAAACGGAAAGTGCCGCGGCCGTTGATCTCCTGCGGGCCACCGGCCAACTGTCGGGGGTGGGGGTGTGCGGGTTCGCGGGA
>NZ_JAVWXA010000026.1:0-45896 GCF_036662295.1 Stenotrophomonas sp.
TTCGCGGGTCACGGCCTGACGCAGGGCGCGATCGACGAACTCCGAACGGCTCAGGTTTTCACCCAGGCCACCGGTGGCGCCGCCTTCGGCACGCTGGTGGTGGGCAGCTGCCTGGGCAGCGTCCAGCGCGATCTTGGAGAACGGCTCGGAAGCCGGCTGTTCTTCCATGGCGCGGATGGCGTCCTGCGCGTTCGGGGTATCCCAGAACAGGCTCACGACCTTGTCGGCAGCGCTCTTCAGGCGGGTAGCGCGGAAGATGTTGATGACGGTCCAGTACCAGGACATGGCCGACATGATGATCAGGGTCAGCAGCACGACCCAGGAGACGGCGAAGTCACCCGGCTGGGTGGTCATTTCGTGGATCAAATGCTCGAAGCCCATCTGCGAGAGGGCATTCGACGGGTTGCCCCCAGCAGCAGCGGCGATGAAGAGTTCCTGCAGCATGACGCTTACCTTTGTTGTGTGTGGTGATGAATGGTGTAGCTACATATAACCGACGAAGGCGGTGGCCGGCGGGCCACCTGCGACCATCAGTTCAGCGCAAAGTTGACCGGGACGCGAACGCGACCTGCGACCTTCTTCCCGCCCGACTCCGCAGATCGGAAGCTCCACTTGCGAGCTGCTTCCATCGCGGCGCGGTCGAGGTCACGGTTACGGCTGGACCGTTCGACCGACACATTGGTGACGTTGCCATTGGCGTCGACATCAATGATCAGGATGACTTCACCCTGGATACCTGCGCGGAATGCAGCCGGCGGGTAGCGCGGGGGGTTCATGTTCTTGGAGGAGATATCGACACTGGCCTCGATCTGGCTCGGCGGCGCGGGCGGCGACGGCGGGCTGGGCGGGGTGACGATGTCGTTCGGACGCGGTTCGGGCACGTCGATGACCGGCGCCTGCGGCGGCGGCGGAACGGGCGACGGCTTCGGCGGCGAAAGGTTCTTGACCGGCGGCGGCGGCGTTTCAGTCGGCGGCGGCGGCGGCGGCGGCGGTGGGGGCGGCGGCGGAGCGTCGACCAGGGTCACCATGATGTTGCGTTCCTTCTCCGCAGCGGCCTTGGGAGCCACAGCCGGAATCAGAAGCATCATGAAGGCGGCGAGATGCAGTGCGATTACAAAAGCGATACCCACGATACGCGGCCAGCTGAAGCCGGTGTCATCGCGTTGTTCGTACCTGTGAACGACTAGTTGTTCCGTCATGCGCCAAGAGCTCATTAGTGGGGCCGGGATACCCGGGGACAGGTAGCCCATGATCAGCGGTGCATGACACCGCAGGAACCTCCAAGCTTATACCAATCCTGAGCGCCTGCGCATCACTGTGGCAGGCGTTCAGGCGTTATTCCTACTTACTTCAGGTTGATGATTTTGTCAGCATCCTTGGGATTCTTCACGCCCTTGGCTTTCGCCTGGCGTGCCGCTTCCTTGGCCTGCGGGACACGCCCTTCCTGATACAGCACCTTGGCCAGATTCAGGTAGGTTTCACCGTCCTTGGAAAGCGGGGCGGCGTTCTGCCACGCTTCGATCGCCTTGTCCGTCTGCTGGGGGTCGGAGTAGTAGTACGCCTGGGCCTGGGCCAGGTACACCTGGTAGTCCGGCTTCAGGATGCCCTTCTGCAACCCTTCATTGATAACGGCAATAACTTCCTTTTCTTTGCCTTCGGTGTTGGCATAGATCGAATACAGCTGCTTGTATTCACGTTCGTCGGTCAGCTTGCCGGCGGTGTACAGCTTGCCCATGACCTCACCGGCCTTGTCCATCTGGTCAGCCTGCATGTACATGCTGGCCAGGTTGAGCTGGGCCTTCTTGTCGTTGGGGTTCTTGGCGGCCAGCGCCTCGGCCTGCTTCACTGCTTCACCGGTCTGGCCGGCTTCGGCCATGGCGGCCATCAGCAGCTGGTTCCAGTTGTCCTTCGGCTCGGCGGCGCCGGCGATGGCCTGCTGCAGCACCGGGATGGCCTCGGGGTAGCGCTCGGCCTGGTACAGCGCCTGGCCCTTGATGATCAGTTCTTCCGGCTTGGCCGACTTGCTCTCGGCGAAGTACTTGTCGAGCGTGGCCAGGCCGGCGTCGGTCTCGTTGTCCTGCAGCTGCAGCTGGGCCAGCATCAGCATGGACTGGAAGTAGCCGTTGTTTTCCAGGCTGTTGAGCTGGAGCACCTGCTGCAGGTACTTCTTGGCCGCGGCCGAGTCGTCCAGGTTGTAGGCGGCCTGCGAGGCCAGCTGCGCGGCCAGGGACTTGTCGTAGTCGTTGGCGGCGCTGTTGGCCAGGATCTCGTCGGCCAGGGTCCGGGTCTCCGGGAACTTCTGGTCGTTGTAGGTGTCAATCAGCTTCTGCAGCTTGCTGCCAAGCTTGGCCGACGCCTTGGCGTTCGGTTCCTGGCGGGTGGCGTTCGGGAACAGCACCTCGGCCTTGGCCTGCTTGCCGCCACGGTTGCCGCGTTCGGACGACCGCGAGGACTGGGCGAAGGCATCGGTGACCACGGCGCCACCGAGGGCGGTCGCGATGAGGACGGAAAGCACGGCTTGCTTGTGATTGCTGAAAATCATCTTTCACCTCGATCGAACCGCCGCAGCGGCATCAAAACGGACTGTCAGAAAAATCTGAGCCGCCAAACGTATCAGAAACTGATGGCGTGAGAAATCGTTTCCGATGCTGCAATACAGCATCCTTTGGTCGTATCAGCCGCACTTCGGCCGTCGTCCGGCCGCCTGCGCCTGCTGGTACACCCCGGCCAGGGCCGGGGCATCGCGCTGCAGTTCGCGGATGCGGTTGGCCGGGTCGGGGTGGGTGGACAGCCATTGCGGCGAACGGGCGCCACTGGCGGCCATCATGTTCTGCCACAGGTTGACGGCTTGGCCCGGGTCGAACCCCGCCTCGGCCATCAGCCGCTGGCCGACCACGTCGGCCTCGTTTTCCTGGGTCCGCGAACCCGGCAGCAGGAAGGCCGCCTGCGCCGCACCGCCGCCGAACTGGTTGACGGTATTGGCTGCGCCTTCACCACCGGCGGCGCCCGCCAGGATGCCCAGCACGGCCAGGCCGGTCTGCGCGCCCATCTGGCGTGTCAGCCGTTCCTCGTGGTGGCGCGAGATGACATGGCCGATCTCGTGGCCGATCACGGCCGCCAGCTGGTCCTGGTTCCTGGCCACGGTGAAGATGCCGGTGTTGACCCCGACCTTGCCGCCGGGCAGGGCGAATGCGTTGGGCTCGGGGTCGACGAAGACGGCGGTTTCCCACCGTACGCCACGGTACTGTGGCGGCAGCTGCGCGACCAGTGCATTGACCACGCACTGCACATAGCCGTTCTGGCGACCGTCGCTGCTGACCTTTTCCTTCTGCTTGGTCTCGTTGAAGGCCTGAGCGCCAAGCTGGTCCAGTTCGGCCTGGGACACGCCGCCCACCATCTGCCGACGCCCGGTGGGCGAGGTAGTGGTGGCGCAGGCGCTGACCAACAGCGCGAGTGCGACGCCGAACAGTACTGGTTTCATGGCAGGTCCCCCGTGTTCATGTGCGCAGTGTGTAACGCCCGGACGTAAATTTTCGTCAAGTCCGGTCAGCGATCAGTGAATGCCCAGGAACATCAGCGCGCCGAGCGCGATGGCGTTGTTCAGCGCGTGGGCGGCGATCGGGGCCCACAGGGTGCCCGTGCGCTGGTACAGCCAGGCAAAGGCGGCGCCCATGCCGCCGTAGACCAGCCACAGCTGCGTGATTTCCCACGGCCCGTTGCCGCTGCCGGCACCGGGGACTTCGTGGATCAGGGCAAATGCCACGCTGCTCAGCACCAGGCCCAACCAGGGCCGGCCGGCCTTCCACAGACGCCCGAACAGCACGCGCCGGAACAGCAGTTCCTCGTAGGCGGGCGCGAGCAGGATCGCGAAGATGGCCAGGAAGGCGGGGAACTGCACCAGCGCCTCTTCCATCAACCGCAGGTTGGTGGGGACCGGTTCGATGCCGGCCTGCTTGCTGAGGAAAGCGATGAGGTTGCTGCCGATCACCACGCCGGTGGCCACCAGCAACGTCCAGCCCCAGGTGGCGGGGCGCTGCACGGCCTGCAACGAGGCGCGGCGTTCGCCGGCATCGGCGCGGCGACGCAGGACATAGACCAGCAAGGCGGCGCCACCGGTGGCGAACAGCGCCATCAGGATCTGCGCCAGCGGTCCGGGTTGGCCGAGTTGCTGGGCCAGTGCGTTGGTGTCCAGCGGGGTGCCCTGGCCGGCGGCTTCCGCGCCGACGACGGCGCCGCGATACAGGCCCCATGCCAGGCCACTGAGCATGCTCAGCGCCAGCAGCGTAGCCACGGCGATGACCAGGTCGAGGAAGAATCCAGCCACCGGCCGACCGGGCTTGCCGCCGGCGGAGGGGAGGGTGGGGGGCGAGGTGACAACGGGCGGCGTGTCGGACGCCGGTGACGTAGCGGACATCGGATTCCTGGCATCGAAAGACGAGGACCGGCACGGTTGCAGGGCGCAACCGGCCGGCCGTGTCCCGATTGTGTCAGATATCCAGGTTGGCGACCTTCAGCGCGTTGTCTTCGATGAAGTCGCGACGCGGTTCGACCACATCACCCATCAGGGTGCTGAAGATCTGATCAGCGGCCACCGCATCTTCGATGCGCACCTGCAGCAGGCGACGGGTGTCCGGGTTGACCGTGGTGTCCCACAGCTGTTCCGGGTTCATTTCGCCCAGGCCCTTGAAGCGCTGGATCTGCCGCCCCTTCTTGGCCTCGTCCAGCAGCCAGTTGCGCGCCTCGGCGAAGCTGTCGATCTCGGCCGACTTGGCGCCGCGGCTGATCTTGGCACCGGCGCGGACCAGGCCATGCAGCAGCAGCGAGGACTGGTGCAGCGCCCGCAGTTCGCCGGTTTCGAAGGCGGCCAGCGGCAGGACCTGGATCAGCTGTTCGCCCATGTGGCGACGGGTGACCAGCACGGCGGCGGGGCGTTCGTCGGTGGGCTCCTGCAGTTCCAGGCTGAAGCGCGGTGCACCCAGGCTGCCGCGATTGAGGCGGGTGGCCAGTGCGGCCAGGCCTTCGTCGGCGCCGGCCTTGCGCAGGTGCTCCAGGTCCATCGGGGTGAAGTCGATCAGCGCTTCGAGCACCTGCCGATCGTAGCGGTGCGCGTTGCGGCTGATGGCTTCCTGCGCCGAGGCGAAGGTGAGCAGCAGCTTTTCCAGCGCCACGCCTTCGATGCCCCGCTCGCCATCGGCCGGAATCAGCGAGGCGTTTTCGACCGCGCTGCTGGCCAGGTACGCATCCAGCGCCGGGTCGTCCTTGAGGTACAGCTCCTGCTTGCCCTGCTTGATCTTGTAAAGCGGCGGCAGGCCGATATACACATGGCCACGCTCGATCAGCTCCGGCATCTGCCGGTAGAAGAAGGTCAACAACAGCGTCCGGATGTGCGCGCCGTCGACGTCGGCGTCGGTCATGATGATGATGCGGTGGTAGCGCAGCTTGTCCGGGTTGTACTCGTCGCGGCCGATGCCGGTGCCCAGCGCGGTGATCAGCGTGCCGACCTGGTCGGAGGCGAGCATGCGGTCGAAGCGGGCGCGTTCCACGTTGAGGATCTTGCCGCGCAGCGGCAGCACCGCCTGGTTCTTGCGGTTGCGGCCCTGCTTGGCCGAGCCACCTGCCGAGTCACCCTCGACGATGAACAGCTCGGACAACGCCGGATCCTTTTCCTGGCAGTCGGCCAGCTTGCCGGGCAGGCCGGCGATGTCCAGCGCGCCCTTGCGGCGGGTCAGGTCGCGGGCCTTGCGGGCCGCTTCGCGGGCGCGCGCGGCGTCCACGATCTTGCCGGCGATCGCCTTGGCTTCGTTCGGGTTTTCCTGCAGGAACTCTTCCAGGCGCTGGCCGAACGCGCTTTCCACGGCCGGGCGCACGTCCGAGCTGACCAGCTTTTCCTTGGTCTGGCTGGAGAAGCTGGGATCGGGCACCTTCACCGACAGCACCGCGATCATGCCTTCGCGCATGTCATCGCCGGTCAGGTTGATCTTGGCCTGCTTGGCGATGCCGTTCTGCTCGATGTAGTTGTTGAGCACACGGGTGAGCGCGCCGCGGAAGCCGGCAAGGTGGGTACCGCCGTCCTTCTGCGGGATGTTGTTGGTGAAGCAGTACATCGTTTCCTGGTAGGAATCGGTCCACTGCAGCGCCACTTCCACGGTGATGCCGTTGGACTCGCCGGTGACCGAGATCACGTTGGGGTGCAACGGGGTCTTCAGCTGGGCCAGGTGCTCCACGAAGCTGCGGATGCCGCCTTCGTAATGGAAGTCGTCGCGACGGCCGTCGCCGCGCTCGTCCACCAGCACGATCTTGACGCCCGAATTGAGGAAGGACAGCTCGCGCAGGCGACGGGCCAGGATCTCGTAGTGGAACTCCACGTTGTCGTGGAACGCCTTCACCGACGGCCAGAAGCGCAGGGTGGTGCCACGCTTGGTGCTGGCTTCCACCTGGCGCAGCGGGTTGAGCGCGGCACCGTCGGCGTATTCCTGCTGGTAGTGGAAGCCACTCTGGAAGATATCCAGCACCAGCTTCTGCGACAGCGCGTTGACCACGCTGACGCCCACGCCGTGCAGGCCGCCGGACACCTTGTAGCTGTTGTCGTCGAACTTGCCGCCGGCATGCAGGACGGTCATCACCACTTCGGCAGCGGAGACCTCGCGGTCGAGCTTCTTGCTCATCTGCTCGTGCTTGCCGGTCGGGATACCGCGCCCGTTGTCCGACACCGACACCGAGCCATCGGCGTGGATGGTGACGGCCACATGGTCGGCATGGCCGGCCAGGGCCTCATCGATGGAGTTGTCGACGACCTCGAACACCATGTGATGCAGACCGGTGCCGTCATGGACGTCACCGATGTACATACCAGGACGCTTGCGAACCGCCTCCAGGCCTTCCAGGGCGGTGATGCTGTTGGCGTCGTAGTTGCCGCTATTTGCCGGGGTGTTCTGTTCTTCAGTCATTGCGCTTGCCATAGGCTCCGCAGGTCGGGCCACCGCGATGAGGCGGGGCGCCGAGGGATAAGGGGTTGCAACAGCAATTATACCAGCCGGGCGCGGTGGCCCCTGGAGCCACTATGGCACAGGCAGCACCTGTCCATGTTCCACGTGGAACCGGCTGATGTCGGCCACGCCGTCGAGTGCCGCCGGGGTTTCGGTGGCGGTGATGAAGATCTGCGCCGGACCGGCCTTGAGACGGTCCAGCACGCGCGCCTGGTGGTTGCGATCCAGCTCCGAGGCCAGGTCATCCAGCGCGATGACCGGCCACTCGCCGCGCTGCTCGGCATAGTCCTCGGCCTGCGCCAGCAGGCAGGTCAGGGCGGTGAGCTTGGCCTGGCCACGCGAGAGGGCGTCGCGGCCGGGAATGCTGGCGAAGCCAACGCTCCAATCGGCCCGATGCGGACCCACCGAGGTGTAGCCGGCCAAGCGGTCGCGCTCGCGGGCCAGCAGCAGTGCATCGGACAGTGAAACGTCCTGCTTGCGCCAGCCGGGGGCGAGGGTGAGCGACTGGATCCCCAGATTGGGGGCCAGTGCCTCGGCCAGCGCGACGGTCCGGGCCTGCAGCCGCTCCAGGTAGTGCTGCCGCCGCGTGGTCAACGGCTCGCCGGCCTCGGCCAGCTCCCGATCCCATGCATCGAGCGCCTGCGGGTGCCCGCCTTGCTTGAGCAGGGCGTTGCGCTGTTTGAGCGCGCGGGAATAGCGCCGCCACAGCGCAAGGAAGTCAGGTTCCACGTGGAACAAGCCCCAATCCAGGAAGCGGCGGCGGGGTTCACCGCCGCCACTGACCAGCGCGTGGCTGCCGGGCTCGAAGGTGACCACCGCAAGCGCGGCGCACAGGTTGCCCAGCTGCGCGACGTCTTCCCCGTCCAGCCGCCCCTTCCAATCCTGGCCGCTGTGCCGAAGCCCCGCCTTGCGCCGCACCGCATGATCCGAGCCTTGCCGTTGCTCGTCCCACTCGACGAACACCTCCAGCGCTTCGCGGCCCTGCCGCACCAAGCCGTCGCGCACCCGACCGCGGAAGCTGCGGCCATAGGCCATCACGTGCAATGCCTCGAGCACGCTGGTCTTGCCGGCGCCATTCTCACCGGTGATCAGGTTGATGCCCGGCTGGGGCGCGAGTTCCACGCTGTCGAAGCGGCGGACCTGGTGCAGGGACAAGCGGCGGATGTGCATGCGATCAGTCACCGCCGCGCGAGGCAGCAGTCGGGGTGGGGGAATCGATCAGCTTACTGCATCGGGCCTGTTCCACGTGGCCAGGGTGCTGAAGGCGGCAATACGCCGGGCGTGTGGGCGAAACCACGCGCTGGAACACCCGCGAATTTCTTGAAATCTGCGCGCTGGGCAGGGCGGGAGCCGTGCAGATTTCAAGGAATTCGAGGGTTTTTCGGGCACGCCGTAAGGCGCTCCGGGCAAACCTTGCGGCTCACGGCGCGCCGGCTGCCGGACTGATGCGAGTCCCCGCCAGCACCGGGTCTGACGTCGGCTTGCCGTTGTCCACAGGGGCCATGTATGACGTATGCACAACACCTGTAGGGCCTGTGGATAAAAACGGCCCTTTTCCGAGGCGTGAAAGATATCCACAGGCTCACCCCCAGCCCCAAGGCCTGTTTTACAGGGGGTTTCAGGGGTTTAAATTCCTTTGTATTCAACAACATAAGGTACTTTTCAACCAAATCTGGCCCTACCACCACCACCTAGCTTTAGATTTATATACAGTTTTTAAAGCATAGAGCTGTGAATCAGACGCCGACTCAGGCGCCCGAGATCGGGCCTTGGAGCAAACCATCGCTGGATGCAGATGCAGCCTGTTGGCACAACGGGCGCACGCATTTCCCGCAGGACACATTCCCAGCACGTGAGCCGCAGTTCGCCTGGCAGAGCTGAAGTGCAGGGCAGGGCCGAAGTGCGGATCACGGCGAAGTCTCCGTTGCTGGAAACGAGCACGCGGACAGCAGCGCTGAATCAATGCTCCACGTGGAACCAAACACCCGCGCAAAAGAAAACCCGACACAGGGTCGGGTTCTCTTTACATCACTGCGGTTCCACGTGGAACCAACCGGATCAGTCAGAGGCGCAGCGGCATCACCACGTGACGCGACTTCTCGCTGCTGGCCTCACGAACCAGGGCCGACGAGTTGGAATCGCGCAGCTGGATGACCACATGCTCATCGCGCAACGCCGACAGCGCGTCCAGCAGGTAGTTCACGTTGAAGCCGATGGCCAGATCGCTGACCGTGGTGTCGGCCTCGATCTCTTCCTGGGCTTCTTCCTGCTCCGGGTTGTGCGCGCTGATCTTGAGGTTGCCCGGCGAGACTTCCACGCGGATGCCGCGGTACTTCTCATTGGACAGGATGGCGGCACGCTGCAGGGACGCACGCAGGGCTTCGCGATCCACCTTCACTTCGCGATCGGCGCCGATCGGGATCACCGCTTCGTAATCGGGGAAGCGGCCGTCGATGAGCTTGGAGGTGAAGGTCACATCGTCGCGCTTGACCCGCACGTGGCTGCGGCCGACTTCCAGCTCGATCTCGCGATCGCCGCTCTCCAGCAGGCGCTGCAGCTCGGTCACGCCCTTGCGCGGCACGATGATCTGACGCTTGGCGCCGCTGGCTTTTTCCAGCTCGGTCTCGCACAGCGCCAGGCGGTGGCCGTCGGTGGCGACGGTGCGCAGGGCATCGCCGCGCAGGTCGAACAGCAGGCCGTTGAGGTAGTAGCGCACGTCCTGCTGGGCCATCGCGAACGCGGTGCGCTCGATCAGTTCCTTCAGGGTGGCCTCGCCGATGGCCACGCGCTCGGTGGCTTCCACCTCGTCCACCGACGGGAAGTCGTTGGCGGGCAGGGTGGCCAGGGTGAAGCGGCTGCGGCCGGCCTGCACGGTGATCTTGTCACCGGTCTGGGAGACCGTGATCCGGCTGCCATCGGGCAGGGCGCGGATGATCTCGAACAGCTTGCGGGCGGGGATGGTGGTCTCGCCGTCCTGGGCATCTTCCACCGCGATCCGCGACACCATTTCCACTTCCAGGTCCGTACCGGTCAGCGAAAGCTGCCCGTTCTGCACCTGGACCAGGAAATTAGCCAGAACCGGCAGGGTCTGGCGGCGTTCGACCACGTTGACGACTTGTGCCAACGGCTTGAGAAAGGCTTCGCGCTGCAGTGTGAAACGCATGTGGTTCCGTGCCCCTATGCTTTAAAAAAATGTGGAATAAATCAAAAGCTTGGTGGTGCTGGTAGCGGCAGAATCGCTGGAAAACAAAGCTAAGTCTTTGTAAACAAACAGGTTTCAGACCGCGAAACCCTCTGTATTACTGGCCCCCAAGGGGTAGGGAAAGCTGTGGATAAATCTGCCGCCAAATCAACCGGCGTTCTTATCCACACACTGTCCCCTGCTTGCTACCGGATTCTGCACCGTTTTATGCGATGACGCCTCTGCGGCGTGCGTGCATCATTCGCTCAACTTCCGGATCAGCTTGTCCCAGTCTTCCCGCAACTTGCCGTCCGCTTCCATCAACGTCCGGATCTGCCGACAGGCGTGCAGCACCGTCGTGTGGTCCCGGCCGGCAAAGGCATCGCCGATTTCAGGCAGGCTGTGCTCGGTCAGTTCCTTGGTCAGGGCCATGGCGACCTGGCGCGGACGGGCCAACGAACGGGTCCGGCGCTTGGACAGCAGATCCTTGATCTGCAGCCCGTAGTAGTCGGCCACGGTCTTCTGGATGTTGGGAATGCTGATCGCCTGCTGCTGGGCGCGCAGCAGGTCGCGCAGGGTTTCCTGCGCAAAATCGGTGGTGATCGCACGGCCCGTGAAGTTGGCGCGTGCGGCCAGGGTATTCAGCGCGCCCTCGAGGTCGCGCACATTGGAGCGCATCTTCTTGGCAATCAGGAACGCCACATCGTCGGGAATCTCGGTGCCACGCTCGCGGGCCTTGGCCAGCACGATCGCCGCGCGGGTCTCGAAGTCCGGCGGCTCGATGGCCACCGACAGGCCCCAGGCCAGGCGCGACTTCAGCCGTGCTTCCAGCCCTTCCACCTCGCGCGGATAGCGGTCGCAGGTCAGGATGATCTGCTGCTTGCCATCGAACAGGGCATTGAAGGTATGGAAAAACTCTTCCTGGGTGCGGTCCTTGCCGGCGAAGAACTGGATGTCATCGATCAGCAGCGCGTCCACCTGCTGGAACTGGCGCTTGAACTGGTCCATGGTTTTTTCCTGCAGCGCCCGGATCATCGCGCTGAAGAACTGTTCCGACCGCAGGTACAGCACCTTGGCCGCCGGATTGGCCTGGCGCATGGCATTGCCGGCAGCGAACATCAGGTGGGTCTTGCCCAGGCCGGTGCCGCCGTACAGCAGCAACGGGTTGTGCGCCCGGTCGCCCGGTTTCTGCGCCGCCTGGAACGCCGCGGCCAGGCCCAGCTGGTTGCTGCGGCCTTCCACGAAGTTGGCGAAGGTGTAGTGCGAATCCAGGTTGCCGGCGAACGGCACCAGCGGCTCGGCCGGCACGACCGGCGCGGAAACGCCCGGATTCGGCGCGATCTGCGCCTCCACGGCCCGCGGACGCGAGCCGATTTCAAGAAAAACGTCGCCGAAACCGGCGAAGTGCGCCAGCAGTTCCTTGATGCGCGGCAGGTACAGCTCGCGCACCTGGTCGACGATGAAGGCGTTCGGCGCATAAAGCACCAGGCTGTCCACGCGCAGATCGGCCTGCAGCGGCTTCAACCAGGTGTGAACATCCTCGGGCGGGAACTCCGCTTCAAGGCGTTCGAGACAACGGGACCAGGCATCCATCGGCAATAATCGTCTGGGGCCGGTGCATAGGCGTGAAAAACCGCCGCAGCGCAGGCCGGAAGGGGGAAGAATGGATGGCGCAGACTACCACCGACGAGGGGGGCCGGGAATGGTTGTCCCGAAGTTATTCACAAAATGATCCACAGCTATTGCACAGCCCGATGAAATCCCGTAGAGCACAGCGCTTGACTTTGCGCTAATGCGCTCTATACAATTTCCGGCTCTTTCCGTCCCCTTCATATAGAGGCCCGCATGGCCACCAAGCGCACTTTCCAACCCAGCAACCTCAAGCGTAAGCGCGACCATGGCTTCCGTGCCCGTATGAAGACCGCTGACGGCCGCAAGATCCTGTCGCGTCGCCGCGCCAAGGGCCGTAAAGTCCTGAGCGCTTGATTGCGATGCCGCTTCCTGCGGCAGACGCAATCCTGACTGTGAGCAGTTCCGACCCGCGCAAGCGATTTCCTCGCTCTGCGCGGGTTCGTACGCGTGCCGAATATACAACGGTCTTCAACGGCGCCCGCCGTGTGTCCGATCCGCTGATGACCCTGCACTGGCTGAAGAGCGATACGCCAGCCAGGCTCGGTCTTGCGGTGTCGCGCAAAGTCGATCCCCGCGCGGTGGGTCGCAACCGGGTCAAGCGTGTGCTGCGCGATGCCACACGTCACCTACGGCCGTGGATGAGCGCCGGCGATTTTGTCATTGTCGCCCGCAGCGCCGCCCGTACCGCCAGCAATTCCGAGATCCGCCAGGCCTTCGAGCGCCTGCTGCGCCGCCTGGGCGCATTGCCCATGCCGGGCGCGGACGGCACAATGCCGCCGCCCCTGGGCGTTGAATCCCTTTCCCAGTCCGAGCCGGCATCCCCTGCTGGCCACGTCGAGCCTGCACGCTGATGAACCAGACCCGCGTTTTCCTGATTTTTGCCTGGCTGATGGTGGCCGTGTTGCTGTGGATGGAGTGGGGCCGCGAGAAAGCCGCGCCGGCCACCCCCACCGTGGCGGCCCAGACCCGGGCGACCGTGCCGGGTGCGGCCGGTGCGATCCCGGGCGCCACGGTGCCGCAGGCGCCGGGCAGCGCGCCGGCCACCGCCGCGGCCACGCCGGCCCAGGCCGGTGCCGCCCGCGTCACCGTCACCACCGACGTCCTGCGCCTGGTGCTCGATGGCGGCACGGTGCTGGACGCCGAGCTGCTGCAGTTCCCGCAGACCAAGGAAGACGGCAGCGCGCCGGTGCGCCTGCTGACCGAGGAGGCCACCCACCCGTATCGCGCGGTGAGCGGCTGGACCAGCCAGGACAAGAGCATGCCGGTGCCGGAAGCCAACGGCTTCACGCTGGTCGGTGACAGCCGTGAGTTCGTGCTGGGCAAGGGCCAGAAGGAACTGCAGATCCCGTTCGTGTGGAACGGCCCCAACGGGGTCAGCATCCGCCGCACCTACACGCTGGGTCGCAACGAGTATGCGATCAAGGTCAAGGACGAGGTCATCAACGGCAGCACCGCGCCGTGGAGCGGCTACGTGTTCCGCACCCTGGACCGCACCCCGACCATCCTGTCGCGCAGCATGACCAACCCGGACTCGT
The DNA here is from genome assembly GCF_036662295.1 of Stenotrophomonas sp. Lineage (GTDB taxonomy): Bacteria > Pseudomonadota > Gammaproteobacteria > Xanthomonadales > Xanthomonadaceae > Stenotrophomonas. The sequence goes on from NZ_JAVWXA010000026.1 coordinate 13,335, forward strand.
TCAGCTTCAACGGCGCGACCTGGTTCAGCCCGCAGGACGGCTATGAGCGCCGCGCGTTCAAGGATTACCTGGACGACGGCAACCTCAACCGCACCATCACCGGCGGCTGGCTGGCGATGCTGCAGCACCATTTCTTCACCGCGTGGATTCCGCAGGCCGACCAGGCTGCCAACTACGCGCTGTCCCAGCATGACGGCCGCGACCAGATCCAGGCGACAGGCCCGGCCTTCACCGTCGCCCCCGGCCAGCAGGCCAGCACCGAAGCCCGCCTCTGGGTGGGCCCGAAGCTGGTCAACCTGATCGCCAAGGAAGACGTGAAGGGCCTGGACCGCGTGGTCGATTACAGCCGCTTCTCGCTGATGGCGGTGATCGGCCAGGGCCTGTTCTGGGTGTTGAACCAGGTCCACAAGGTGGTCAACAACTGGGGCTGGGCGATCGTGGGCCTGGTGGTGCTGCTGAAGCTGGTGCTGTATCCGCTCTCGGCGGTGCAGTACAAGAGTGGCGCCAAGATGCGTCGCTTCCAGCCGCGCATCGCGCAGTTGAAGGAACGCTATGGCGATGACCGCCAGAAGTTCCAGACCGCGATGATGGAGCTGTACAAGAAGGAAAAGATCAACCCGATGGGCGGCTGCCTGCCGATCCTGATCCAGATGCCGATCTTCTTCGCGCTGTACTGGGTGCTGGTGGAGTCGGTGGAACTGCGCCAGGCGCCGTGGCTGGGCTGGATCCAGGACCTGACCGCGCGTGACCCGTACTTCATCCTGCCGGTGATCAACGTGGCGGTGATGTGGGCCACGCAGAAGCTGACCCCGGCCCCGGGCATGGACCCGATGCAGGCCAAGATGATGCAGATGATGCCGCTGGTGTTCGGCGTCATGATGGCCTTCATGCCGTCCGGCCTGGTGCTGTACTGGGTGGTCAACGGTGGCCTGGGCCTGCTGCAGCAGTGGTGGATGACCAAGCGCCACGGCAGCGACCCGGTGCCGGCGACCACTGCCCCCATCAAGAAGAAGTAAGCGCCGACCACCGGTCAGGCGCTTCTGAAAAACCCGCCATCCGGCGGGTTTTTCTTTGGCGGCGATACAATCCCCGCCACCGTTGCCCCGTTGCCCCGAGCCTTCCATGCCCCCTGCGTCGTCGCTGATCCGTTTCCCCGTGCCTGCGCTGCTGCTCGCCCTGGCGTTGGCCGGGTGTGGGGACAAGCCGGCGGCCACCGCCGACGGCGTCACCCAGCCCAGCGCGCAGGCCGCGGCCGCCGCCGACCCGGCCGCCGCGCCGCTGCTGGCCGCCCTGCAGAAGCAGCTCGACGGCCATCGCCGCATCATCGTGCTGCTCGCCGACGAGGCGCAGCAGTCGCCGGCCGACCGCGCCACCTCCAGCCGCATCGGCCAGCAGCTGTTCCACGATGGCCTGGAACAGCGCAGCGCGATCGCCGCGCAGTTCGACACGCTGCTGCGCGGCGCCAGCCCGCAGCGCTTCGCCAGCCTGGGCACGGTGCTGGACTACATCGAATCGGCACCGGAGCTGTTCGACGCCGACCGCCTGGCCTTCCGCGAAGTGCTGCGGGACCTGCAGGAGCGGGTGGGCAAGGATTCCTCGTTGCCCGCGGTGAAGCTGCACCAGCGCATCGGCGAGGACCTGGAGGCGCTGGATGAGATCGAGCGCAACTACAACCAGGAGATCACCCGCATCTTCAGCCGCTTCGACCGCACCCGCGCCATCGCGCTGAAGCGCGAGAAGTGGGAGGACTACATCGCCCACCTGCACACGCACTACCGGCGCGAGGCGATCCTGCGCGATTACGGGGTGATCGAGCCGTACCCGATGTCGATGCAGGACAGCGACCGGGAGATCTTCGGCCGCGACCTGCCGCCCAAGACAGTGGTGCTCACCTTCGACGACGGCCCGCACAAGGCCTACACCGACGAAGTGGTGGCCATCCTCAAGCGCTACGACGTGCCGGGCGTGTTCTTCGAAGTGGGGCGCAACCTGGGCCAGGTGCAGGCCGACGGCAAGGTGACGCTGGGGCCGATGGCGGCGATCAGCCGCAACCTGATGGAGCAGGGCTACGCGGTGGGCAACCACAGCCTCACCCACGCCCAGCTCTCGCGCACCACCGGCGATGCATTGCGCGAACAGGTGCTGTCCACCGACACGCTGCTCAAGGGCGTGGACGACAAGCGCGCACCGCTGTTCCGCTTCCCCTATGGCGCGCGCAACGCCGAGGGGTTGCAGCTGCTCAACGAAGCCGGGCTGAAGTCGATCATGTGGAACATCGACTCGATGGACTGGGCCGACCCGGTGCCCGAGTCGATCGTGCAGCGCGTGGTGGACCAGGTGCAGAAGGAACAGCGCGGCATCATCCTGTTCCACGACATCCACGACCGCGCGGTGAAGGCGCTGCCGCAGATCCTGGATCGGCTGATCGCCGACGGGTACCAGTTTGCCGGCTGGAACGGCCGCGACTTCAGCGTGGCGCGGCCGCGCAAGGGCACCGCCGCCGATGCCACGGTGACCAGCGGCTACGAGAAATCGTGGGCGATCGTGATCGGCATCGACGACTATTCCAAATGGCCCAGGCTGGAATACGCCAGCCACGACGCCCAGGCGATCGCCGACACGCTCACCGGGCAGTTCGGCTTCCCGGCCTCGCAGGTGATCACGCTTAAGAACCAGCAGGCCACCCGCAACAACATCCTGGCCGCCTTCCACGACCGCCTCGCCGATGAGCGCACCGGCAAGAACGACCGGGTGTTCGTGTTCTTCGCCGGCCATGGCGCTACCCGGAAGCTGGCTTCCGGCCGCGACCTGGGCTACATCATCCCGGTGGATTCGGACCCCAACGAGTTCGCCACCGATGCGATCGCGATGACCGACATCCAGAACATCGCCGAGAGCCTGCAGGCCAAGCATGTGATGTTTGTGATGGATGCCTGTTACAGCGGCCTGGGGCTGACCCGCGGCGGCGGTGGGTCGTCGGCCTTCCTGCGCGAGAACGCGCGGCGCAGCGCGCGCCAGATGCTCACCGCCGGCGGTGCCGACCAGCAGGTGGCCGACAGCGGGCCCAATGGCCATTCGGTGTTCACCTGGGTGCTGCTGCAGGCGCTGGCCGGCAAGGGCGACCTCAATGGCGACGGGTTGATCACCGGCACCGAGCTGGCCGCCTACGTGGCCCCGGCGGTGTCGGCGGTATCGCGGCAGACGCCGGCCTTCGGCAGCCTGCCCGGCTCGCAGGGCGGTGAGTTCGTGTTCCAGGTGCCCGACAGCCAGGAATACCTCAATGCCGATACGCGCCAGTTGTCGCCCGACGCGATCGCGCTCAACACCCGGGTGGACGCGGCCCAGGATGCCAAGAGCGACGGCGCGGCCGAGGCGCCGGTGACCGTGGCCGACCTGCAGGGCGGCAAGAGCACCCTGGTGGTGCCCGCCGCCCAGCCCACCACCGACCGCCAGCGCGCCCAGCAGGCCAATGACCGCGGGCTGCAGCTGTACCGCGAGAAGCGCTATGACGAGGCGGTGGCGCAGTTCACCGAAGCCCTCAAGCTGCGCCCGGACTTCGCCCAGGCCGCCAACAACCTGGGCTTTGTCTACTATCGCCAGCAGCGCTACGCCGAAGCAGCCCGCTGGCTGGAGAACACCTTGAAGATCGATCCCTCGCGCGCGGTGGCCCACCTCAACCTGGGCGATGCCTACGCCTATGCCGGTGACAAGGCCAAGGCCAGGCAGGCCTACACCACCTACCTGGCCCTGCAGCCGCAGGGCAGCGGTGCGGCCCAGGCGCGCGCCCAGCTGGAGAAGCTCTAAGCCATGGATGCCCTGGCCCAGATCGATACCATCGTGGCCATCGCCACCGCGGCCGGCGCGGGCGGGGTGGGCATGCTGCGCCTGAGCGGCCCGCGCGCGCGCGCCATCGCCGAAGCGGTCGGGGTGCGCACGATGCGCCCGCGGCATGCGCACTACGCGCGCTTCCGCGATGCGGAGGGCGAGGTGATCGATGACGGCATCGCGCTGTGGTTCCCCGCGCCCAACAGCTTCACCGGCGAGGAAGTGGTGGAGCTGCAGGGCCATGGCAGCCCGGTGGTGCTGCAGCAACTGGTCGCGCGCTGCATCGCCCTTGGGGCACGGCAGGCGCGGCCGGGCGAGTTCAGCGAGCGTGCCTTCCTCAACGGCAAGCTGGACCTGGCCCAGGCCGAGGCCATCGCCGACCTGATCGCGGCCAGCGACACCCGCGCCGCCCGCGCGGCACGCCGCTCGCTGGACGGGGTGTTCTCGCGGCGCGTGGACGCGGTGGCCGAAGACCTGGTGCTGCTGCGCATCCACGTGGAAGCGGCGATCGACTTTGCCGATGAGCCGATCGACACCCTGGGCGGCGCGCAGGTCCGTGCGGGCCTGGGCCAGGCGCTGCGCGCGCTGGTGCAGCTGCGCGAGGATGCCGAGCGCGGCCGCAAGCTGCGCGATGGCCTGCATGCGGTGCTGGTGGGCCCGCCCAATGCCGGCAAGAGCTCATTGCTCAACGCGCTGGCCGGCAGCGAGCGGGCGATCGTCACCGACATCGCCGGGACCACCCGCGACACCCTGCACGAGACGATCCGCATCGACGGGCTGGAGCTGACCCTGGTGGACACCGCTGGGCTGCGCGAGGGCGGCGATGCGATCGAACGCGAAGGCATGCGCCGCGCCCACGTGGCGATGCAGCGCACCGACCTGGCCCTGATCGTGCTGGACGCACGTGACCCGCAGGCCGGGCACGCGGCGGTGCGCGAGGCCATCGCCGGGGTGCCCCAGCAGCTGTGGATCCACAACAAGAGCGACCTGCTGGCGCAGCCGCCGGCCGACAACGACGCGAACGTGGTGCATGTCTCGGCCGCCACCGGCCACGGCCTGGCGCGCCTGCATGCGCGCCTGCGCGAACTGGCCAGCGGCAGCGCAGGCGACCGCGTGGAGGGCGAGTTCTCCGCTCGCGCCCGCCATGTGGAGGCGATCGTGCTGGCCATCGGCCACGCCGAACGCGCCGAAGCCGAGCTGGTCCACGAACACCTGGAGCTGGCCGCCGAGGAACTGCGCCTGGCGCATGATGCGCTGGGCGAGATCACCGGGCGGATGAGCGCCGATGACCTGCTGGGGCGGATTTTCTCCAGCTTCTGTATCGGGAAATAGCGGCGACGGTCACGCTTTCTTCGCCCTGTCACACCAGCGCAGCACAATGCGCGCGTCCTTCCACGCCCGCGCCGCGTCGGCGCGGGCCGCATCAATCAGGGGTTTTGCAGTGTCGAAGTCGTTGTGGGGTTGTGTGTTGTTGTTGTCGCTGGCCGTGGCACCATCGGTGGCCATGAGCGCCGAATCCTCCACCCCCTCGCGCAAGGCGGCCGTCTACGGCCATCGCGGTGCCAGTGCGCTGCTGCCCGAACACACCCTGGCCGCCTACGCCCAGGCCATCGCCGATGGCGCCGACTACATCGAACCGGACCTGGTGATGACCAAGGACGGCGTGCTGGTGTCGCGGCACGAGAACGAGATCGGCGGCACCACCGACGTGGCCGCGCACCCGGAGTTCGCCAGCCGCAAGACGGTCAAGACCATCGACGGCCAGCGCATGGAGGGCTGGTTCACCGAAGACTTCACCCTGGCCGAGCTGAAGACGCTGTACGCCCGTGAGCGCCTGCCGCAGCTGCGCAGCACCGCCTATGACGGCCAGTTCCGGATTGCCACGCTGGAGGAGATCATCGCCTTCCTGGTGCAGCAGGCCGGCCGCGCCAACCGCGGCATCGGGCTGGTGCCGGAGATCAAGCACGGCACCTACTTCAAGGGCATCGGCCTGCCGATGGAAGACAAGGTGCTGGCCGCGCTGCAGGGCAACGCCTACACCCGCGTGGCACCGGTGACGATCCAGTCCTTCGAGGTGGGCAACCTGCGCTACCTGCGCAGCAAACTGGGCCGCGATTCCAACATCCGCCTGCTGCAGTTGCTTGGCGACCCGGCGCAGCAGCCGGGCGACGTGCTGGCGGCCAAGGGCACCCAGCGCTATGCCGACATGATCACCCCGGCGGGGCTGGACACCGTGGCCAGCTACGCCGATGGCATCGGCCCGAGCCTGCGCATGGTCATTCCGCTGGATGCCGCCGGCAAGCTGGGCACGCCGACCACGCTGGTGCGCGATGCGCATGCCGCCGGCCTGATGGTGATCCCGTATACGTTCCGCCCGGAAAACACGTTCCAGGCCGCCGAGTTCCGCAAGGGCGAGGCCAACGCGCGCAATGCCGACGGCTCGGTGGCCGAGATGCGCGCCTACCTGGCCACCGGCATCGATGCGTTCTTCACCGACGACCCGGCGCTGGGCCGGCGCGCGGTGGACGAAGCGCGGTAACCGGCGCGGCGCGCATCGACCCACGGTCGATGCCTGCCGGGCTTGTTGTCGGTGCGCTGCCGGCGTTACCGTTGCCGGCAGACCCGGACATCGCATGCTGACCAGACAGCGCTTCGAATCTTCCGCAGACGGCGATCTGTATATCCACACCCGCAACCTGGTGGCCGAGCTGGCCACGCTGTTTTGCGGGTTGGCCGCCTGCGCGGTGCCGTTGATGTTCCTGGTGGATGGCTTCTTCGGCGGACGCTGGCTCCCGGCCCGGCTGGCTCCCTTGGAAATCCTGCTGGTGCTCCTGGGTCTGATCCTGCTTGGGGTGTTGGGCGTGGCAGTGCTGCTGTTGCTGGACGTGCGGGAGACCCTGTTCCTGTCGCATCGACTGGCGCGCGGCGAACGCAGGAAGCGCAACCTCTTCGGCGGTCGCGAACGTGTCCACGCGATGTTTGCGCTGCGATCAGCCACGGCATTGGAAATGCGCGTATACCGCACCGATGCGCGGCGCGTGGTGCAGGCATGGCTGCTGATGGCCGATGGCACCGAGCAGCGGCTGACGCCGGAACTGATGGTGCTGAGGCCGGGGCAGCCCCGAACGGATCGCTGGCTGCAGGTGCTTGCAGGCTACCTGGCGCTGCCCACGCCGGACCGGGTGATCGAACTGCCCGTGATCGGGGCGTTACCGGCACCGCCTGCCGTGGCAGCACACCGGCACGTGCCGACCCAGACACCCGAACCCGCCACCCGCCGCCCGGCGCCGTCGAACCGCCCGAGCCACGCCGACCCTGCGCCGCCGCCGATGGCCGCTGATGGCAACCGGCTGGGCTGGTTTGCCCGCGCGCTGACCGGCCTGCTTGGCGCGTTCCTGTCGCTGGTGGCGCTGGCGCATGCCGTCGAGCTTCTCGGCGCGTTGTCCATGGGCCGGTTGCGGGTCGCCTCCAGCGTGCACGGCAGCGGGCATACCTATCTCTGGAGCGAGGCACCGGTCGGCTATCTGATGCACGCGGGCGCGGGCATCCTGGGGGTGATGGTGGTCGGTCTGCTGGGGATCGCTTGCCTGTACGTCGCAGTGGCGGGACGGACCAGGCGGCCGCGATGAACGGCGCATTCGCCTGGCCCCACGGCCGATGCCTAGCGCGGCGGGTCCGGATACCGGCTGGCGTCGCCCGGATCGCGCGGGCGGAACGGCAGCACCACGAAGTCCTGGCCCTCGCGCGGTTGCCACAGCACGGGGACGCGCTGGGGTGACGGCGGCTCCAGGTCGGCATCGCGCTGCAGGTGCAGCTCGTCCTCGTCCTCTTCTTCTTCCCAGCTGTAGCGCTTGCGCGGGGCCATCGGGTCGGACAGGCGGAACAGCAGCGCGCTGACGATGCCGGCCAATGCGCCGCCCATGTGCGACTGCCAGGACACGCCCGGCTCGTGCGGGAGGATGGTGATGAGCATGCTGCCGTAGAACAGGAAGGCGATCAGGCCGGCGGCGATGGCCGGCCGGTCGCGGCGCAGCAGGCCCAGCACGAACACCAGGAACATCAGGCCGTGGGTAATGCCGCTGGCGCCCAGGTGATGGCTGCCCAGGTCGCCCAGCAACCAGGCACCCAGCCCGGAGCCGATCCACAGCAGGGGCAGCGCGCGCAGGGTGGCCTTGGGATACACGCTGCCGGCCAGGGTGCCCAGGATCAGCAGGGCCACCGCGTTGGCGCCCAGGTGCTGGACCGAACCGTGCAGCAGCGGCGCGCCGAGGATGCCCAGCAGCCCGGCCTTGTCCAGCGGGGCCACCGACCACGGCCGCCAATCGAAATGGCCCTGGGCGGTGAACACCGCCACCAGCACCAGCACGAAGGCCAGGCTCAGGTTGAACGCCCGCATCACGCGACCACGGTCGCTGCGGGGCGGGTCCGGCGCATCGCCGGCGGGCAGGGGCTGGGGCAGGTTGGCGTTCATACCCTTAGGGATTGCGTCGCCCCGGCTGAACACAAGGGCAACGCGACGGGAGAGAGTGGTGGCGGCGGCGGGGGCCAACCCCCCGGGGCGCGCCACGCCGGGTCACGCGTCGCCGGTCTTGGGCGGGTTCTTCAGGCTCAGCACCACGGTGGCGGCGATGATCACCGCGACCACGCCCAGCGAGATCGGGGTGGGGATCTTGAAGATGTCGATCAGCATCATCTTGATGCCGATGAAGGCCAGCACCAGGGCCAGGCCGTAGGGCAGCAGGTGGAAGCGGTCGGCCATGCCGGCCAGCAGGAAGAACATCGCGCGCAGGCCCAGCACCGCGAACACGTTGGAGGTGAGCACGATGAACGGGTCGGTGGTGATGGCGAAGATGGCCGGGATGCTGTCCACGGCGAAGATCACGTCGGTGACCGCGATCAGGATCAGCACCACGAACAACGGGGTGAACCAGCGCTTGCCATCGCGCATGACGCTCATGGCATTGCCGGCGTAGTCCGGCAGCAGGCGCAGGTGCCTGCGCATCCAGCGCAGGGCAGGGTTGGTCTCCAGGTCCGGCTCCGAGCCGGCCGAGAACCACATCTTCCAGCCGGTGAAGAGCAGGAACGCGCCGAACACGTACAGCAGCCAGTGGAACTTGGTCAGCAGCACGCTGCCGGCGAAGATCATGATCGTACGCAGCACGATCGCACCCAGGATGCCGATGATCAGCACCTTCTGCCGCTGTTCCTCGGGCACGGCGAAGTAGCCCATGATCATCAGGAACACGAAGATGTTGTCCACCGCCAGGGCCTTCTCGACCAGGTAGCCGGTCAGGAACTCCAGGCCGACCTTGTTGGCCACCACCTGGCCGGCCGTCTCGTTCAGGTAGTACCAGAGGCCGCCGTTGAAGGCCAGGGCAAGCAGCACCCAGCCGATCGACCACCACAGGGCCTCCTTGAAGGTCACCTTGTGCGGCCCGCCGTGTCGCATCAATACCAGGTCGACCAGCAACGCGATGACCACCACCGCGCCGAAGCCGCCCCACAACCACAAATTACCGATCGTCTGCATGGGTTTGTCCGTTGGGAAAAGAAAATGCCTCAAGCCGGATGGCGAGGATCTGCAACGGAGGATCAGGGGGATCCAGGGACAGAGCTTCGCCATACGGCGAAGGTCTCGCTCGCAGCCCCGATGGGTGGGACTGCCGTTGCACCGGAGCCTGCGGGCTCGAATTGACGGCGACAACGTCTGGGAGCTACTCCCCTTCTGGGGCCGATTCTGCGGGGTGGCCGGGCCGGCGTCAACTGGACGCCCTTGCCGGGTTGATGGCCAGCGGCTGTCACTGCCGGCTACGGGTGGGGCCAATGGGGAGACGGCCAGCGGCCGTCACTACCGGCTGCGGGTGGGGCCAATGGGGAGACGGCCAGCGGCCGTCACTACCGGGTGCGGGTGGGGCCAATGGGGAGACGGCCAGCGGCCGTCACTACCGGGTACGGGTGGCGCGATGGGGAGACGGCCAGCGGCCGTCACTACCGGGGGTTGTGGGCTTCCCGGATACACTACGCAGATGAATACCACCCCCCTTCCCGTTGTCCGCCTCAAGAACGCCTGGCGCTCCAGCCACCCGTGGATCTTCCAGAAACTGGTCGAAAAGCCCGCCGTCCGCCCCAAGCCCGGTGCCATCGTCGACGTGGTCGGCGTGGACGGGGAGTGGATCGGCCGCGGCTTCTACAACGGCCATTCGCGCATTGCCGTGCGCATCCTGGAAACCGACCCGGCCGTGCCGGTGGACGCGGGCTGGTTCTCGCGCAAGATCGCCCAGGCGGTCGAGCTGCGCCGGGACGTGCTCAAGCTCGATGCGGTGTCCGACGCCTGGCGCGTGGTGCACAGCGAAGGTGACGGCCTGTCCGGCCTGGTGGTGGACCGCTACAACGACCTGGTGGTGGTGGAGTTCTTCGCCGCCGGCATGTTCCGCCACCGCGAGTGGGTCTATGAGGCCTTGCGCGAGCAGTTCCCGGGGTGCCGCTTCCACAGCTTCGCCGACGAACACGTGCAGAAGCAGGAGAGCTTCGACTTCCACGGCAACACCACCACCGAGGCGTCGGTGATCACCGAGTACGGGGTGAAGTTCCGCGCCGATCCGGCCGGGGCGCACAAGACCGGCTTCTTCGCCGACCAGCGCGAAAACCGCCAGTGGCTCAGCCAGCAGGTGGACGGCAAGAGCGTGCTGGACCTGTGCTGCAACACCGGTGGCTTTGCCGTGTATGCGGCCGCGCGCGGTGCCTCGGAGGTGGTCGGCATCGACATCGACGAGGACGTCATCCAGATCGCCAAGGGCAATTCGCGCCTCAACAACGTGCGCCCGAAGTTCATCCAGTCCGACGTGTTCCCGTGGCTGCGCGATGCGGCCAACCGTGGCGAGCAGTTCGACGTGGTGATCCTGGACCCGGCCAAGATGACGCGCGACCGTGACCAGGTGATCACCGCACTGAAGAAGTACCTGGACATGAACAAGCTGGCGCTCGGGGTTGTCAAGCCCGGCGGCCTGTTTGCCACGTTCTCGTGCACCGGCCTGGTGGCCGAGGACCAGTTCCTGGACATGCTGCGCCGCGCGGCGTTCTATTCCGGCCGCACCATCCAGATCCTGAAGGTGGCCGGCGCCGGTCCGGACCATCCGTTCATGGCCCACGTGCAGGAATCGCGTTACCTCAAGGCGGTGTTCTGCCGCGTGCTGGACTGACAACCGCACCGAAGGGGTAGTGCCGGCCGCTGGCCGGCTCCCCGTGGAAACCGGAGATCAAGGGTAGTGCCGGCCGCTGGCCGGCTCCCCATGGAAACCAGAGATCAAGGCGAGCCGGCCAGCGGCCGGCACTACCGGTGCATGTCTTCCGGGCGTTATCGTCCTACGCTTCCGATTCAAGGGGAGGCGTCCATGGCATTGCGTAGTCTGTCGTTGCTGGTCTCGCTGGCGTTGTGCACGCCGTTGGCCGCCGGGGCGGTCGAGTTTTCCGCGCAGGAACTGGCCCGGGCCACCGCGCTGCAGCAGCGGCTGCTGACCCTGGACAGCCACCTGGATACGCCGGCCAACTTCCATCGCGACGGCTTTGACATCCAGCAGCGGCACGACCACAACGCGCTGTCGCAGGTGGATTACCCGCGCATGGTCGAGGGCGCGCTGGATGGCGGCTTCTTTGCGATCTACACCGACCAGGGCGACCGCAGCGACGCCGCCCACCAGCACGATCGCGATGCCGGCCTGCTGCGCCTGATGGAGATCCGCGAGATGCTCGCCGCGCACCCGGACACCTTCGCGTTGGCGCGCACGCCGGCCGATGCGGCGCGGATCAAGGCCGCCGGCAAGCGCGTGGTCTACATCAGCATGGAGAACGCCAGCCCGCTGGTGGAGGATCCCTCGCTGCTGGGCTTCTACCACCTGGCCGGGCTGCGCCTGCTGAGCACGGTGCACTTTGCCAACAACGAGTTCGCCGATTCGGCCACCGATCCCAAGGGCGCCGAATGGAAGGGCCTCAGCCCGGCGGGCAAGGCGCTGGTGGATGAAGCGGTGCGGCTGGGCATCGTGATCGACCAGTCGCACGCCTCCGACGCGGTGTTCGATGACCTGATCGAGCGCATGCCGGTCCCGTTCGTGCTGTCCCACAGCGCGGCCAAGGCGATCTTCGACCACCCGCGCAACCTCGACGACGTGCGCCTGGCCCGGCTGGCCAAGGCCGGCGGCGTGATCCAGGCCAACGCCTATGGCGGCTACCTGATCGACACCGGCAAGACCGAGGCACGCACGCAGGCCGAGCAGGCGCTGATGGACCGGCTCGGCGGCGATTACGACCGCCTGGGCATCGCCCAGGGCGTGGCGCTGAAGCAGGGACGGGACGCGCTCGATGCGCGCTACCCGCTGCGCAAGGCCACGCTGGATGACTTCTTCGCCCACCTGGCGCACCTGCTCCAGGTGGTCGGCCCCGCACACGTGGGCATCGGCCTGGACTGGGACGGCGGTGGCGGGCTGGCCGACCTGCAGGATGTGAGCGCGCTGCCGAAGATCACCGCGTGGCTGCTGCGCAAGGGCTACAGCGAGCAGCAGATTGCCGACATCTGGGGCGGCAACCTGCTGCGGGTGATGCAGCAGGCGCAGGACTACGCGGCACGCGTGCCTGCACCTGCAACCCCGGGCACCTGACTCAGGCGCCGGGGTGGATGGCCTTGTAGGTGGCGTAGAGCAGGCCGGCAAAGCCGACGAGGGCGATCGCGCGCGCCAGCAGCGGCCAGGCGGCCTGACCGCTTGAGCGGGCCGCCGCACGCCAGATGCCGGCCAGGGCCACCGGGGCCAGCACCAGCACCAGCGCGTGGCCGGCCAACAGCCAGCGCGTGCCGGGGAAGGCCAGGCCGGCGGCATACAGCAGCAGGCTGAGCACGGCGAAGAACGCCACGCCGTTGACCCAGAACGCCATGGCCAGGCCCTGGTCGCCCTGCGCCACGCGCTGCAGCGCGTCCGGCGCGCCGGCGTGGTCGCGGCCCAGCAGGCTGGCGATGCGGCCGTAAGCGAGGAAAGCGCCCAGGCCCAGTGCGTTCCACAGCAGGAAATACAGCTGGGTGGTGCTGGGCAGGCTGACGAACAGGTACACACAGCCCAGTGCGGCCAGCGGGCCGACCACGAAGGCCAGCGGCGTGCGGAAGCTGCGCTGGCGGTTCGGCTCGCGCACGCGCAGCACCACCAGGCACACGCCCACGGCGGTGAAGGCCGCCAGCGTGCCGGCATTGGCCAGGGCGGCGATCTCATCCAGCCGCGCCACGCCGGCCAGGGCCGACACCACCACGGCGGTGAACAGCGTGGTGGCCACCGGCGTGCCGGTGCGGGCGTTGACCTTGGACAGGCCGCGCGGCAGCAGGCCATCGCGGCTCATGACGAAGAAGATGCGGCTCTGCCCGTACAGGAAGGCCAGCAGCACGGTGGGCAGGGCGATGATGGCGATGATGCCGATCAGCATCGCCGCCGTAGGGTGGCCCAGCTGGCGCATGATCAGCGCCAGCGGCTCGGCGCTGTGGCCGAACACCGCGTAGCTCATTGCCCCGATCGCCGCCAGCGCCACCAGCACGTAGACGATGGTGCAGCCGACCATGGAGCCGATGATGCCGATGGACAGGTCGCGGCTGGGGTTCTTGGTTTCCTCGGCGGCGGTGGAGATCGCATCGAAGCCGTAGAAGGCGAAGAAGATGATGGCCGCCGCGGCCATCACCCCGCGCTCCACGCCGTCCGGCCCCATCGACTTGGCGAAGCCGTAGGGCATGAACGGCTGCAGGTTGCCGGCATCGAAGGCGGGCAGGGCCACGGCCACGAAGATGCCCAGCGCGATCAGCTTGAACACCACCAGCACCGCATTGAGGGTGGCGCTTTCCTTGGTGCCGCGCATGAGCATCAGCGCCACCAGCCAGGTGATCACGATCGCCGGCACGTTGACCGCCCCGCCGCGGACATGCGGGCCGGCCGCCAGTGACGCCGGCAGGGTCACGTCCCAGCCGAACTGGGTGTGGACCCATTCCAGGAAGCCGACGAAGTAGCCCGACCAGCCCACCGCCACCGTACTCACCACCAGCGAGTACTCCAGGATCAGGCTCCAGCCCACCACCCAGGCCACCACTTCGCCCAGGGCGCTGTAGCTGTAGGTGTAGGCACTGCCGGCGGCCGGCATCATCGTGGACAGCTCGGCGTAGCAGAGCGCGGCGCAGGCGCAGATCGCCCCGGCCACGGCGAAGGAGATCAGCACGGCCGGGCCGGCGAGGTTGGCGCCCACCCCGATCAGGGTGTAGATGCCGGTGCCGACGATGGCGCCGATGCCCAGCGCGATCAGGTGCGGCCAGCTCAGGGTCGGGACCAGCTGCCTGCCCGCTTCATGGACGGTGACCTGGTCGAGGGACTTGCGCCGGAGCAGTGACATGGAGCCTCGCGGAGTGACTGTTAAAGACAAGTCCGCGAGTTTTACCCAACGCGGTGCAGCATTACTACTGCCAAGCGTCGCAAGCGCCCACCGACGGCATCTGACTGGGCCAGGGATGACGAAAACGGCACAATCGACGGCTCACCGCCAACGGCAGCCGGCGTCGGTGCTGGCGGCCAGGTCCTCGTGGAAGACGGTGCGCCGGCCGCTGCGCGCGTGGGTGTACGCGAATCCGTAGATGCGCGCGCCCTGGGTGCTGACCGCGTAATGGCCGTTGATCCGGCCGCGCACGTGCTCCTCCCACACGGTGTCGAACTGCCATGGCCGCCCTTCGGCCATCTCGGTGCTGTCCTGGGACTGTTCGGTCAGGCGCAGCCAGCGGGTCTTGCCGGCGTAGCGCACGTAACTGACCCGTGGCTCGTCGGCGCCGCCCTCGGGCAGCTTCCATTCCAGGTGCACGTTGTCGCCGTCGCCGCCGGTCAGGCAGCGCACTTCTTCGGCGTGGGCAGCGCTGGCGGCCAGCAGCAGCGGCAGCAGGGCCAGTCGGGTCAGCGGGATCATGCAGCGGTGTCCTGTCCATCCTGGGCCCGCCATTGTGGCCCAGGGCGGAGCAGGCGCGGTGCTCAGCGATCCAGCGTGGCCATCGCCGCCTCGGCGTAGCGCGGCCCGGCGGCGGCATCGGGCGGGAACAGGGCATCGAGCTGCGCCAGCTCGTCCGGCACCAGCTGCACCTGCAGCGCGTCGAGGTTTTCATCCAGGTAGGCGATGCGCTTGGTGCCGGGGATCGGGACCAGGTCCTGGCCCTGGGCCAGCACCCAGGCCAGCGCCAGTTGGCCCGGGGTGACGCCCTTGGCCTGGGCCATGGCGGTCACCGCATCGACCAGCGCCAGGTTGCGCGCGAAGTTGTCGCCCTGGAACCGCGGCGACTGGCGGCGGTAGTCGTCGGCGTCGAAATCGTCCGGGCTGCGGATGGCGCCGGTGAGGAAGCCACGGCCCAGCGGGGAGTAAGGCACGAAGCCGATGCCCAGCTCGCGTGCGGTGGCCAGCACGCCGTTGGCCTGGGGGTCGCGCGACCACAGCGAGAACTCGGTCTGCAGCGCGGTGATCGGATGCACGGCATGGGCGCGGCGCAGCGTGGCCGCCGAGGCTTCGGACATGCCCAGGAAGCGCACCTTGCCCTGCTCGACCAGCCGCGCCATCGCGCCCACGGTGTCCTCGATCGGCACGTTGGGGTCCACGCGGTGCTGGTAGTACAGGTCGATGTGGTCCACGCCCAGCCGCTGCAGGCTGGCCTCGCAGGCGGCGATCACGTACTCGGGACGGCCATCGACATTGCGCGCGCGCGGGTCGGTGGGCTCCATCCGGATGCCGAACTTGGTGGCCAGGAACACCTGGTCGCGGCGGCCGGCGATCGCCTTGCCGACCAGCACCTCGTTGGTGTGCGGGCCGTACATGTCGGCCGTGTCGAGCAGGGTGACCCCGCGCGCCAGCGCATGGTGGATCACCGCGGTGGCCTCGGCGTCGCTGCCGCGACCGCCGTAGAAGGCGCTCATGCCCATGCAGCCCAGGCCGAGTGCGGAAACAGTGGGGCCGTTGCGGCCAAGGGTACGGGTCTGCATGGAATCTCCAGGAGGAACGGCGCCACGGCGCGGGAAACACAGCATGCGCCGCGCTACCATGTGGATAAACGGGTGTTCTCCGCATCCGGCATGAAGGCAGGCTTCATAATGAACGCGCAACCTTCGCTGTCCGCCGTGGTCGCCTTTGCCCGGGTGGCCGAGCATGCCAGCTTCACCCGCGCCGCCAATGCGTTGGGCGTGTCGCCCTCGGCGTTGTCGCAGACGGTGCGCGCGCTGGAAGCCAGCATGGGCGTTCGCCTGCTGCACCGGACCACGCGCCGGGTGGGCCTGACCGAGCACGGCGCGCGTTTCCTGGCGCGGGTGCGTGGCGGCCTGGCGCAGATCGATGCCGCCTTCGAAGACCTGGACAGCGTGCGGGCAGTGCCGGCCGGCAAGCTGCGCATCAACGTGCCGCGCGTCGCCGCCGAACTGCTGGTGCTGCCCTACCTGCCCGGTTTCCTGGCGCGCTACCCGCAGGTGGAGGTGGAGCTGTTCGTGGAGCCGGCGCTGGTGGACCTGGTGGCCGGCGGCTTCGATGCGGGCATCCGCCTGGGCGAGTGCCTGGCGCGGGACATGATCGCCGTGCCGATCGGGCCGGCCGAACGCCAGGTGGTGGTGGCCACGCCGGACTACCTGGCCCGCCACGGCGCACCGCGCACGCCGGCCGACCTGGTCGACCACGACTGCATCGTGCACCGGCTTAGCACGGGCCGCCTGATGGCTTGGGAGTTCAGCGCGGACGGGCGCGATTTCGAGGTGGCGGTGGCCGGGCGGCTGGTGTTCAACGATGCCGCGCTGGTGCATGCCGCGGCGCGTGCCGGGATGGGCCTGGCGCAGGGCTTCGAAGCGGTGATGGCCGAGGACATCGCCGCTGGCCGCCTGTGCAGCGTGTTGCAGGCTTGGCAGGCGCCGTTTGCCGGCTTCCACCTGTACTACCCGGCGCGCGAGCAGATGGCGCCCAAGCTGCGGGTGTTCATCGACCACCTGCGCCAGGCGCAGCGCGGCGGCTGAGGCGCGCGCTCAGGCGGGCGGGCCGGCGGCGAGCAGCGTGCGCAGCCAGGCGGCCTCGCGCGGCAAGCCGTGCGGGAAGATCACGCACGCATCGTCGGGGAAGCGCTTGCAGCGCAGCACGCCCTCGGCATCGAACAGCCGCCAGCCCTGCGCGGCCTGCTCGGCGGCCAGGATGCGCCGGCGCAGCGCCAGCGCCAGGCTGGCCTGGCAGTCGAAGCGGCAGGTGCGCAGGTCGATGCGGTCCAGTGGCTGCAGCCCGGCCAGGATGCGGCCGACGGCCGGGTGGCCCAGGTCGATGCGGCCGGTGGCCATGCCAAGCAGGCGCTCGTCATGCCCGGCCAGGTGATGGACGAAGTACACGGGCGGCATCGTTTCCTCGCGGCGGCGCGCGGACGCCATCACGGCGACCGTTGGGCGATGGCCACGATTGGACACCGTGCCCGGGCGAGGGGGAATCTCAAGTTACCGATCGATTTGGCTTGTGCCGATGGCGTGGCCTATCTGCAACGCCGTCGCGGCACCGCGCGTGCGTGCGCCCTGCACCGCGGGGCGGGGCGTCAGCCGGAAACGCCGAGGCGCACGCCAAAGCCGATCAGGAAGATCCCAGCGGTGCGTCTCAGCAAAAGCCCTACGCGAGGATGCTGGAGAATCCTACGCCGCAGCAGGTTGCCGACCCCGATCAGGACCGAGCAATACGCCAGGCCCATGACGAAGATGATCACCGCCATGGTCGCAAACGTCACCACGCCCTGGTGGCGCGCCGGGTCGATGAACAGTGGCAGGAAGGCCATGTAGAAGATGATGGCCTTCGGGTTGAGCAGGTTGATCAGCACCGCCTGGCGGAAGTAGTGGCCCGGGTGCAGGCGGATGCCGCCCTGCTCGCCGCTGTCGCGCGGGGCGCGCAGCAGGCCGATGCCGACCCAGACCAGATAGGCGGCGCCGAGGTACTGCACCGCGTGGAACACCAGCGGATTGGCCTTGAGCAGCGCGGCCACGCCGGCCACCGCCAGCCACATCAGGATCTGGTCGCCCAGCAGCAGGCCGAACAGGGCGGTATAGCCGCCGCGCACGCCGCCGCGGCCGGTCGCGGTGAGCAGGGTGAAGGTGCCCGGGCCCGGCAGTGCCAGGAACACGAGCACGGCGGCGATGAAGGTCCACAGATCCTGGATGCCCAACCACGGCATGGCGGCGACTCGACGACGGGGGAGCGCCATTGTCCGGCACGGCCGCCCTTGCCGATAGCGTCAGGCGTCCAGCCGTGGCAGATCGGCCAGCAGCGGCTGCAGGCGCTCGGCGAACATCGCGTGCAGCTGCCGCACCGCCGGTGAGAACTGCTTGCGGTGCGGGCACACCAGATTCAACGGCAGGCTGTCGCCGGCGCCGCCCAACAGCACCTGCAGGCGCCCGGCGCGCACGTCCTCGCGCAGGTCCAGCCACGACTTGAACACGATGCCTTCGCCGGCCACCGCCCAGCGGCGCACCACGTCGGCATCGTCGCAGACCATGTTGCCGCGCACCGGCACCACCACCCGACGGCCCTCGACCTCGAAGTTCCAGCGGTCGTAGGCGCGCCCGGCCAACTGGTAGAGCAGGCAGTGGTGGTCCTTGAGCGCGTCCAGGTGGGCCGGGGCGCCGTGCCGGGCCAGGTAGTCCGGCGCGGCCGCCAGCACACGGCGGTTGCCGGGCAGCAACGGCAGGGCCACATAGCTGGCCTGGTCGAAGCGGCCCAACCGGAAGGCGATGTCCACCGGGTCGCGGAACACGTCGGCGACCTGGTCGGACAACTGCAGGCGCAGCTGCAGGCGCGGATGGGCGGCGCGGAACTCGCTCAACCACGGCAGCAGCACGTTGCGGCCCAGGTCCGAGGGCGCGGCCACCTGCAGCACCCCGCGCAGTTCGGCATCTTCCCCGCGCACCCGGGCCTGGCCCTCGCTGAGGGTGGCCAGCACTTCCCGCGCGTAGGGCAGGTACAGCGCGCCTTCGGCGGTCAGGCGCAGGCTGCGGGTGGAGCGCACGAACAGGCGCAGGTCCAGCTCGCGCTCCAGCCGGGCCACCGCGGCCGCCACCTGGCCGGGCAGCAGGTCGGCTTCGCGGGCGGCATTGGAGAAGCTGCCCAGGGCGGCGGTGCGGACGAACAGGGCCAGATCGTCGACGCGGATCATTTTCATTCCCACAGTGAAAGTGCTGACCGATTTTGCGCCTTTCTGCGGCGGCGGGTGAAGCGCAGGCTGTGTCCCTTCCCGAACGGACCTGCTCCCCATGAAAGCCATTGCCTACACCCAGCACGGCCTGCCGATCAGCGACCCGCGCGCGCTGCAGGACATCACCCTGCCGATGCCCACGCCCGGCCCGCGCGACCTGCGCGTGGCGGTGCGCGCGATCTCGGTCAACCCGGTGGACACCAAGGTGCGCAACGGCGTGGCGGTGAGCGAACCGCGCGTGCTGGGCTGGGACGCGGTGGGCATCGTGGACGCGGTGGGCGAGGCGGTGACGCTGTTCCAGCCGGGCGATGCGGTCTTCTACGCCGGGTCGATCGACCGTGCGGGCAGCAACGCCGAGTACCAGCTGGTGGACGAGCGCATCGTCGGCCACAAGCCGGCCAGCCTGGACGATGCGGCCGCCGCGGCGCTGCCGCTGACCGCGATCACCGCCTGGGAGCTGTTGTTCGACCGCCTGCGCATCCCCGAAGGGGGCGGCCAGGGCCAGACCCTGCTGGTGGTCGGCGCCGCCGGCGGGGTCGGCTCGATCCTGGTGCAGCTGGCGCGCCAGCTCACTGCGCTGACCGTGATCGGCACCGCCTCGCGGCCGGACACCCAGGACTGGGTCTACGGCCTGGGCGCCCACCACGTGATCGATCACACGCAGCCGCTGACCGACGGCCTGCAACGGCTGGGCATCGCGGCGGTGGAGCACGTGGCCAGCCTGACCCACACCGACCAGCATTACGCCCAGCTGGTGGCCGCGCTGGCCCCGCAGGGCCAGCTGGCCCTGATCGACGACCCCGGCCAGCTCGACGTGATGGCGCTCAAGCGCAAGAGCCTGTCGCTGCATTGGGAGTCGATGTTCACCCGCTCCAGCTTCACCACCCCGGACATGCAGCACCAGCACGCGTTGCTGGAGCGGGTGGCCGCGCTGGTCGATGCCGGGGTGCTGCGCACCACGCTGGGCGAGCACTACGGCCGTATCGACGCGGCCAACCTGCGCCGCGCACACGCCCTGATCGAGACCCACCGCGCCCGCGGCAAGCTGGTCCTCGAAGGTTTCTGATGCATTCCCCCATGGACACGACCCACATGACCCTCGCACCGGTGGCCCGCCGCCGCCACACCACCAAGGCCTACGACTCCACCCGCACGCTGCCGCCGGCGGTGCTGGAGGACCTGCTCGAGGTGCTGCACCAGGCACCGTCGTCGGTCAATTCTCAGCCCTGGCATTTCCTGGTGGCCGGCACCGCGGCGGCGCGCGCGCGCATCGCCCGCGCCACCCAGCCCGACCAGCCCTACAACACGGCCAAGATCACCGATGCCTCGCATGTGATCGTGTTCGCCACCCGCACCGCCCTGGACGATACCCACCTGGCGCAGGTGATCGCGCAGGAAACCGCCGATGGGCGCTTCCCCACGCCCGAGGCGCGCGAAGGCCAGCGCGGCGCGCTGCACCACTACGTGGACCTGCACCGGCACACCCTGGGCGATGTGCAGCACTGGATGCAGAAGCAGACCTACCTGGCGCTGGGCACGCTGCTGCTGGCCGCCGGCGTGCATGGCGTGGACGCCACCCCGATGGAGGGCTTCGACGCGGACGTGCTCGATGCCGAACTGGGCCTGCGCGCGCGTGGCCTGACCAGCGTGGTGTTGGTGGCGCTGGGGTATGGCAGCGACGCCAATTTCAATGCCGGCCTGCCCAAGTCGCGGCTGCCCCGCGAGCAGCTGTTCACCCACCTCTGAGCGGGCTCAGGGCACCCCGTTGTCCACGTGCCGGGCAAACCCCGGCCGTGGCCGCAGCCGCTCGAACCAGGCCTGCACGGCCGGCAGCACGGGTTTGTCGCCGGGAGTGGCGCGCCACCGCTGGGTGGACAGCCCCAGCACGATGTCGGCCAGGGTGAAGTCGGCGCCGGCCACGTGCGCGCCGGTACGCGCCAACTGCTGGTCCAGCAGGGTCATCAGGCGGTTCCACTGGGCCAGGCTGGCCGCGGCCGCGCCGGCATCGGTGTAGTCCGGATGCCGGCGCACGCCGGCCATGAAGGCGTAGCGCCAGGCCGTGTTCAGCTCGGTGGCCTGCCAGTCCATCCACTGCTCCACGCGCGCACGCGCCTGCGGCGCTTCCGGCAGCAGGTCGTGGCGCTGTTCGCGCGCGGCCAGGTAACGGCAGATGCTGTTGGATTCCCACAGCACGAAGTGACCCTCGCGCAGCACCGGCACCTGCGCGTTGGGGTTGAGTGCGGCCAGGTCGGTCGGCGCGCTGCCATCGGCGTGGCCCTGCTGGTAGTCCAGGCGCAGCTCGGCGCAGAGCCACAGCACCTTGCGCACGTTGATGGAGGTGGACTTGCCCAGGATTTCCAGCATGGCACGCTCCGGCGCAGCCAATGAGACCCGGGCATCCTACACTTGCCCCATGCAAACCGAATTCCTGATCCTCGGCGGCCTGGTCTGCGCCGTCCTCGTGCTGCAGCTGGTGGTACTGCTGCGGCGTTCCCAGCATGGCGGGCTTGAGCAGACCCTGCGCGAAGAAGCGCGCGTGGGCCGCAGCGAACTGCGCGAGCAGCTCGAAGGCCTGGGCCGCCAGCAGGACGCGCGCCTGGAGACCTTCGCCCGCGCGCTGACCGACCTGTCCACCCGCACCGACCAGCGCCTGGACCAGCTGCGCGACGCGCTGGGCGAAGACGCCCGCAAGGCCCGCGAGGAAGCCACCCTGGCCCAGCAACGCACCGGCGAACTGCTGGCCCAGCGCCTGCACGACATCCGTGCCCAGCTGGATGTGTTCGGCCAGCAGCAGCAGGCCCGCATCGAGGCCTTCGGCCAGCAGCTGGTGGAGCTCACCACCCGCACCGACAGCCACATGGCGGCGCTGCGCCAGGCGCTGGCCGACGATGCCCGCCTGGGCCGCGAGGAAACCGCGCAGTCGCAGCAGCGCCTGGCCGAATCGCTGGGCCTGCGCCTGCAGGAGATGACCCAGCGCAACGAGCAGCGCATCGGCGAGATGCGCGCCACCCTGGAACAACAGCTCAAGAGCCTGCAGCGCGACAACGCCGAGAAGCTCGACCAGATGCGCGTCACCGTGGATGAAAAACTGCAGACCACGCTGGAAGCGCGGCTGGGGGCCTCGTTCCAGCTGGTCTCCGACCGCCTGGAACAGGTGCAGCGCGGGCTGGGCGAGATGCAGCAGCTGGCCACCGGGGTGGGCGACCTCAAGCGCGTGCTGACCAACGTCAAGAACCGCGGCAGCTGGGGCGAGGTGCAGCTGGACAACATCCTCGAACAGACCCTCACCCAGGAGCAGTACGCGCGCGGGGTGAAGGTGCGCCCGGACAGCGGGGAAATGGTGGACATCGCCGTGCGCCTGCCCGGGCGCGGCCACGAAGACACGCCGGTATGGCTGCCGATCGATTCCAAGTTCCCGCGCGAGGATTACGAGCGCCTGCTCGATGCGCAGGAACAGGGCGATGCCGAGGGCGTGCGCGTGCAGGGCGCGCAGCTGGAGCGGGCGATCCGCATCCAGGCCAGGTCGATCTGCGACAAGTACATCGTCCCGCCGCACACCACCGATTTCGCGGTGATGTTCCTGCCCACCGAAGGGCTGTACGCCGAGGTGATCCGCCGCCCCGGCCTGGTCGACCTGCTGCAGCGCGAACACCGCGTGGTGGTGGCCGGGCCGACCACCGTCACCGCCCTGCTCAACAGCCTGCAGATGGGCTTCCGCACGCTGGCGATCGAGCAGCGTTCGAGCGAGGTGTGGAGCCTGCTGGGGGCGGTCAAGAGCGAGTTCGGCAAGTTTGCCGGCATCCTGGAAAAGGCCGAGAAGCAGATCAGCACGGTGGGCCGCAGCCTGGGCGAAGCCAGCCGCAAGACGCGCACCATCGAACGCCGCCTGCGCGGGGTCGAGTCGCTGACCGCCGAGCAAAGCCAGGACCTGCTGGGCGACGGCGTGGGCGAAGACGAGGACGCCGGCGTGGACGAGCGCGGCAACGCGCAGGACTGACACCTGGCGTACATGCCGCGCATGCACGTGATCGCGCATGCTGTGCCCCGTCCACCCTTCGAGGAATGATCCGCATGCGCCTGACCCTGTTGTTGCCCCTGCTGCTGGCCGTGGCCGGCTGTACCAGCACCCCTTCGCCGGGTGCGGCCGTGCCTGCCGACGCCACCACCACGGCGACCCCGGCACCGCTGGACGCCGCTGCCTGCCGGCAGGCCGGCGGTGAACTCATGCCGCTGGGCCGCCTGCAGCGCGTGCAGTGCGTGGTGCCCTATGCCGATGCCGGCCGGGCGTGCAGCGCCAAGGCCGACTGCAGCGGGCAGTGCCTGGCGGAGGGCGAAGTGACCGCCGGTGTGCCGGCGCGCGGCGTGTGCCAGACCGACCTGCGCCAGAACTTCGGTTGCCGCCAACGGATCGACGGTGGCGTGGCGCAGGGCACGATCTGCGTCGATTGATTTTTTCCGCCGCGGGTCCGCCCGTGGCTTCCATGTCCCCATCCAAGGAACTGCAGTGAGCCAGACCGTCTACGAGATCCCCGTCACCACCATCGAAGGCCAGCCGTCCTCGCTGGCCGATTACCGCGGCAAGGTGCTGCTGGTGGTCAATGTCGCCTCCAAGTGCGGGCTGACCCCGCAGTACGAAGGCCTGCAGGCGTTGTACGCGGCCAAGCACGATGCCGGCCTGGAAGTGCTGGGGTTCCCGGCCAACAACTTCCTGGCCCAGGAGCCGGGCGACGAGGCGGAGATCCAGCAGTTCTGCCAGCTGGAATACGACGTCAGCTTCCCGCTGTTTGCCAAGATCAGCGTGGCCGGCGATGACATCCATCCGCTGTACCAGC
This sequence comes from Stenotrophomonas sp., assembly GCF_036662295.1. Taxonomy (GTDB): domain Bacteria; phylum Pseudomonadota; class Gammaproteobacteria; order Xanthomonadales; family Xanthomonadaceae; genus Stenotrophomonas. Next base: position 37,230 of record NZ_JAVWXA010000026.1, read on the forward strand.
AGCTGACCGCTGCCCAGCCGGCGGCCACCGGCGAAGGCCCGATGCGCGAGAAGCTGCAGGGCGCGGTCGCCAAGTATCCCGAGCTGGTGGTCAACCCGGCACCGGGCGTGCTGTGGAACTTCGAGAAGTTCCTGGTGGGCCGCGACGGCCAGGTGATCGCGCGCTTCGCACCGGATGTGCCGGCCGACGACGCGCGCCTGGTGGCGGCGATCGACGCCGCGCTGGCGGCCTGATGCCGCTTGCTGTGCAGGCGCGCAACGCGCCTGCACGGTTGCCCGCCCGGATGCTTGTGCGCGACCGCGGTTGCGGCGAGGATGGCGATGGCCGCGACACGGCGGCGAACGGGGCGGAAGGACACATGGAGTTGTTGACGCTGGAACACTTTGCCGGCTGCGTGAACGAGACGTTCGCCGCCGAGTTCGATGGCATGCAGATGGAGTTCGTGCTGGTGGAGGCGAGGCCGTTGGCGCAGGCCCCCGGTGATGCGTTGCGTGCACCGTTCTCGCTGTTGTTCCGCAATGCGGCGGCGATCGTATTCCCGCAGCAGATCTACCCGATGCGCCACGCCCGCGTGGGCGAGGTGGGCATCTTCCTGGTGCCGATCGCGCAGGAGCGCGCCGGTTTCCTGTACCAGGCCGTCTTCAACTGAGCCATGCTCAAGCGTTCGCGCTGACCGGCGGCCAGCGCATCGGCAGGTGCGTCTGTGCCGGATCATCGGCGCAGACCACGAAGCCCAGGCGCTGATAGAGGCGCTGCGCGGCGGGGTTGTAGCGGGCCACGTGCAGGGCCACGCCGCGTTGGCGGGCGGCGGCCAACTGCTGCACCCGGGCGATCACCGCCGTGCCCAGCCCGGCCCCGCGGCAGTGCGGCAGCAGGCTGATATCCACGATCAGGTCATCGGCCCCGTGCCGGTCCAGGTAGAGCCGTCCCACCGCCTGCCCGGCCTGCTCGATGGCCAGGTAATCCGCGTCGGGGTAGGTGGCCAGGTAATGCTGGTGCTGCGCGGCGAACTGCTGGTGCAGGAACTGCAGCTTGGCTGCCGCCGGCCAGGGCACGGCGGCCATTTCCTCGTCGCGGGTACTGGCATACAGGGCGGCCAACCAGGGCAGGTCGGCGCCATGCAACGCGCGCCAGCCCCAGTCGAGGGCGGGCGCGCCCTCGACCAGGGCGGGACGGCAGTGCGCCGGGAACGGCGCAAGCGCGTCGAAGGCCCTCACTGGAACGAGGGGAACACGCCCTGCAGCGCGATGCAGAAATTCACCGCCAGGTAGGGCTGCTGGTTGTCATGCGGCTGATTGCCGCCGGCAGCCGGTGTCAACATGGCCGGTGACATGCCGGTGTTGGGCGGGGCGTTGCTGAAGGGCTTGAACGCGTTGGAGGCGGACAAGGCCAGGCCGCCGCCGTTGACCGGCATGCCGGTGCGCCGGGTGGCATCGGTCGGGCTGTACGCGTTGAGGGTGTGCCGATGCGCGGGCATCTGGCTCTCGGACAAGGCGATCTGCGGGGCGCCGAAGTTCTGTCCCATCACGCGCGGGGTCAGGCCGGGCCCGGTGCCCTGGCTGGCGGCGGCGCGCATCATCAGGTTGGGCAGCTGGAAATTGGTGGTGCCGTTGCCACCGTACTGCGTGCCCAGCAGGGCATACAACGTTGAGCTTTGCTGGATGTTCACCGTGGCGCCGTTGCAGAACGCCCAGCCGACCGGGGCGAATGGAAACCCCAGCATCTGGATCTGTCCGATGAATGGTTCGGTCATGTCGATTCTCCGCGCGTTGCGAAAGAGGGGTCAGCCTTGGGAAGGGTAGATGCCAGCGCAGCAGATGCAGAACTGCACCGTCAGGGTGGGCATGCAGTTGCCGTGTGACTGGTTGCCGCCACTCACTGACACGGCCGTCTCTTCCATCGGCAACGCGGCTGCACCGGTGATGTCATTCAGGTACAGGCTTTCCCCGCTCAGCGAACCCGGCAGGGCGGTGGTCGAGGGCGCATCCAACGTGGCCGCGGCGGTGGTCACCGACAGTACGTGGGTATGGGCCGGCATCTGGGCCGGGGTGAGGGTTACCGATTCGGTACCGGCCATCTGGCCCATCGGGCGGTTGGTCAGCCCCGGACCGGTGCCCTGGTGCAGCGGCACGCGGCCGCGCAGGTCGGGCACGCCGAACGTGCTCTGGCCATCGCCGCCATAGGTGGTGCCCAGCAGGGTGTACAGCACCTCGTACTCGGCGATCGACTGCAGGGTGCCATCGCAGGCCAGCCATCCGGTGGGAACCCGGCTGAATCCGAACATGCGGATTTCACCGACATAAGCGTCACTCATCTGGTCGTGCTCCTTGTGTGTCGGCAGCGCCGGTCGGGCCGGCGCATCGGTCACTGGCGTGAGGGGTAGATACCCGTCAGGGCGATGCAGAAGTTGAGGGTGGTGTAAGGCTGCATGTTGGGGTGGGGCTGGGTGCTGCCCGCAGGGCTGACCGACTGCAGCGACTGGGCCACCAGCGGCCCGCCCTGGGCGGCGTAGACCTTGGTGGCGCTGCTGCCGGCGAACGCCCGCCCGCTGGGATTGCGGTTGTCGCCGGCGGTGGTGACGCCCTGCACCTGGTGCCCATGCGCGGGCAGGTTGGTGGTCAACAGGGTGACCGATTCGGTGCCCGACACCTGGCCCATCACCGCAGGCGACGGTTGCCAGCTGCCATCCACCGATGTCCCGGCGGCAACCGGCGTGCGCCCGCGCATGTCCGGCAGGGCGAAGGTGGTCGAGCCGTTGCCGCCGAACTGCACGCCGAGCAGCGAGAACAACGCGGCGTTCTGCTGCACGGGCAGGATCTGCCCGTTGCACTGCGCGAAATACCTGGGTGCAAAGTTGAACCCGGCCATCATGATCTGGCCGACGAAGAAATCGCTCATCGTGATCCCCCTTGGATGCTGAGCGCAGGGCGCCGGACTGGCGCCGGCTTACTCTGGACGTCATTCAGGCTGTTCACAAGTCCCCCGGCGAAAAGACTTCCTTCCCCCCGGCGAGTCTGTTTCAATGGCCGCAAAAGGGGGGAGGCGTGGAATGCCTGCCGCTGGCGACGTCAAGGAACGACGGGGGCACCATGCTCCCGGGGCAGCCGGCAAAGGACGCGCACCTCGATGTTGTTCTGCATCAGGTGGATTCTTTCCAAGGGGGAAAGGTCATGGCGTTCCATACCCGCTACGCGCGTTGCGCGCGTGTGTTCTCGACCGTGTTCGTTCTTCTCTGCGCTGCGTTGCTGTGGCCTGCCGCCGCATGGGCGCAGCACACCTCGCCGGTGTGCGGGCCCAAGAGCGACACGGTGGCCCAGGGCGCCTCGGTGACCATCGATGTGACCGACTGCGCCGCCGGCCCGGGTTTCTTCGGCCTGGGACCGGTGGATGGACCGGCACTGCCACAGCATGGCACGGCCAACCTGCGCGAGGCCGGCGGCCGCTGGCTGGTCGATTACGGCCACGACGGCAGCAATACCAGCAGCGATGCATTCGAGTTCACCGACGGCGAGGCGAGCGGCAACGGCGGTGCCGTCCGCGTGACGATCACCGTCACCCCCGCCAATTCGTCGATCGTGATCGCCCCGGCGGCGCTGCCCGCGCTGGTGGCCGGCAACCCGGTATCGCAGACGCTCACCGCCAGTGGCGGCACCGGGCCGTATACCTTTGCGGTGGTGGGCGGCGTGCTCCCGCCGGGACTCACCTTCAACGCCGGCGTGATCGGCGGCGCGCCCACCCAGCGCGGGGCCTACACCTTCACCGTGCGTGCCACCGACAGCACCAGTGCCACCGCCGACAAGGCGTACAGCGGCACCGTGGCCAACCCCAGCCTGAGCCTCACCCCGGCCAACGCCACGGCCATCCAGGGCGTGCCGTTCACCCATACGCTGACCACCAGCGGCGGCGTTGCGCCGTATGTCTACGCGCTGGAAACCGGCACGCTTCCAACCGGACTGACGCTCACTGGCGGGGTGATCAGCGGCACCACCTCGGCCGCGCCCGGAAACTATCCGGTCACCCTGCGCGTGACCGACAGCAGTGGTGGTTCGGGCAGCTACTTCGAGCTGGAGCCGTTCACCCTTACGGTGAGCCCGGCACCCAGCGTCAGCATCGCCGTGTCCCCGGCCAGCGTCAGTGAAGACGGTGCCACCAACCTGGTCTACACGGTCACGCGCAGCCTCAACCTGTCCTCGCCCACGGTGGTCAACCTCACCACCGGCGGCACGGCCACCAGCGGCGTGGACTACACCGGCGCGGTCGCCTCGGTGAGCATTCCCGCCGGCGCGACCACCGCAACGGTGACGATCAACCCCAGCGCCGACAGCACCGTGGAAGCCAACGAGACGGTCATCATCACCGTCGCCGCCGGCACCGGTTACACCGTGGGCGCGCCGGCCAGCGCCACCGGCACCATCCTCAACGATGACGTGCCCACCGCCTCGATCGCGGTGTCGCCGGCATCGGTGGTGGAAGACAGCGGCACCGCGCTGGTCTACACCGTCACCCTGGACCAGCCGAGCCTGTCCCCGTTGTCGATCAGCTTCAACGTCACCGGTACCGCCACCAGCGGCACCGATTTCGCGGCCGTGACCTCGCCGCTGTCGATCCCGGCCGGTGCCACCACCGGCACGATCACCGTCACGCCGATCGCCGACAGCACGGTGGAAGCCAACGAAACCGTGGTGCTGGGCCTGACGGCGGGCGCCGGGTATGCGGTGGGCACGCCGGCCACGGCCACCGGCACCATCATCGATGACGACCAGCCGCTGCTCAGCATCAGCGATGTCAGCCTCAACGAAGGCAACAGCGGCACCACCGCGTTCACCTTCACCGTGTCGCTCAACGCACCGGCCGGGCCGGGCGGGGTGAGCTTCGATATCGCCACCGCCAATGGCACCGCCACGGCGGGCGTGGATTACGTGGCCCAGGCGCTCAGCGGGCAGACCATTCCCGCCGGCAGCAGCAGTTACGCCTTCACCGTGCTGGTGAACGGCGACACGCTCAACGAGCCGAATCGAACCTTCTTCGTCAACGTCAGCAACGTGACCGGCGCCACGGTGGTCGATGGCCAGGGCGTGGGCACGATCATCAACGACGATGTGACGCCGTCCCTGTCGATCAACGACGTCACGGTGACCGAAGGCAACGCCGGGGTCACGCTTGCGACGTTGACGGTGACCCTGTCGGCCGCCAGCGGGCAGGTTGTCACCGTCAACTACGCCACCGCCGATGGCACCGCCATCGCGCCCGGCGACTACGCCAGTGCCAGCGGCACCCTCACCTTTGCGGCGGGTGCGACGACCCGGACCATCGCGATCAGCGTCAACGGCGACAACACGCCGGAAGCTGACGAGACCTTCGTGGTCAACCTGAGCGCCCCGGCCAATGCCACCCTCGCCGATGGCCAGGGCACCGTGACGATCCTCAACGATGACCAGCCGGTCACGGTGGACACGGCGACCTTGCCGGCCTCGGCGATCGGCTACCCCTACAGCCAGACCATCCTCGCCAGTGGCGGCAGCGGCAGCTTCACCTATGCCATCACCGCCGGCGCGCTGCCGGCCGGGTTGACCTTGAGTGCGGGCGGCGTGCTGAGTGGTACGCCCACGGCCAGCGGCGTGTTCCCCTTCACCATCACCGCGACCGATACCAGCGCGGCGCCCGGGCCGTACAGTGCCTCGCGTCCCTATGTGCTCAACGTCGGTGCGCCCACGCTGCTCCTGACGGGCGGGCCGCTGCCCAACGCCACCCTCAACCAGGCCTACACCACCAGCGTGGGCCCGGCCACCGGCGGCACCGCGCCGTACACCTACCGCATCACCTCCGGCAGCGTGCCGGCGGGATTGGGCATGGCCACCACCGGGGTATTCACCGGCACGCCGACCGCCACGGGCACGGCCAATTTCACCGTGACCGTCACCGACAGCAGCACCGGCGTGGGTGCACCGTTCAGCTACAGCACGCCGATGGCGATCACCGTGGTCGCCGGCGTGCCGGTGGCCGGCAACAGCAGCGCGTCGGTGAGCTACAACGCCCCGGCCATTCCGCTGTTGCTTTCGTTGTCCGGCGGCGCGCCCACCTCGCTGGCGGTCGATGCCGGTCCGCAGCACGGCACCGCCACGGTCACCGGTCCGACCGGGATCAGTTACCAGCCGGCGGCCGGCTATGCCGGTACCGACAGCTTCACCTACACCGCCAGCAACGCCAGCGGTATCTCGGCGCCGGCCACGGTCACCGTGACGGTGGGCAACCCCACCATCAGCGTGACCGCCAACGGGGTGTTCTCGGCAGTGGCCGGCGCGGCCTACAGCCAGACCTTCAACTGGTCCGGTGGGGCGGCCCCGTACAGCGGCTTCCAGGTGACCAACCTGCCGGCCGGCCTGTCGATCACCGCCAGCACCGCCGACAGCGTCACCGTCAGCGGCACGCCCACCCAGGCCGGCAGCTTCAACCTGGTGGCCACGGCGACCGACAGCAGCACCGGCACCGGTCCGTTCACCACCAGCCAGGGCTTCGCGCTGACCGTGGCCAGCCCGACGCTGGCGGTGACCCCGGCCACGCTGCCGGGCGCGACCGCCGGCACGGCCTACCAGCAGGCGCTGAGCACCGCCGGCGGCGTGGCGCCATACACCTATGTGCTCAGTGGCGCCCTGCCGGCGGGCATCGCCTTCGATGCCGCCAGTGGCGTGCTCTCAGGCACGCCGACCCAGGCTGGCAGCTTCGCGCTGAGCCTGGCGGTGACCGACAGCACCACCGGCACCCCGGCCACCGCCACCCAGAGCTATACGTTGCAGGTGGCTACCCCGGCACTGACGCTGACCCCGGCCGCCGGCGCGCTGCAGCCGGCGACGGCGGGCAGCGCCTATGCGGTGGCCTTCACCGCCGGCGGCGGCGTGGCCCCGTACACGTTCGCGATCGGCACCGGCACCCTGCCGGCCGGCGTGGCCCTGGATGCGGCCACGGGTCGCCTGGCGGGCACGCCGACCGCCGCCGGCAGCTTCGCCTTCAGCGTGGTGGCCACCGACAGCACCAGCGGCACGCCGGCCACGGTGAGCCAGGCCTACACGCTGGGCGTGGCCGCGCCGGTGTTGAGCCTGACCCCGGCCACGCTGCCCACCGCGCAGTTCTCCAGCGCCTACCAGCAGCAGCTGTCCACCGCCGGCGGCACCGCACCGTATCGCTATGCGGTGACCACCGGCGCGTTGCCGGCTGGCCTGGTGCTGTCCAGTGCCGGTGCGCTGTCGGGCACGCCCACGGCGGCGGGCGGGTTTGCCTTCACCATCACCAGCACCGATGCGCTGGGCTTCACCGGTACCCGCGATTACACGGTGCAGGTGACGCAGCGGCCGGACCCGACCCGTGACCCGGAAGTGCGCGGGCTGCTGTCGGCGCAGTCCGATGCGGCGCGGCGCTTTGCCACCTCGCAGATCCAGAACTTCCAGCAGCGCATGCAGCGCCTGCACGGGGCGAGCCGGAGCAACGGCTTCAGCAACAACCTGAGCCTGGCCTACGGTCCGCAGCGCTGCGATCCGGCGGTAGGCAGCCTGCCGGGCAGCGACTGCGATGCGCAGCGGCGCCAGCCGTTCGACCGGGAGCCGGGCCTGGAAGCGCCGGCCACCGCCGATGCGGGGACGCAGGCGGCGCTGGGGCTGTGGGTGGGCGGCACGATCCGCACCGGGCGCACCAACGGGCGCGGCAGTGCGGGCGGTGACTTCAACACCGACGGGGTGACGGTCGGCAGCGATCTGCAGGTGGGCGAGGACCTGGCGGTGGGCGTGGGCCTGGGCTACGGGCGCGACCGCACCGACGTGGGCGAGAACGGCAGCCGCAGCGACGGGCAGGCCTATACGCTGGCGGTGTATGCCAGCTTCAGCCCGGGCGAGCGTCTGTTCGTGGATGCGTTGGTGGGCCACCAGCTGCTGGACTACGAGCTGCGCCGCTACGTGACCAGCGACGGGAGCTTTGCGCATGCGCGCCGCGATGGCAGCCAGTGGTTCGGGTCGCTGTCCTTCGGGGCGGACCTGGCGCACGGGAAGTGGCAGTTCACGCCGTACGCGCGCCTGGATGCATCGCGCGGCACGCTGGATCGTTACGTGGAGCAGGGGAGCGATCTGTTCGCGCTGCGCTACGGGGACCAGGACGTGGATGCGAGCACGGGTAACGCGGGGTTGCGGGTGGAGATGCGCAACACGGCCGCCTGGGGCGCATGGACGCCGCAGATGCGGGTGGAATACCAGCACGACTTCAGCGGCAACGGGACGGCGACGATGCAGTACGCCGACCTGGTGGGGCTGCCGTTCTACCGGACGACGGTGGACGGGTTCGACCGCAATCGCTGGATGCTGGGCGCGGGGGTGCTGTTCGACTTCGGGCGGCAGTGGGGCCTGCGCGTGGACTACCGAGGGCTGGTGGGCAGCGGCGATGACCGCGACCACGGGGTGCAGATCAGCCTGGACAAGCAGCTGTAAGCGGGGCGCGCCACTGCACGGCAGTGGCGCGTTGTCGAGGGCGATGTGTGCAGGTCATCAAGACCCCGCTTTGGCGGGGTCTTTCTTTTGGTTCTTCGCTCGGCTGCGGGGCACGGCTTTGCAGAGCCTCGCGAGTGCGTTGCGTTGTCGCTTGGGGCGGGTACGGGCGGGGGTGCGGGACACGCTGCAAGTCCCGCTC
>NZ_JAVWXA010000027.1:0-45273 GCF_036662295.1 Stenotrophomonas sp.
GCACCCCCGCCCGTACCCGCCCCAAGCGACAAGGCATGCACGCGCGTGCTTCAGCGAAGCCTTACCCGCAGATGGGCGACGAACCAAAAAAAACGGGACGGCCATGGCCGTCCCGTTTGGGTGCTGCAGGAAACGCGCTGATTACAGCGCAGCGTCCTTGAGCTTCTTGAGCGGACGCACCTTCAGCTTGGTGGAGGCCGGCTTGGCGGCGAACCACTGCTCTTCCTTGGTGAACGGGTTGATGCCCTTGCGCTTCGGCTTGGCCGGCACGCTGACGGTGGTGATCTTCAGCAGGCCCGGCAGGGTGAAGCTGCCTGCGCCCTTCTTGTGCACCGAAGCGGCGACGGCGCCTTCCAGCGAGGCGAGCACGGCGCGCACGTCCTTGGCGACAACGCCGGACGCTTCAACGATGTGTGCAACCAGACCAGACTTGCTCAGTACGTCCTTGATCGGCTTGGGAGCGGCCGGCTTGGCGGCTGCCTTGGTAGCGACTTTCTTTACTGCCTTCTTCGGGGCAGCCTTCTTAGCGGTCTTTGCCATGGTTTCCTGTTCCGTGAACGGTTGGTTGTGTGGTCGCGCCGAACCCCGTCGGCAAGCGAAATGTAGGGCAACAATGCGGCCGCGCCAATAGGCAATCGCATAAATATTCGCGATTTCCCGCTTGCTGGTTACCGCAGTGCATCAGCATATCGCCAAAAAACAGGGGCGGCGGTGTCGGCCGGTCACCGCCAGCCGGCCCCGTGGCCTGGCCCCGCCCCCACGCAAACGGCTTGAAAACAGCGGTATTTCCCGCCGCGGCACGCCGGTCCGGCCCGGTCCGGGCGCCGCCCTGTCGCGGTCGCGACGGCGGCCCGACGCCGCGCTAACGCGCCCCGGTCCATGCTGGCCCTGCCATTCATCCGCAGGAGATCAACCGATGGGTATTTCGCGTCATGCCACCGCGCACTGGGAAGGCGACCTCAAGACAGGCAAGGGACAATTGAGCACGCCGCAGAGCGGCTTGATGGACAACACCCGCTATGCCTTCAGCAGCCGCTTCGGCGATGAGAAGGGCACCAACCCCGAAGAGCTGATCGCCGCCGCCCACGCCGGGTGCTTCACCATGGCGCTGTCGGCCAAGCTGACCGAGGCCGGCTTCGTGCCCACCTCGCTGGATACCGAGGCCAAGGTGGACCTGTCGATGGAAGGCGGCCCGCAGCTGTCCCAGATCACCCTCAAGGTGAAGGCGGTGGTGCCCCGCATCGACGCGGCGCAGTTCCGCGCGATCGCCGATGACGCCAAGCAGAATTGCCCGGTGTCCAAGGCCTTGAGCGCGGTGCCGATCAGCCTGGAAGCCGAGCTGGCCAGCTGATCCCAACGTTGCGGCAACCCGGCAGGGGCGGCTCAGGGCCGCCCCTGCTGTTTACCAGTCCAGGGTGCCGCGGATCACCGTCTGCACCTGGCCACCGGACCAGACATCGCCGTCGGCATCGATATGCAGGTGCAGGCGCGCATCGTGGCCCACCTCGCGGCCCTGGCTGACCACGTAATCGCGGCCTGCCCCGGGCAGGGCGTCGCGGCTGTCCAGCCACGCCGCCAGCACCGCGTTGGCCGCACCGGAGGCGGCATCCTCGAAACGACGGCCATTGCCGACGAACGCGCGCACGGCCATGTCCCAGGGCTGGCCCTGGCTGTAGGCGTAGGCGAAGACGCCCATGCTGTCGGTGGCCTCGGCCAGCGCGGCGATCGCGTCCCAGTCCGGGCGCAGCGCGCGCAGCGCGGCCTCATCGGCCAGGGCCACCACCCACCAGCTGCGTCCGCCGGCCATCCGCGCAGGCGGTAGCGCGCCCAGCGGCCAGCCGGCCAGGGCGGCCTGCAGGCGCGGGTCGGTGGCCGTGGTCACCTCGGCCACGCTGGCGCGCGGGGTGCGGATGGCGATGCTGCGCGCCACGCCGTCACCGGCCACGCGCAGCGGCAACGCCCCGGCGATGCCGTCCTGCACCAGCACGCCGTCCACCGGCGCGGCCAGCCCGGCCTCCAGCACGGCATGGGCGGTGCCCACGCTGGGGTGGCCGGCGAAGGGCACTTCCTTCTGCGGGCTGAACATGCGCAGGCGGTAGCTGCTGCCGGGGGCGTCGGCGGCGAACACGAAGGTGGTTTCCGGCAGCCGGGTCCAGCGTGCGATGGCCTGCATGGCAGCCTCGTCCAGGCCCTCGGCATCGAGCACCACGGCGAGCGGGTTGCCGGCGCCGGGGCGGGGGGAAAACACGTCCAACTGCAGGAAACGGCGGGAAGTCATGGCGGCAGGGTCTGCGAAACGGTCGGGCAGCTTATCAACCCCACCCGGCTGGCGGGCCGCCAGGCGGGGACGGCGACGGCCGGCACTGGCCCTGCCCGGGCCGGGGTTGGCATAGAATCGGGAGTTCGGCCGGTGCGCCGGGCGAATCCCCCCTCACTACGAAACCCTCTTTACCTCCATGTCAGCTTCCCCCCTTGTCGATCGCTGGATCGTACTGAAGTTCGGCGGCACCTCCGTGTCGCGTCGTCACCGCTGGGACACGATCGGGAAGCTGGCGAAAAAACGTGCGGAAGAGACCGGTGCGCGCGTGCTGGTGGTGGTGTCGGCGCTGTCCGGGGTGACCAACGAACTGACCGCGATCGCCGATGGCGCCGCCGACAGCCGCGCCCGCGTGGACGCGCTGGTGGCCCGCCACCGCGAGTTCCTGGTGGAGCTGGCGCTCGAGGCCGGCGCGCTGGACGCGCGCCTGGCCGCCCTGGCCGGGCTGCTGGACGATCCGCGCGCGGCGACCCGGCCGCTGGACTGGCAGGCCGACGTGCTGGGCCAGGGCGAGCTGCTGTCCTCCACGGTGGGCGCGGCCTACCTGCGCGCCAGCGGCCTGGATTTCGGCTGGATGGATGCGCGCCAGTGGCTGGACGCGCTGCCGCCGCAGCCCAACCAGAGCGACTGGTCCCAGCGCCTGTCGGTGAACTGCCAGTGGCGTGCCGATGCCGACTGGGCCGCGCGTTTCCGCGCCCAGCCCACGCGCATGCTGATCACCCAGGGCTTCATCTCGCGGCATGCCGATGGCGGCACCGCCATCCTCGGCCGCGGCGGTTCGGACACCTCGGCGGCATACTTCGGCGCACTGCTGGGTGCCAGCCGCGTGGAAATCTGGACCGACGTGCCGGGCATGTTCAGCGCCAATCCGCGTGACGTGCCCGACGCGCGCCTGCTGACCCGCCTGGATTATTACGAAGCGCAGGAAATCGCCACCACCGGCGCGAAGGTGCTGCACCCGCGGTCGATCAAGCCGTGCCGCGATGCCGGCGTGCCGATGGCCATCCTGGACACCGAGCGCCCCGAACTGCCGGGCACCAGCATCGACGGCAACGCCGAGCCGGTGCCTGGGGTGAAGGCGATCAGCCGCCGCAACGGCATCGTGCTGGTGTCCATGGAAGGCATCGGCATGTGGCAGCAGGTGGGCTTCCTGGCCGATGTGTTCGGGTTGTTCAAGAAGCATGGGCTGTCGGTGGACCTGATCGGTTCGGCCGAAACCAACGTCACCGTGTCGCTGGACCCGTCCGAAAACCTGGTCAACACCGATGTGCTGGCCGCGCTGTCGGCCGACCTGTCGCAGATCTGCAAGGTCAAGGTGATCGTGCCGTGCGCGGCGATCACCCTGGTCGGGCGCGGCATGCGCTCGCTGCTGCACAAGCTGTCGGATGTGTGGGCCACGTTCGGGCGCGAGCGCGTGCACATGATTTCCCAGTCTTCCAACGACCTCAACCTGACCTTCGTCATCGACGAAGCCGACGCCGACGGCCTGCTGCCGATCCTGCACGCCGAGCTGATCGACAGCGGCGCGATGCCGGTGGAGGAGGGCGAGGTGTTCGGGCCGCGCTGGCGCGAGATCGCCGGCACCGTGCGCCCGCGCGAAACCGCGTGGTGGCGTGGCCAACGCGAGCACCTGCTGCAGCTGGCCCAGGCCGGCACGCCGCGCTATGTGTACAACCTGCCCACGGTGCGCGCGCGCGCCCGTGCGCTGGCCGCGATCAAGGCCATCGACCAGCGTTACTACGCGATCAAGGCCAACTCGCACCCGGCCATCCTGGAAGTGCTGGAGCAGGAAGGCTTCGGCCTGGAGTGCGTGTCCCATGGCGAGCTCAAGCATGTGTTCAACACGCTGCCGGCGCTGTCGCCGCGGCGCGTGCTGTTCACCCCCAGCTTCGCCCCGCGTGGCGAATACGAGGCCGCGTTCGCGCTCGGCGTGACCGTCACCGTGGACAGCGTGGAAGCGCTGCAGCGCTGGCCGGACCTGTTCCGCAACCGCGAACTGTGGCTGCGCGTGGACCTGGGTCGTGGCGAAGGCCACCACGCCAAGGTGCGTACCGGCGGCAAGGACTCCAAGTTCGGCCTGCCGATCGCGCGCGTGGACGAGTTCATGCGCCTGGCCACCGAGCTGGGCACGCGCGTGGTGGGCCTGCACGCCCACCTGGGCAGCGGCGTGGAAACCGCGCAGCACTGGCGCCTGATGTGCGATGAGCTGGCCGGGTTCGCGCGCCGCATCGGCAGCGTGGAAACCATCGACATCGGCGGCGGCCTGCCCATTCCGTACAGCGCTGAGGACGAGCCGTTCGACCTGGATGCCTGGGCGATCGGGCTGGCCGAGGTCAAGGCCGTGCACCCGGCCTTCCGCCTGGCGATCGAGCCGGGCCGTTACCTGGTGGCCGAGTCCGGCGTGCTGCTGGCCACGGCCACCCAGGTGATCGAAAAGGACGGCGTGCGCCGGGTCGGGCTGGATGCCGGCATGAACACGCTGATGCGCCCGGCGCTGTACGACGCCTGGCACGACATCGAGAACCTGAGCCGGCTGGGCGGGTATGCCGAGGCCGCCTTCGACGTGGTCGGCCCGATCTGCGAGTCCAGCGATGTGTTCGGCAAGCGCCGCAAGCTGCCGGTCTCGACCGCGCCGGACGATGTGATGCTGATCGCCGATGCCGGCGCCTATGGCTATGTCATGGCCAACACCTACAACCAGCGCGAGCTGCCGCGCCAGGACGTCATCGATGACGCGCCCTGACCGCCGCCTGCCGCCCTCCCCTGAAGACGCGCCGTGCACCCGCACGGCCGCCCTCTGAACCGGATACACCATGACTGCTTTCGATAAACACCAGGTTGCCGTTTTCCGCTTCGTGCGCTGCGATTTCGCGGCCGACACCGGCGTGGCGCAGCTGGTCTACGCGTTCGACGACGGCCCCGAGCTGATCGAGACGGTGACCATCCCCGGCGCGCCCTTCGTGCTGGACGGCGCCCGGGCCGAGGCGGTGCAGCGCGCACTGCGCCTGCTGCACCTGATCGCCGGGGTGAGCTATTACAAGGCCGGCGTGCCTGCGCAGGTCCGCATCGACGGGTACCGCATCGATGCGGCCACCGCGGCGCTGGTGGAGGACATCTACCTCAATGGCCTGGGCGAGTTCGCCTACCGCAACGGCTTGAACCTGCGCGGCCGGTTCCGCCTGCCGGCTGATGCCGAGGCGTTCGCGGCCCCGGCGGTGGGCCTGCGCCAGCATGCGCTGGTGGCCATCGGCGGCGGCAAGGATTCGCTGGTCAGCATCGAGGCCTTGCGCGGGTTGGGCATCGACGAGACGGTGACGTGGATCGGCGGCTCGCAGCTGATCCGCGCCTGCGCCGAGCGCACCGGCCTGCCCACGCTCAACATCGGCCGCGCGCTGGCGCCGGCGCTGTTCGAGTTGAACCGGCAGGGCGCGTGGAACGGCCACATCCCGGTGACCGCGGTGAACTCGGCCATCATGGTGCTGGCCGCGCTGCTGCAGGGCGTGGACCAGGTGGTGTTCTCCAACGAGCGCTCGGCCAGCTACGGCAGCCAGATTCCCGGCACCGGCGAGGTCAACCACCAGTGGTCCAAGGGCTGGGCGTTCGAGCAGGCCTTCGGCGAACACCTGGAGCAACACATCGCCGCCGACCTGCATTACTACTCGCTGCTGCGCCCGCTGTCGGAGCTGGCGGTGGCGCGGCAGTTCGCCAGGAGCGATTACTACGATGCGCATTTCTCCAGCTGCAACCGCAATTTCCACATCCTGGGCGAGCGCCCGGTGAACCGCTGGTGCGGGGTCTGCCCCAAGTGCCACTTCGTGTTCCTGGCGCTGGCCCCGTTCATGCCCAAGACGCGCCTGGTGGCGATCTTCGGCCGCAACCTGCTGGACGATGCCGAACAGGCCGCCGGCTTCGATGCGCTGCTGGAGTTCCAGGACCACAAGCCGTTCGAGTGCGTGGGCGAAGGCCGCGAATCGCGCGCGGCGATGGCCACCCTGGCCGCGCGCCCGGAGTGGGCCGAAGACGCGTTGGTGAAGCGCTTCGTGGCGCAGATCCAGCCGCAGCTGGACGCCGCCGAGCTGGGCATCGCCCCGTTGCTGGTGCTCGATGGCGAACACCGCATCCCGGCGTCGATCTGGGAGCGCCTGCGTGCGAATTTCGCAGCTTGAGGGCAAGCGCGTCGCGTTGTGGGGCTGGGGGCGCGAAGGACGCGCGGCCTGGCGCGTGCTGCAGCAACGGCTGCCGTCGCTGCCGCTGACCCTGTTCTGCCCGGCAGCCGAGGTGGAGGCCGCACGCGCGGACGCCGGGGCGGGCCTTGAGGTGCGCTCGGACGTGACCGGTCCGGCACTGGCTGCCTTCGAGGTGGTGATCAAGTCGCCGGGCATCAGCCCGTATGGCGAGGCCGCGCTGCACGCCGCAGGTGCAGGCACCCAATTCATCGGGGGCACCTCGCTGTGGTTTGCCGAGCATGCGGGCGCCGATGGCACCGTGCGCGATACGGTGTGCGTGACCGGCACCAAGGGCAAGAGCACCACCACCTCGCTGCTGGCGCACCTGCTGCGTGCCTCGGGCGCGCGCACCGCGCTGGTCGGCAACATCGGCCTGCCGCTGCTGGAGGTGCTGGCGCCCACGCCGGCGCCGGACTACTGGGCGGTGGAGCTGTCCAGCTACCAGACCGGCGAAGTGGCGCGCAGCGGCGCGCACCCGCACGTGGCTATCGTGCTGAACCTGTTTCCCGAACACCTGGACTGGCACGGCAGCGAGGACCGCTACATCCAGGACAAGCTGCGCCTGGTGACCGGGGCGCAGCCGCGCATCGCCGTGCTCAACGCCGCCGACCCTCACCTGGCCGCGCTGTCGCTGCCGCACAGCCAGGTGGTGTGGTTCAACCAGCCGCAGGGCTGGCACATGCGCGGGGAGTGGGTGCACCGGGGCGAGCAGGCGGTGTTCGATACCGCGCACACGCCGCTGCCGGGCCGCCACAACCGCGGCAACCTGTGTGCGGTGCTGGCCGCGCTGGAGGCGCTGGGGCTGGATGCGGTGGCCCTGGCCCCGGCGGTGCAGGACTTCCGTCCGCTGCCCAATCGCCTGCAGACGGTGGGCGCGCGCGATGGGCTGCGCTACGTCAACGATTCGATCAGCACCACCCCGCATGCCAGCCTGGCCGCGCTGGACTGCTTTGCCGGCCAGCGCATCGCGCTGCTGGTGGGCGGCCACGACCGTGGCCTGGACTGGCACGATTTCGTGCAGCACATGGCCCACGACGCGCCGCCGGTGGCGATCATTACCATGGGCGCCAACGGCCCGCGCATCCACGCGCTGCTGCAGCCGCTGGCCGACGCGGGCCGCTTCGGCCTGCACGCCGCCGCCGACCTGCCCGAGGCGATGCAGCAGGCGCGTGCCGCGCTGGGCACGGCGGGCGGCGTGGTGCTGATGTCGCCGGGCGCACCCAGTTACGGGGTCTACCGTGATTACGTGGCCCGCGGCAGGCACTTCGCCGAGCTGGCCGGCTTCGATCCCGATGCCATCACCGCGATCCCGGGCATCGGCATCGCCTAGCGCCGCCGCCCCGCTCTACACGGGCTGTTCGCCCGGGCGCTCTACACTGCGGGTTCTTGTCCGGAGGAGCAGGCGCATGGTCAGGCAATGGCGGTGGGGAGCGGCGGTCTTGTTGGGGATGGTGGCGCTGCCGGCGATGGCGGCAATGAAGACCCAGCCGGTGGAATGGCAACTGGACGGGACCACTTTCAGTGGCGTGCTGGTCTATGACGACGGCGACAGCGACAAACGCCCCGGGCTGGTGATGGTGCCGAACTGGAAGGGCGTGAACGATTCGGCGATCGCCAAGGCCAGGCAGTTGGCGGGCGACGATTACGTGGTGCTGGTGGCCGACGTGTACGGCAAGGGCGTGCGCCCGAAGACCGATGCCGAGGCAGGGCCGGTGGCCACGAAGCTGCGCAACGACCGCGCGGTGCTGCGCGCCCGCGCGCTGAAGGCCATCGACGTGCTCAAGGCCCAGGCCGGCAAGGCGCCGCTGGATGCCAGCCGGATCGGCGCGGTCGGCTTCTGCTTCGGCGGCACCACCGTGCTGGAGATGGCGCGGGCCGGGGCGCCGCTGGCCGGCGTGGTCAGCCTGCATGGCGGGCTGGGGTCGCCGTTGCCGGCCAAGGCCGGGGGCCGCCATCCGTCGGTGCTGGTGCTCAACGGCGCCGACGACAAGGGCGTGAGCAAGGATGACATCGCCGGCTTCGAGCAGGAGATGAACGCGGCCAAGGTGGACTGGGAGTTCACCAACTACAGCGGCGCGGTGCATTGCTTCGCCGAGGCGGACGCCAACAGCCCGCCGGGGTGCCTGTACAACGAGCGCGCCGCCAAACGCGCCTGGAAGGCGCTGGATGAATTCTTCGAGGAACGCTTCGAGACCTCGCACCGGTAGCGCGGAACGCTGCCCGGCCGCACCGCGCAGGGCGCGGTGCGTTGGCCTCAGTGCGAGCGCTGTACCGCGTAACGGGCCAGGCCGCGCAGGGCGGCGACGGCATCGTTGTCGGCCAGGCCGTCGAGCGCACGCTCGGCGGCCTCGGCATATTCCACGGCGCGGGCACGGCTGTAGTCCAGTCCGCCGGTGGCGTGGATGGCCGCCAGTACCTCCGGCATCGCCTCGGCATCGCCGTTCTGCACGATCTCGCGCAGGCGCTGCCGGGTGGCGGCATCGGTGTGGGCCATGGCATGGATCAGCGGCAGGGTGGCCTTGCCCTCGGCCAGGTCATCGCCCAGGTTCTTGCCCAGTTCCTCGGCATTGGCCGAGTAATCCAGCACATCGTCGGCGATCTGGAAGGCATAGCCCAGCGCCATGCCGTAGTCGTACAGCGCCTGCTGGGTGGCCGCGTCCACGCCGCTGGCCAGCGCCCCCAGGCGGGTGCCGGCGGCAAACAGCACCGCGGTCTTGCGCTCGATCACCCGCAGGTAGGCGGCTTCGTCGGTATCGGGGTTGTGCACGTGCAGCAGCTGCAGCACTTCGCCTTCGGCGATGCGGTTGGTGGTGTCGGCCAGGATCTGCATGACCGGCATGCGGTCCAGCTCGACCATCAGCTGGAAGCTGCGCGAGTACAGGAAATCGCCGACCAGCACGCTCGGGGCGTTGCCCCACAGCGCATTGGCGGTGCTGCGGCCGCGCCGCAGGCTGGATTCGTCCACCACGTCGTCATGCAGCAGGGTGGAGGTATGGATGAACTCGATGATCGCCGCCAGCTGATGGTGCTCCGGCCCGGCCTGGCCCACGGCGTGGCCGGCCAGCATGACCAGCATCGGGCGCAGGCGCTTGCCGCCGGCGGAGATGATGTGGTCGGCGATCTGGTTGATCAGCACGACATCGGAGGACAGTCGGCGGCGGATCAGCGCATCCACGGCGGCCATGTCCGGCGCGGCGAGCGTCTGGATCTGGGGCAGGCCCAGCGCGGGGCGGGTGTCTTCGGTGATGGTCATGCGGTCTGACTTTCAGGCTTGAACCGAATTATAGGCGGTGCGGTGGCTTTGCGCCCGCGACGGCCCGCCGGCCGCCGGACGGGGGCGGGCACGGGGTCGTCGCGGCGTGAATACGTATGCATCCAGCGCCATCGCCGAGGGTGCACGGATAAGCTTGTCGGGTACGTTCTGGCGCCCCCGATGCGGGTGCCGTGGAAGCCCGGAGGGGGCCCTGACATGTCGCAGACTCCATGGTGGCGCGGTGCCGTCATCTATCAGATCTACCCGCGCAGTTTCCTGGATGCCAACGGCGATGGGGTGGGCGACCTGCCGGGCATCATCGAGCGCCTGGACTACGTGGCCGCGCTGGGCGTGGATGCGATCTGGATTTCACCGTTCTTCACCTCGCCGATGGCCGATTTCGGCTACGACATCGCCGACCACCGCGACGTGGACCCGCTGTTCGGCACCCTGGCCGATTTCGACCGGCTGCTGGCCAGGGCGCATGCGCTGGGCCTGAAGGTGATGATCGACCAGGTGTTCAGCCACACCTCGATCGCGCATGCCTGGTTTGCCGAGAGCCGCCAGGACCGGACCAATCCGAAGGCGGACTGGTACGTGTGGGCCGACCCGCGCGAGGACGGCACGCCGCCCAACAACTGGCTGTCGATCTTCGGTGGCGTAGCCTGGCAGTGGGAGCCGCGCCGGGAGCAGTACTTCCTGCACAACTTCCTGGCCGACCAGCCCGACCTGGATTTCCACAACCCGGCCGTGCAGCAGGCGACGCTGGACTACGTGCGCTTCTGGCTGGACCGGGGCGTGGACGGGTTCCGCCTGGATTCGATCAATTTCTGCTTCCACGACGCGCAGCTGCGCGACAACCCGGCCAAGCCGCTGGAGAAGCGGGTGGGGCGGGGCTTCAGTGCGGACAATCCGTACGCCTACCAGTACCACTATTACAACAACACCCAGCCGGAGAACATCGGCTTCATCGAGCGCCTGCGGGGGCTGCTGGACGAGTACCCGGGCACGGTGAGCCTGGGCGAGATCTCGGCCGAAGATTCGCTGGCGACCACGGCCGAGTACACCGCGCCGGGCCGCCTGCACATGGGCTACAGCTTCGAGCTGCTGGTGAAGGATTTCAGCGCCGGCTACCTCCGCGACACGGTCGCGCGGCTGGAAGCGACCATGACCGAAGGCTGGCCGTGCTGGGCGATCTCCAACCACGACGTGGAGCGGGCGGTGACGCGCTGGGGCGGGCATCCGGCGCAGCCGCGGCTGGCGCGGCTGCTGGTGGCGCTGCTGTGTTCGCTGCGCGGCTCGATCTGCCTGTACCAGGGCGAAGAGCTGGGGCTGGGCGAGGCGGACGTGCCGTTCGAGGCGCTGCAGGACCCGTACGGGATCACCTTCTGGCCGAACTTCAAGGGTCGCGACGGCTGCCGCACGCCGATGCCGTGGCGGGATGCGCCGTTGGCGGGGTTCACCACGGGCGAGCCGTGGCTGCCGATTCCGGCCGAGCATCGGGCGGCGGCGGTGGCGGTGCAGGAACACGATCCGCACTCGGTGTTGAACGCCTTCCGGCAGTTCCTGGCGTGGCGGCGGACGATGCCGACGCTGCTGGTGGGCGACATCGTGTTCCTGGAGACCGCCGAACCGGTGTTGATGTTCGAGCGGCGGCACGCGGGCGAGACGCTGCTGCTGGCGTTCAACCTGGCGGCCGACACCGCGCGCGTGGCGCTGCCCGCAGGCACCTGGCAGCCGCTGCACGTGCCGGGCCCGGACGTGGGCCAGGCGGACGGTGAGGCGCTGGTGCTGCCTGCGCAGTCGATGTATTGCGCACGCCGCAGCTGAATTGTTTTTCCGGTGGTATTGAGAGGGCGGAGCCGGTGGCTTCGCCCTTTTTTTGGGTGTTCGCCCATGTGCGGGTGAAGCACGCGCGTGCTTCAGCGAAGCCTTACCCCGCAGATGGGCGAAGGACCTTCTTTGAGTGGCCGATGAAATCGGGCACGCGTTCGCGCAGGCGCCCGAAGAATGCAAGTAATGGAATAGCAACCCCTGCGTACGCAGCAGAAACTGGCGGCTCGATGATTCCGCCGGAGAATGGCGTTGAGAGAGACCCGTTCCAACCCCAGGCATGGCTGCCGATATTTTGTCATTGCCTGCTTGCTGGTAATGGCATCCGGTGCGTGCACCAGTGCGCACGCGGGCGATCCAACCCACGCGGTGACGGATCACCCGGTATTCGAGGAAGCGCTGCAGGACACGCAGGTCGTCGCGTCGCTCAACGCCCTCTTGGGTAACCACTACGGTGAGTTTCGAAGCCGCTTCGACGAGGTTGCCGAACCTGCGCCATTGCGAGGCGGTGGGCTGCTGCTGGATGGCTGGCGGCGCAATGCCTATGACACGCAGGCGGCAGCGGTCGTGCTGCTTCCCGACGGCAGTCTGCATGCGGCGTACTTCGACGGCAACCGCGCGCAGGTCGTGTGCTTTTCCAGCGCGGGCGGGCGCTGCCATGTTGCCTTGGCGATATGGGCGAAACGCTTTGGTCCGGCGCGCTGGTCGGGTGCTCAAGCGACCCAGCCCGTACAGGATCTGCCGACCGGGAAGAAGCGGACGGTGACCGGGCCAGATGCAGCGGCACAGATGGCGTTGCGCCAGGTCGCCGCGTCGATCTGGTCCGATCAGATGGTAAGGCGGTCGGCGGGGGCCGGGTAGGAGATACGTCGTCAAGACCGCCTCGCAGATCGTCGCGTATGTAAACGGCGTTTCTGGCTACATCCTGGTTGTGCTCTGATCGCGCGATACGCACGCGGCCACAGCCGACCAACGGTCGGCGCACCCTTGGGTGAAGAACAAAAAAACCCGCTGCCTGCGCAGCGGGTTTTCAGGGTCGGGCACCGTGTCCGGATCAGAACTTGTAGTTCACGCCCAGCATGTAGGTGCGGCCCCACTCGATGTATTCCAGCGGGCGGTCCTTGGTGCCGGCGTAGGTGCGGTACGGCTCGTTGGTCAGGTTGCTCCCCTGCAGCAGCAGGGTCAGCCCGTGCAGGCTGCTGCTGTCGGCGAAGGTGTAGCTGATCTGCGCGTCGGTGACGTTCTCACCCACCACGTAGCGCAGCGTGCGGTTGCCGTTGAAGTTGCCGATCTCGCCGATGAAGTCCGAACGACGGCGCTGGCTCACGCGTGCCTCGAACCCGCTGCGTTCGTAATACGCAGTGAAGTTGTACACCCGCTTGGACAGGCCCGGCAGGCTGATCGGATCGCTGCCCACGCTGGAGGCGCTCTCCGGGTCCAGGATCTTGATGTCGCTGTCGTTGAACGTCGCGCTGGCCTGCACGCCGAACCCGCGCAGGCTCTCGGTGAACATGTCCAGCGGGAAGGACGCGGTCAGCTCCAGGCCCTTCAGCGTGCCGCCGGTGCCGTTCTGCGGTGCCGAGAACGTACCCGTGGTCTGCAGCGGGGCGGTCATGCCCGGCGGGATCACGTAGCTGGCCAGCAGGTCGCTGAAGTCGTAGTCGTCCACCGACTGGGTGTACACGTAGGACTTGAGGTCCTTGTAGAAGATCGCCGCGGCCACGTAGGCCTTCTCGCCGAAGTACTTCTCATACGACAGGTCCAGTGCATTGGCGCGCCACGGGTCCAGCAGCGGGTTGCCGCCGCTGCCGCCGGGCTTGCCGGTGGCCGTATCCACGCCGAACTCCAGGCCGGCGCGCATCTGGTCCACGCGCGGGCGCGCCACCTGCTTGGCCGCGGCGAAGCGCAGCGTCTGCTGGTGCGGGAACATGAAGACCAGGTTCAAGCTGGGCAGCCAGTCGGTGTAGGTCTTGCCGGCATCGATCGGCAGCACTTCCTGCCCGGCCGGGCGCGAGCGGTCGAAGTAGTTGGACTGCGAGCTCTGGTCGGTGCGCACCATCTGCACGCCGATGTTGCCGCGCACGCCCACCTCGCCGATGTCGGTATTGATGTTGGCGCGCACCCAGGCCGTGCTGGTCTTTTCCTGCACCGTCCATGCCTTGGGAATCAGGTAGTCCAGGTTGGTGACCGGGTTGAACACCATGTAGCGGTCCACGGCACCGGGCACGTTCCAGGACGGGATGCTGCCGAGCCCGGCAAAGCCAAGGTTGACCGGGCGGTACTGCAGGTCGCTGGCGATGTTGGCATCGCCCTGGTCGCCCAGCAGGATATTGCCTTCGGCCTGGGTCTTGTCCTTGCGGCGGTCGGCGTAGTTCACGCCCACGTCCACGTCGGCGAACCACTTCATCGCCTCGGGCAGGGCGAAGGTGGCCTGCAGGCGCGCGCCCTTCAGGCGGTCTTCCACCTGCGGCACCTTGCCGTAGCCTGAGCCATAGATGGTGTTGGTCAGGAACAGCGCATCGGGATTGGCATAGTTCAGCCCCGGGCGGATCTGCGAGAAGCCGTTCGGGTTGACCGTCACCGCGACCGAATCCAGCTGCGGCATCGGCGTCAACTGCAGGTTGTTCTCCAGGTTCAGCTCATCGCGGGTGGCCTTGGAGTAGTTGACGTCGGCCACGACCTTGACGCCGTCGAAGTTGAACTCGTTGTTCCAGCCGAACGCGTCGATCTTGTCCTTGCGCTTGTTGTACATGCCGCGCACGAGCGGGTACACGCCGGTCGCCACGCCGCCGGTGAAGGTGCCATCGGCGTTGACCTGCGGGTTGGTGATCAGCAGGCCCGGCGTGTAACCGCCGTTGTAGTTGCTGAGGTTGAGCTCGAACTGGTTGGCCGTGTCGATCTGCTCGGCCTCGGTGTGGAAGGCATCCAGCGTGCTGGTCCACACGTTGGAGGGGCGGAACTGCACCGTGGCCATGACACCATCGCGCTTGTTGTTGCCGGTGCGGCGCAGCGCCTTGATGCCATCGGAGAAGGCCGTGCCCGGCGCCAGGCCCGGGCGATTGCCCTGGTCGGTCTGCTCGGTGGTCCACGGCTCGTACAGGCCCACCTGGTTTTCCTGGATGGGCATGTCGCTGTGCGCATAGCCGATCGCAATGCCCAGCGTGTTGTCCATGAACTGGTCGATGTAGCTGGCGCTGAAGCGGTTGCCGTACGGGTCGACGTTGGCGGCCTTGCCCAGCGAGCTCTTCTGGTAGCGGCCGCTGATGGCGATCACGCGCTCGGCAAAGCTCAGCGGGCGCGCGGTCTGCATGTCGATGGTGCCCGACAGGCCCTGGCCGACCAGTGCCGCATCGGGGGTCTTGTAGACCACCACGCCATTGACCAGCTCGGACGGGTACTGGTCGAACTCCACGCTGCGATTGTCGCCGGTGCTGACCACTTCGCGGCCGTTGAGCAGGGTGGTGGCGAAGTCCGGGGACAGGCCGCGCACGCTGATCACCTGGGCGCGGCCGGCCACGCGCTGGGCGGCCAGGCCGGGCAGGCGCGAGAGCGATTCACCGATGCTCACATCCGGCAGCTTGCCGATGTCTTCGGCCGAGATCGCTTCCACCACCGAGGTGGCGTCCTGCTTGATCGCGATGGCGTTCTCGATGCCACGGCGGATGCCGGTGACCTGCACGGTGTCCAGGTTGGTGGCGGCGGTGCCGGTGGCGGTGTTCGGTTCGGCGGTCTGCGCCGACGCCATCAACGGCGTCAGGGCGACGGCCAGCGCGAGACTCAGCGCGCTGCGCTTGCGGTTCAACATTTTCCCCTCCCAGGCAATGTTGCCAATCGATTTTTGGTTGCCCGGAAACCCGGGAGCGTCATGGCGCGGTGGCCGTTGACTGCGTGGCTATGGTAGGCAGCGCATCGGCCGCGGGAATCATCCTGCATACGTATTCAATGGGATTTGCCGCGTTGGAATCGATTACAGGGGCGTCATGGCACGCGTCGCCACGTACCGCGATCGGTAGTGCCGGCCGTTGGCCGGCGGTGCTTCTGCGGTGGAATGCGAGGAGCCGGCCAGCGGCCGGCACTACCGGGTGCGGGGTGATGCGAGGAGCCGGCCAGCGGCCGGCACTACCGGTTCTGCCGCTACAGCGGGGTGAAACGGATCGCCTGGCCGCCGCCCGGGGCCAGGGTCAGCACCAGTGCGTCGGCGCTGGTGACCTCGCGCGTTTCCCGCACGAAGGCGAAGGGCTGGGTGCGGAAGTCGGCGCCGTCGCCATCGCGGTAGATCTCGGCGCGGTAGCGCACGCCCGCCTCCAGGAAGCCCAGTTGCACCGGCAGCACGCGGCCGTGCTCGTCGGTGATGCTGCCCAGGAACCAGTCGCGGCTGTGGCGGTCCTTGCGCACGAGGGTCACGTAGTCGCCCACCTCGCCGTTGAGCACGCGCGAGTCGTCCCAGTCCACCGCCACGTCTTCGATGAACCGGAAGGCCTGGCGGTGCTGCAGGTAGTGCTCGGGCAGGTCGGCGGCCATCTGGATCGGGCTGTACAGGGTGACGTACAGCGCCAGCTGGCGGGCCAGCGTGCTGGGGATGGCCTGGCCGTTGCGACCCTTCAGGCTGAGGATGCCGGGGGTGTAGTCCATCGGCCCGGCCAGCATGCGGGTGAACACCAGGTTGACCTCGTGCTCGGGCGGGTTGGGCGGCTGGCCCCAGGCGTTGTACTCCATGCCGCGCGCGCCTTCGCGCGAGATCCAGTTGGGGTAGGTGCGGCGCAGCCCGGTGTCCTTGATCGGCTCATGCGGGTTGACCGCGATATGCCGTTTGGCCGCTGCCTGCACCACCTTGAGGTGGTGGCGCGCCATGAACTGCCCGTCGTGCCACTCACGCCACAGCGGGCCGCCGGCCGGGTTGCGCCGGTCCACCTGGCCGTCATCGCAGACGTAACCGCTCTTGAAGGAATCCACGCCCAGCCGCGCATACAGGTCCAGCGCCGCGTCGAGCTGGTCTTCGTAGTGCTCGATGGCGCAGCCGGTTTCATGGTGGCCGATGAGGTGCACGCCCTTGCCGGCGCCGTAGGCGGCCAGGGCGGCGATGTCGAAATCGGCGGTGGGCCGGGTGAAATCGAAATCGTAGCCGTTGCCCACCCAGTTGCCGTCCCAGCCAGGGTTCCAGCCCTCCACCAGCACGCCACGGAAGCCATGGGCGGCGGCGAAATCGATCACCTTGCGGGTCTTTGCCGTGGTGGCCGCATGCCGCGGGCCGGTGGCCCAGCTTTCCTGGTCCAGGTGCATGGACCACCACACGCCGAGGTACTTGGACGGCTTGACCCAGCTTACGTCGCCCAGCACGTTGGGGTCGTTGAGGTTGAGGATCAGGTCCGATTCGACCAGCC
Source organism: Stenotrophomonas sp. (assembly GCF_036662295.1). Lineage (GTDB taxonomy): Bacteria > Pseudomonadota > Gammaproteobacteria > Xanthomonadales > Xanthomonadaceae > Stenotrophomonas. Next base: position 17,011 of record NZ_JAVWXA010000027.1, read on the forward strand.
CGCCGGCGCGATCACTGATCTGCAGCGTGCGCCAGGGCGTGTCGAACGGCCGGCTGCGCCGCACCTTCCAGCCCTCCGCCGAGGGGGAGAGCTGCGCGCGCAGGCGCTGGCCGTCGGTGCGGCGCAGCCACATGCCGGCGTAGTCCACCAGGGCTGCCTCATGGATGGCCACGTGCAGGCCGTCGTGGCTGCGCAGGGTGAGGGGGGTATGGGCCAGCGGCACCTGCTCCAGCGGGGTGCGCTGGTAGAGGTATTCGTAGTGGATCGGCTCGCCAGCGGGAATCCACCAGGCGGTGGACGCGGGCGCGATGGCGAACTCGGTCAGCTCCTCGTCGATGATGACGTCCTGCTGGCCGGCCTGCTCGGGGAAGCGGTAGCGGAAGCCCAGCCCGTCGTCGTACACGCGGAACACCAGGTCCAGCCGCCGCCTGGCGCCACTGCGCTCGGCCAGTTGCACCGTTACTTCGTTGTAGTGGTCGGCCACCCAGCGGCGTTCGCCCCAGGGTTGCTCCCACCGCGTATCCACGCTGCGGCGGGTTTGCGCCAGCACTGCCAGGTCGCGATCCAGGCGGCCATCGCGCAGCTGGAAGCCGAGCCGCGAGTCGGCCACCACCGTCTGCCCGAGCCGCTCCACGCGGTAGCTGGGGCTGCCGCCATCGAGCTGCAGCGATACCTTCAACACCTTGCCCGGCGATTCGACGCTGGCCACGGTTTCCGGTGCCGCCTGCGCGGCGCCGCCCAGCAGCGCCAGGCACAGCAGCCACGCACGCGCGCCGCACAGCCGGCGCGGTTCCCGTCTCATTGTCGGCATTTCCCCTCCCAGGGCAGCCCCTTCGATGCGCTCGACTATAGCCACGCGAGCCTCGTCGTCCGGACGCATCGCCATGAATACGTATGCAAAAGGGCGCGCGCCCGGGCCCGCCGTCTACCATGGGGCCAGGCACCCTGGGAGGGGGCCGCGCGCGCAGCGCCGCGCCGGTGGAAACACTGGCAGGTTCCGACTGCTGGCCGGGACCGCGCTGCGTCACTACAACGCGTGCAACGAGGGAGGGAGGTCGACGGGCGCAAGCCGGTCCGCCGCTTCGATGCTGAAACTGATCTGCCTGACCGCTGCCCTCGGGGCGGCGCTGGGGTCCACCGCCGCCGCGGCCGACCTCACCTTCGACGGCCGCACCGCGCGTGCCGTCGCCGCCGCCGATGACGGCTTCGCCCTGCACACGCCCAGCGGCGAGGTGACCATCGCGGCGCAGCCGATGCGCAGCCATACCGACAGCGTGATGTTCGATGCCTTGTTCGCGCTGGCCCAGCAGGACATGGCCGCCGACCGCGTCGATGCGATCCGCGACCCGGCCTTCAACCACGGCAACCCGGTGGCGTGCGCGTGTTTCCAGACCGGCGAGCGCTGGCCGTACGTGTGGACCCGCGATGTCAGCTTCGCCGCCGACCTGGCGCTGGCGCGGCTGGACCCGTTGCGCACCCGCCAGTCGCTGCAGTTCAAACTCTCCGCCGCGCGCGACGGGCACACGCCCGGCCTGTTCGTGGCCCAGGACACCGGCTCGGGCGGCAGCTGGCCGATCAGCAGCGACCGCGTGGTGTGGTTTCTGGCCGCCCAATCGCTGCTGGACGACCCGGCCTTCGCCGACCAGGTGTGGCAGGCGCTGCAGGGCACGCTGGCCCAGGACCGGGCGATGGTGTTCGATCCGGCCATCGGCCTGTACCGCGGCGAGACTTCTTTCCTGGACTGGCGCGAGCAGACCTACCCGGACTGGACCCGCCAGGACGTGCGTTTCATCGGCGAATCCTTCGCGCTGTCCACCAACGTGCTGCACTACCAGGCGCTGCGCCTGGCCGAGCGGTTGGCCCGCGAGCGCGGCGATGCCCGTGCCAATGTCTACGCCGGCTGGGCCGGCGCGCTGGCCGGGCAGATCGACGCGCGCTTCTGGCGCGAATCGGCCGGCATGTACATGAGCTACATCGGCGAGGCCGCGCACCCGGTGCCGTATGCCAAATACGACCTGCTGGCGATCTCGCTGGGCGTGCTTGCCGAGGTGTTTCCCGCCGACCGCGCGCGCCGCGCGCTGGCCAGCTACCCCACCGTGGCCGGCGGCAGCCCGGTGGTGTGGCCGCAGGAAGCGCAGCAGCCGATCTACCACAACCGCGCGGTATGGCCCTTCGTCAGTGCCTACGCGCTGCGTGCGGCGCGCCGGGTGGACGACGCCGCGCGCATCCAGGCGGAAATCGAATCGCTGATGCGCGGCAGCGCGCTGGCCGGCTCGAACATGGAAAACTACGAAATGCGCACGCTGGCCGTGCACGTGGACGAAGGCGCGCTGAGCGGCCCGGTGGTCAATTCGCCGCGCCAGCTCTGGTCGGTGGCCGGCTACCTGTCGATGGTGCTGGAAGGGGTGTTCGGGGTGGAAGCCGACGGCAGCGTGGCCCCCAAGCTGCCCACCGCGCTGGTGCCCGCGTTGTTCGGCACGCGCCGCAGCATCGCGCTCCACGATGGCCAGCGCCGCTACGTGCTTACCCGCCCGCGCACGCTGGCCGGTACGTTGCTGGTGGCAGGCAAGGTGACCCGCAAGGGCAACACCACCACCGTGCAGCTGGTGGCGCAGCCGTCGCCGGCCGCACCGCTGCCGCCGCCCACCGCGGCCATCGCCGCCGCCTTCGCCCCGGCCACGCCGGCCGCGCCCCGGGCCACGCGGCGCGGCAAGGGCTGGGCGGTCGCGGTGCCGGCCGGGCAGGTGGCGTGGCTGGATGGCCGCGAGGCCGCCACCACCGGCACGCTCGACGTGGCCGATGACGGCCACCAGCACTGCCTGAGCCTCACCCGTCGCGACGGCGCGCTGGAATCGCTGCACAGCCCCACCACCTGCGTGGGCCCGCAGCAGCGCCTGACCGGCGCGAGCCGCTGGACCTACACCGCCGCCGCGCCGATGCGCGTGCGGCTGCGCCTGCAGTACGACAACCCCAATGGCCCGATCAACACCGGGGTGACCGCCGCGGTCAAGACGCTGTTGGTGCAATGCGCCGGCCAGCCCGAACAGCAGGCCACCGTGGTGATGCCGCACAGCGTGGGCCGCCAGGCCTCCACCGCCGCCGCGTTCACCCTGCCCAAGGGGCGTTGCACGGTGCGCCTGGGCGAAGGCTTCAACATGAGCGCATTGGCGCACTTTGCCACCTACAACGGCGGCAAGGGCGGGCGCGAGGGCGTACTCAACCAGGCCACGGTCAGCGCGCTGCTGGTCGCCCCGGTCGCCCGCCCGGTGGAGGCCGCCCGATGAGCCGACCCGCCAAACCCACCCTGTCGTTCTGGCAGATCTGGAACATGTGTTTCGGGTTCCTGGGTATCCAGTTCGGCTTCGCGCTGCAGAACGCCAATGCCAGCCGCATCTTCGAAACCCTGGGTGCCTCGCAGGACGCGGTGCCCGGGCTGTGGATCGCCGCTCCGCTGACCGGCCTGCTGGTGCAGCCGATCGTGGGCTACCTGTCCGACCGCACCTGGACCCGCTTCGGTCGGCGCCGCCCGTTCTTCATGATCGGCGCGGTGCTGACCACGCTGGCCCTGCTGGTGATGCCCAACTCGCCCACGCTGTGGATCGCCGCCGGCACGCTGTGGGTGCTGGATGCCTCCATCAACGTCTCGATGGAGCCGTTCCGTGCCTTCGTCGGCGACCAGCTGGCCCCGCCGCAGCGCCCCACCGGCTATGCGATGCAGAGCTTCTTCATCGGCGTGGGCGCCATCGTGGCCAGCTTCCTGCCTTACCTGCTCACCCAGGCCGGCGTGGCCAACACCGCCGCGCCCGGCCAGGTGCCCGACACGGTGCGCTACGCGTTCTACTTCGGCGCGGCGGTGCTGCTGGCGGCGATCACCTGGACGGTGGTCAGCACGCGCGAGTATTCCCCCACCGAGCTGGCCGGTTTCGACGATGCCGAGCCTGCGGCGCACCATGGCCACGTCGCCGCGCGCGGGCCGGCGCCCATCGGCCAGGCGGTGCTGTGGGCCGCCATCGGCATCGTGCTGGCCGGCCTGATCGCCTGGCAGCAGGGCGACAAGATGTTGTACGTGCTGGCCGGGCTGTGCGCCGGCTACGGGGTGCTGCTGGCGCTGGCGCGGCTGTTGCCGGGCACGCACATGCTGGCCAGCATCGCCGGCGACCTGCGCGCCATGCCGCTCACCATGCGCCGACTGGCCTGGGTGCAGTTCTTCTCGTGGTTTGCCCTGTTTGCGATGTGGATCTTCACCACCCGCGCGGTGGCCGGCGTGCACTTCGGCTCCACCGATCCCGAATCGGCGGCCTACAACGAAGGCGCCAACTGGGTGGGCGTGCTGTTCGGGGCCTACAACGGCTTTGCCGCGCTGGCCGCGTTGCTGATCCCGCCGATGGTGCGTGCGATCGGCCTGCGCTGGAGCCACCTGGTCAACCTGTGGCTGGGCGGGGCCGGGCTGATCTCGATGCTGTTCATCGATGACCCGCGCTGGCTGCTGCTGTCCATGGTCGGGGTCGGCTTTGCATGGGCCTCCATCCTGTCGCTGCCCTACGCGCTGCTGTCTGACAGCGTGCCGGCGGCCAAGATGGGCGTCTACATGGGCATCTTCAATTTCTTCATCGTGATCCCGCAGCTGGTGGCGGCCAGCGCGCTCGGCTTTGCCCTGCGCGCGTGGCTGGGTGGCCAGCCGATCCATGTGCTGGTGCTCGGCGGCTGCAGCCTGCTGCTGGCCGGCCTGTGCGTACTGCGGGTTCCGTCCCGCCCGGAGGTAGTGTGATGCGTGGTGCTGTATCTGTTGCGGTCTGCCTTGCCCTGTCCGCCGGCCACGCCGGTGCCGCCCCGGGGGCCGACTATGTCGGCACCACCGAGCCGTTCGCCAGCGAGGCGGTGTACTTCGTGGTCACCGACCGCTTCGTCAACGGCGATCCCGCCAACGACCACCGCGACCAGGGCGGCCCACACCCCACCTTCGACATCCCGGTGCCGTGCCCGGACAAGGTGGACGGCAACATCGGCTACCTCGGCGGCGACTTCAAGGGCGTGCTCGACAACGCCGACTACATCCGCAACCTCGGCTTCGGCGCGGTCTGGATCACCCCGATCGTGGACAACCCCGACCAGGCCTTCACCGGCAGCAAGCCGATCAGCTGCACCAGCACGCTGACCGATCGCGGCAAGACCGGCTACCACGGCTACTGGGGCGTGAACTTCTACACCCTCGACGAGCACCTGCCCAGCGCCGACCTGGACTTTGCCGGGCTCACCCGTGGGTTGCACGCGGCCCGGCTGAAGGTGGTGCTGGACATCGTCGGCAACCATGGCTCGCCGGCGTGGACCATGCCCGAGCGGCAGCCGCAGTTCGGGCAGATCTTCGACAAGGCCGGCACGCTGGTCGCCGACCACCAGAACCTGCCACCGCCGCAGCTGGACCCGGCGCACAACCCGCTGCACGCGTTCTACAACGCCATCGGGCCGGTGGATGCCAAGGACGGCTCGATCTTCGACGGCAACCTGGCCGAGCTGGGCGATTTCAACCAGCACAACCCGGCGGTGATGGACTACCTGGTGGGCGCCTACCTGCAATGGACCGCGCAGGGCGTGGATGCGCTGCGCATCGATACCATCGGCTGGCTGCCGCACCCGTGGTGGCACGAATTCGTCGGCCGCATCCGTGCCGCGCACCCGGGCATGTTCATGTTCGGCGAGGCCTTCGACTACGACGCCGGCAAGATCGCCGAGCACACCTGGCCGGCCAACGCCAACGTCAGCGTGCTGGATTTCCCGCTGCGCGGCGCGCTGTCTTCGGTCTTCGGCAAGGAGCAGAAGGGCTTTGAGACGCTGGCCGAACCGCTGCACCTGGTGGGCGGCCCCTACGCCAACCCGTATGCGCTGATGAGCTTCTACGACAACCACGACATGGCGCGCCTGGACGCCGCCGACAGTGGCTTCATCGATGCGCACAACTGGCTGTTCACCGCGCGCGGCATCCCGGTGCTTTACTACGGCTCGGAAACCGGCTTCATGCGCAGCCGCGCCGAGCACGCCGGCAACCGCGCCTACTTCGGCCAGCAGCGCATCGACGCCGCGCCGCAGAGCCCGATCTTCGCCCCGCTCCAGCGCATCGCCCAGCTGCGCCAGGCCACACCGGCACTGCAGCGCGGCCTGCAGGTCAATGAGCGCCTGGCGGGCGAGGAGGCGGTGTTCCTGCGCGTGCTGCAACACGGCGGCGTGCACCAGACCGCGCTGGTGATGCTCAACAAGGGCGACACCGCGCGCACCGTCGAGGTGAGCCGCTACCTGCAGGCCGGCACGTGGCGGGATGCGCTGGATGGCGGCAGCCAGCAGGTGCGCGGCCGCCTGAAGGCCACGGTGCCCGCGCACGGGGTGAAGGTGTTCGTGCTCGATGCCCCGGTGGCCCAGCCGGCGTTGCAGGCCGAGCTGGACCGGGCGATGGCCGACCAGCAGGCACGGGACCGGCGCCTGGCGCGCTGACGGCCGCGGCGTGGCCGACGCCCGATGGGCGGCGGGTACAATGCCAGCCCCCACCGGACCCCTGCGTGTCATGACCGAACTGCCGCCCCAGACCCCGATCGAAACCCTGCTCAAGTCCGCGATGGACGGCCAGCTGCCGATCGCGCTCTTCATGAAGGCCTTCGTGGCCTCGGAGGTGGTGCTGCTCACCGGCAGCCTGGTCACCGCCGACGGCAGCGGCTTCGACCCGCTCCTGTTCGACAAGCAGGGCGTGCTGCACGTGGCCGTGTTCACCGACATGGCCCGCGTCGGCGTGCACAACCAGCAGGCACCCCACACCTTGCGCATGCAACTGCTGGAGGTGCTCAAGCGGGTGCCGGGCGGCTATGGCGTGGTCGTCAATCCCGGCACCACGCTGGGGCTGGAGCTGTCGGCGGCGGGCATCGGCGAGATACTCAAGGACTTTGCCTGAGCGGCGATTGCACGCCGCTTCGACATCGCTGAACGCGCCCCGGGCGCGCGAACTCGATCACACGACTTGTCGACAGTTGCCATTGGTAGACTCCCTCCGTCAAAAAACGGGGGTCTTATGCAGACTCAGAGTTCACGTATCACCACCGGCATTGTCGGCCTCGATCAGATCCTGCGCGGTGGCTTTCCGCAGGGGCGGCTGTACCTGCTGGAGGGCCCGCCCGGGTCCGGCAAGACCACCCTGTCGCTGCAGTTCCTGCTGGAAGGGCTCAAGCGCGGTGAGCGCTGCCTGTACATCACCCTGTCCGAGACCGCCGAAGAACTGCGCGAAGTGGCCGAGGCGCATGGCTGGTCGCTGGACGGGCTGCACCTGTTCGAGCTGGGCTCGGCCGAGGACGCGCTGGGCAACGGCCGCCTGCAGTCGGTGCTGCACTCCTGGGAAGTGGAGCTGGATGAGACCGTCAACCTGATCCTGGGCGAGGTGGAGCGCATCCGCCCCAACCGGGTGGTGTTCGACTCGCTGTCCGAGCTTCGCCTGCTGGCCCAGGATTCGCTGCGCTACCGTCGCCAGATCCTGGCGCTCAAGCAGTTCTTCGCGCCCAAGAGCGCCACCGTGTTCCTGGTGGACGACCTCACCTCCAGTGGCGAGGATCGCGACGGGCAGCTGCACAGCCTGTGCCACGGCGTGCTGTCGCTGGAGCGGCTGACCCTGGATTTCGGTGCCGCACGCCGCCGCCTGCAGGTGCAGAAGCTGCGCGGCGTGGACTTCGTCGCCGGTTACCACGACATGGTCATCCGCGGCGGTGGCCTGGAAGTGTTTCCGCGCCTGATCGCCTCCCAGCACCACCAGGGTTTCGAGGGCACGGCCGTGGCCAGCGGCGTGGTCGAGATCGACAGCCTGCTCGGCGGCGGCCCGCTGCGCGGCACCTGCACCCTGCTGACCGGCCCGGCCGGCAGCGGCAAGACCAACGTGGCCCTGCAGTACATCTGGGCGGCGTGCGAGCGTGGTGAGCGCTGCTGCATCTTCGAGTTCGACGAACGCGTGGGCACGCTGCTCACCCGCGCGGCGGCACTGGACATCGACCTGCACCGCCACCTTGATTCAGGCCTGCTGGAAATCATGCAGATGGACCCGGCGGAAATTTCTCCCGGTGAGTTCTCCTGGAACATCCAGCGCGCGGTGGAAGAGCGCGGCTGCAGCGTGCTGCTGATCGACAGCCTCAACGGCTACGTGGCCGCCATGCCGCAGGAAAAGCAGCTGATGCTGCAGCTGCATGAAATGCTGTCCTACCTCAACCAGAAGGGCGTGGTCACCTTCCTCATCAACCCGCAGCACGGCCTGGTGGGCACCATGTCCACCGGCAACCTCAACGTGTCCTACATCGCCGATGCGGTGATCCTGTTCCGCTTCTTTGAAGCGCAGGGGCGCATCCGCAAGGCGATCTCGGTGATCAAGAATCGCGGTGGCGCCCACGAGGACACCATCCGCGAGCTCAAGATCGACGGCCGCGGCCTGTCGGTGAGCCCGCCGCTGAAAGAATTCCGCGGCATCCTCACCGGCACGCCCGAGTTCGTGGGCGATACCGCCGGCCTGCTGAGCCATCCGTATGCCGGATGACCACGCCGCGCAAGGCACCGTGCACATCGTCGCCCCGTTCGGGCGCGATGCGCCCAGCATCGCCTCGGTGCTGGAAGGCGCCGGCCTGGCCACCCGGGTGCACGCGGGCCTGAGCGAGCTCGCCAGCGTGCTCGATGAGCAGGCCGGCGTGGTGCTGGTCACCGAGGAGGCCGCCGCGCGCGGCGTGGACGCGATGCTGCAGGCGCTGTCGGCGCAGCCGCCGTGGTCCGATCTTCCCTTCATCCTGCTGCGCTCGCCGCGCGCGCACCGCCGCTCGCCGGTCGAGGGCCTGCTGCCGCGCTCGCTCAACGTGGTGGAACTGGACCGCCCGCTGGGCAGCATTTCCCTGCTCAGTTCGGTGCAGGGCGCGCTGCGTGCGCGGCAGAAACAATACCTGGTGCGCGACCAGGTGCAGGCGCTGGCCGACAACCGCGTGGCGCTGATGCGCAGCGATGCCGAACTGCGCCTGATCGCCGATGCGATGCCGGTGCTGATCGCCTTCATCGACCGCAGCCTGCATTACCGCTTCGCCAACAAGGCCTACGAAACCTGGTTCGAGCTGACCGCCCCCGAGGTGATCGGGCAGCACGTCAGCGCGGTGATCGGCGAGAGCGCGTGGGCCACCCCGCGCCCGGCGATGGAGCGCGCACTGGCCGGTGAAGAATCGACCTTCGAAGTGCGCTGGCCACGTCGCGACGGCCAGCAGCGCGACACCGAGGTGCGCTATTCACCGCGCTTTGCCGCCGACGGCAGCGTGGACGGCTTCCACGTGTTCGCCACCGATATAACCGTGTCCAAGCAGGCGCTGGCAACCAGTCGGCAGCATGCGCAGGACCTGGAGGCCATGGTGGCCGAGCGCACCCGCGAGCTGGAGACCCAGATGGCCGCGCGCGAGGCCAGCGAGGCGGCGTTGCGCCAGTCGCAGAAAATGGAGGCGATCGGCCAGCTCACCGGCGGCATCGCGCATGATTTCAACAACATGCTCACCGGCATCCTCTCGGCGCTGGACATCGTGCGCATGCGCCTGGAGATGGGCCGGGTGGACGACCTGGAGCGCTTCCTGGACGCGGCCACCACCTCCAGCCAGCGCGCGGCCAGCCTCACCCAGCGGCTGCTGGCGTTCTCGCGGCGGCAATCGCTGGATTCCCGCCCGGTGGAACTCAACACCCTGGTCGGCTCGCTGCAGCAGCTGCTGCGCAGCACCCTGGGCGAAACCGTGCGGGTGGCCACCGATCTGGCCGGCACCGCGCTGCACGCCACGCTGGATGCCAACCAGTTCGAGAGCGCGCTGCTGAACCTGGCCATCAACGCACGCGATGCGATGCCCAACGGCGGCGAGCTGCTGCTGCGCACCAGTGCGGTGGTGCTCGCCGACAACGCGCACGTCAGCGTGCCGGCCGGGCGCTATGCGGTGGTGGCGGTCTCCGATACCGGCATGGGCATGCCGCCGGAAGTGGTGGAGCGCGCCTTCGAGCCGTTCTTCACCACCAAGCCGATCGGCAAGGGCACTGGCCTGGGCATGTCGATGGTGTACGGCTTCATGCAACAGTCCGGCGGCTACATCACCCTGGATTCGCGCCCGGGGCAGGGCACCACCATCTCGCTGTACATCCCGCAGGCGCAGGCTCCCGACGCCGAAGCCCCGGCCGAGGAGGCGCCCAGCGTGACCCTCGGCGCCGGCCAGTCGATCCTGGTGGTCGAGGATGATGCGCAGGTGCGCATGCTGGTCACCGTGGTGCTGGAAGACCTCGGCTACCAGGTCGAGGTGGTGGGCGATGCGGACGCGGCCATTCCGATCCTGCAGTCCCCGCGGCGCATCGACCTGCTGGTCACCGACGTGGGCCTGCCGGGCCTCAATGGTCGCCAGCTGGCCGAGATCGCACGCCAGTCGCGGCCGCAGCTGCCGGTGCTGTTCATGACCGGCTATGCGGAAAAGGCCCAGGAGCGCGCCGCGTTCCTGGACGAGGGCATGGGCATGATCGCCAAGCCCTTCCTGCTGGACGAATTCAGTGCAGCGGTGCGCGAGGCGATGGGGGCGGCGGTGGCTGCATCGCCATGATGCAGCGGCCACCGCGCCAACCTGATGCACGCCAGGCGTTGACCGGGGGCGCGGTACGCCGCGACCGCGGTTGCGTCCTTACAGGCTCACCTTGCGCCGGTTGTCATCGCTGACCCGGTCGATCAGCTTGTTGTACGGATCGAAGCCCGCTTCGTCCGGCTTGCCCTCCACCACCACCGTGATCGTCGGCGTGGCCGTGGTGATGTGGTGGCGCTGCAGGTACAGCACCTTCTGGTCGCGTTCCTTGCCCGAGGCGGCATTGGCGAACACGCCCACCTCGATCCAGTCGTCCATGCGGCCCGCGGTCTCCTTGCCGGCGCCGTCGGCGTAGCGCTTGTCGGCATGCAGCGCCAGGGTCACCTCGTATTTGCCATCGGCGCGCCTGCGTGCCTTGGCCTCCAGCAGCCGGTTGTCATACAGGGTGATCTTCTCGAACAGGTCGGTGACCACCTGCTGGCGGTCGGCCGGGGTCTCGGCGCGGATATAGCCGATCAGTTCGCGTGAGGTCGTGTACGGCGGCTGCTGGTAGCCCTTGTCCTGCAGGAAGCGCTTGAGCGCACGATTCAGCGCGGCCTCGCCGATCTCCTCGCGCAGGCGGTAGAACACCAGCGAGCCCTTCTCGTAGTGGATGTACTGCTGGTTCTCCACGCGCTCCAGCGGCAGCTCCCCGATGCGCTCGCTCCCGCGCCCGGCCAGGTAGCGGTCCAGTTCGGTCTTCAGGAACTGGCGCATGTGCGCCCGGCCGTATTCCTTCTCCATCACCATCAACGCCGAGTACTGCGACAACGACTCGGACAGTACCGTGGCGCCCTGCACGTTGGCCCCGATCACCTGATGGGCCCACCACTGGTGGGCGATCTCGTGCGCGGTCACGTAGAACACGTAGTCGATCTTGTCCGGGTCACGCAGGTCGGCGATGAAGCCGATCGACTCGGAGTACGGAATCGTGTTGGCGAAGGACTGGGCGAAGCTCTGGTAGCCGGGGAATTCGATGATGCGCACCTGGCGGTGCTGGTAGGGCGTGAAGTTGGCCTCGTAGTACGCCATAGACTTGCGCACCGCCTCGATCATCCGGTCCACGTTGTAGGCATGGCGCGGGTCGTAGTACACCTCGATCGGAATGTCCTTGTACATGCCACGCTTCACCTCCCAGCGCGCGGACAGGTAGGCGTAGAAGTTGAGCATGGGCCGGTCCATGGCATAGCGGAAGCAGCGCCGCCCATCCACGGTCGTCTCCGCCTGCAGGTAGCCGGGGGCGAGGGCGATCTGGTCTGGCGCGGTGCAGATGGTGGTACGGAAATCCAGCCAGTCCGCATCGTCGGAGACGTAGGTATTGGCACGTGCAGCCTCATCCTCCAGCTTGGGCATGCGGGTGGGTTCGCCCAGCCCGCGCTTGCGGCGCTCGTTGCGGTCCTCCAGCTCGCTGCGTTCGTCGTAGCCGAAGGAGGGCAGCAGGCGGCTGTTGAAGAAGCTGCCGTTGGCCACCAGGTCGCTCTGTGCCTGCCCGGCGGTGATGCCGTCGGGGTGCTGGTCCACGCGGAAATGCACGCGGCGTTCTTCGCCCGGCTGCAGCGGCCGGGTCAGCCGGTAGATGCGGTAGCCCAGGTCCACGTCATGGAAGGCCAGCGTCTGCCCGCCCAGGTCCACGGCCACCAGCTGGCGGTCATCGCCCATCGCGATGTGGACGTCGGTGATCGGCGTGGCATGGGTGTTGCGCACGGTCCAGTCGGCATCGATGGTCACCGACTGGGTTTCCGGATGCAGGTCCACCCGGTTGTCCACCGCCACGATCCGCGGCTGTGGCAGGTGGCGATACCGGGACAGCTCGCGCTCGTACCGTGCCTGCAGGTCGCGGGTCTGGTCGGGCGAGTGGAACGCATTGCGCACGTTGGTGTTCCAGTACAGCCAGCCGCCCACCGCCACGAACGCCACCAACGCCGTGGCCGTGCCCATGCCGGCCGGGCCACGCAGGCGGCGCCCGGCCAGTGCCAGGCGCTGGCGCAGGCCCATGCCCACCCCGCGCACCCAGAACGCCGAGGCCAGGCACAGCAGGGCCGCCAGCAACAGCGCCCAGTAGCCCTGGAAGGCCAGCTGCCCGGTCAGGAAGTGGCCGAACCCGTTCATGTCCGAATACGGCGCGTTGGGCCAGTTGCCGAAGTTGTAGAGGTTCTGGGTGTAGTCCAGCAGCCCCAGCGCCACCTGGCCGATCATCACCACGATCAGCAGCGCGTAACCCAGGAACTTGTTGTTGGTCAGCACCTGCAGCACCAGCGCCATGCCGCCCATCAACACATAGAACACCGAGCCCAGCGCCAGCGTCTGCAGGTACACCATCGGTTCCAGCCGGGTGAAGCCCTGGCCCAGCTGCAGCAGTATCGAGGCCAGCGCGCCGATCGCCTGGAAACAGATGATGACCATCACCAGCACGCTGAACTTGGCCAGCAGCGGCACCCAGTTGGGCACCGGCATGGCATCGTTGACTTCATTGAGGCGCGCGGTGCGCTCCTTCCACACCAGCTCGCCGGCGTAGAACAGCACGATGATCACCAGCAGCCAGCTGTAGGCGCCCTGCAGCGCAGCCAGCATCTGCGCGGTGACCGGATGGATCGGGGTGCCGTAGAGCGTTTCCTGCCACAGCGCACCGGGGATGAAGTTGGCCAGGCCCAGCACCAGCAGCACCAGGAACGGCACGCTGCGCAGCACGCCGGCGGTGTCAAAGCGCACCTGGCGCAGGTACTGCTGCCAGCCGGTGGCCGCGCCGAAGTGGGGGTGGATGCGCGGCACGGTCAGCTGCAGGGGGCGCGCGGCCGGCGCCGGTGCCGGGGCCGGCTTGCGGCCCCAGCGCCGCCGCCCGCTGCCGCTGCGCTCGGTACGGAACAGGGCGAAGGTCGCCGCGAACAAGGCTGCCGCCACGCCCAGCCACAGCGCGCGGTTGGCCAGCACGTAGCCGGCCAGCGGTGGCAGCTGGGTGTTGCTCTGCTCGGTGGCCCAGTAGCGCACGGTGCGGCCCACCGCACGCATGCCCAGCGGCTCGGCCAGCGTGGCGATCCAGATGTTGTCGATGTCGCGCAGCAACGTGGCGCTCACCCCGTACAGCACGAAGTAGCCGACCAGGCCGATATAGACCCACAGGATCGAGCGGGTCAGCGCGGCCAGCATCGCCAGCAGCGCGGTGGTGAACACCAGGTTGGGCAGGACGATGAAGGCGAACGTCCAGGCATAGCCGTGCAGCGGGATCGGCCCCACGCGCGCGGTGTCCACCCAAGGCATGAACGGGGCCAGGAACAGGCCCACGGCGATGATCAGGTAGAACAGCAGGCCGGCGCACAGCGCGGCCAGGATGCGGCCGGCCAGGTAGTGGCGGCGCTTGATCGGGCTGGCGAAGATCAGCTCGGCGGTGCCCAGCTCGAAATCGCGGAGCAGGGCGTTGCTCACCAGCAGCGCCGACACCAGCATGCCGAACATGGTGAAGATGCCCATGAAGCGGGCGATCACGATCGGGGCGTTGCTGTGCACATTGCCGGCGCCGCCGCCGATCTGCACCGCATCGCTGGAGGCCGCGGCGAAGGCCAGTGCGGCAAACAGCGCCGACAGCAGCCACAGCAACGGGGAACGGAGCTGTTCGCGCAGCTCGAAGCGGAAGAAGGCGGAGATCATGGGCGCGCTCCGGTCAGGCGGCCCGCGACTGCAGGCGCAGTCGCTGGAAATACACGTCCTCAAGGTCGGGGGCGACCGCCTGGAAACCATCGCCGGGATCGCTGGCGCTGTGCACGTGGATCACCGGGCGGCCCGCCACCAGGCGGGTGGAGAGCACCACGTGCGCGGCTTCGTAGGCGGGCAGCTCGGCGGCGTCCACCTGCTTGCGCCAGACCTGCTGCTGCAATGCCTGGATCGCGTCGCCCGGCTTGCCGGTCAGCAGCACCTGGCCCTTGTTCATGATGGCCATCGCCGGGCACAGGTCGGTCACGTCCTCCACGATGTGGGTGGACAGGATCACCGCCACGTTCTCGCCGATGGCGGCCAGCAGGTTGAGGAAGCGGTTGCGTTCCTCCGGGTCCAGCCCGGCGGTGGGTTCATCCACGATCACCAGGCGCGGGTCGCCCAGCAGCGCCTGGGCGATGCCGAAGCGCTGGCGCATCCCGCCCGAATAGGTGCCCAGCTTGCGCTTGCGCGCGTCCCACAGGTTCACCTGCTGCAGCAGCCCCTCCACCACCTCGCGGCGCTGGGCCTTGTGGGTGATGCCCTTCAGCACGGCGAAATGGTCCAGCAGGTCCAGCGCGCTCACCTTGGGATACACGCCGAAATCCTGCGGCAGGTAGCCCAGCCGGCGCCGCACCGCGTCCTTGTCGCGCAGCACGTCGATGACCGGCTCGCCGGGAATCTCCAGGGTGGCGCTGCCGCTGTCGGCCTCCTGCAGGGTGGACAGGGTGCGCATCAGCGAGGACTTGCCTGCCCCGTTGGGGCCGAGCAGGCCGAACATGCCACGCGGGATATCGAGCGTCACCCCATCAAGCGCATGCACGCCATTGGCGTAGGTCTTGGACAGCGAGCGGATCTGGAGCATGGGGCGAACACCTTTCCCTGTGTTGAAGAGCGAGTTATGGGCGCAAAAGGAGTGCGCTGCATCCGCCGTAAGTCATGCATCGCCCGGCCCGGCGCGAGGCGGCTGGCTATACTCGGCGCTGGAGACCGGCGCGCCGCCGGACAGGAAGGGACTGCCTGTGTCGCGTTGGTTGCGGGTGCACTGGGGGGTGTGGGCGCTGCTGTGCGCCGCGGTGCTGGCCGGCTGGCCGGCGTTCAAGATCGCCTCGCGGACCGAGACGGCCCCGCTGCGGCTCGAACCCGGCGCCACGGTGGTGCTGGACACGCTGCGGCTGCGTGCGGGCCAGGTGCAACTGTCGTTGCGATTCGCACGCACACCGGGCGAGGACACGCGGGACACCCTGGGCAAGTGGAGCGTTCAGGAGCGCCCGGGCTTCCTGGTGTTCGAGCACCCCGGCGAACCGGTGGTGGTGCGCATCGAGAACGCGGGTCAGCAGGCCACGTATGCGGCCTTCCCGGCCAGCGCGTCCTGGGCCGATGGGGTCGAGCGTGACCTGGGGGTGCAGACCCGCAATGCGCCGACCGGCTGGTATCGCTGGCCCCCGTTGCCCTCACCGGTGACCCTGCCGCAAGGCCGATCGCAGCTCACGCTGACCGTACTCGACGTCGGGCCCTCCCTGCGCGGGCAACGTGTCGCCCTGTCGTTGCATCCGGCGATGGGGTTCAAGTCGTCCGAGCGCGGTTACGACCTGCTCTGGCTTTACTTCTTCTGGCCCATCCTGGTGGCACCGCTGCTGCTCTACGGCCTGGTGCTGTGTCTCTGGACGGGCCGGCAGCGGCGGCGTGCACGGCGCCAGCCGCCTGCGGATCGGGCGCGCGCGCCCGCAACCGCCTCACGCGCGCCGTGACGACTCGCGCAGCACCTGCTTCACCGCGATGGTCTGGCCGTCCACCGCCTCGCCGTTGATCAGCGCCAGCAGCTTCTCCACCAGCAGCTGGCCGGCCTGCTTGGTGTCCTGCTGCACGGTCGTGAGCGGCGGCGACACCGAGGCGGCCAGTGGAATGTCGTCGAAGCCGGCCAACGCCACGTCCTGCGGCACGCGCAGGCCGTGTTCGCGCAGCGCACGCATCGCGCCGATGGCGATCAGGTCGCTGGCCGCGAAGATGCCGTCCACCGGGGCGCCGCGCGCCAGCAGCGCCTGGCAGGCGTCGAACCCGTCCTGCTCGGTGGTGATCGCATCGTGCTGCAGGCCGGGAGCGGCCTCGATGCCACGCGCGGCCATCGCCGCGGCATACCCGCGGTAGCGCTCCTCGAACTCGGGATAGTGGCTGGAGGCATGGCCGATGAAGGCGATGCGCGTGCAGCCCTGGTCGAGCAGGTGGGCGGTGATGTCGAACCCACCCTGGAAGTTGTCGCTGCCGATCGACACCCCGGGCTGGTCGGGCAGGGCCGCGCCCCAGCGCACGAAATGGGTGCCTTGCTCGACCAGCCGCTGCAGCCGCTCGCGCGACTCGTGGTAGTCGCCATAGCCGAGCAGGATGATGCCGTCGGCCTTGTTGCTGTCCTCGTAATCGGCCTGCCAGTCGGTGGACAACTGCTGGAAGGACACCAGCAGGTCATAGCCACGCAGCGCGCAGGCGCGGGTGATCGAGCCCAGCATGGCGTGGAAGAACGGGTTGATCAGCGAGTCGTCGTTGGTGGGGTCTTCGAAGAACAGCAGCGCCAGCGTGCCGGCATTGCGCAGGCGCAGGCTGGAGGCGTTCTTGTCCACCTTGTAGTTGAGTTCCCGGGCGATGCGCAGGATGCGCTCGCGGGTCTCCGGGTTGACCATCGGGCTGCCGCGCAGGGCGCGCGACACGGTGGGTTGCGACACCCCGGCCAGGTGGGCGATGTCCAGGGAAGTGGCTTTGCCTCGGATGGTCATTGCTGGGGGCTGCGGGGACGACGATCCGCATCATGCCATGGGGCGGGCAGCGCGGGCCGGGGCTGCGCGCAGGCCGCCCGCCGCGGCGCAGGGCGGCGCGTTCTGCTGGCGCGGGCAGGGTCCGGGTAGCCCTTGTGCCACATGGCTTTGGGCGGACCCCGACGGCGATAGGCCGCTTTCCTGACGGGGGACAAGCGGGCCACGATGATAAGATGCATGGTTGTAGCAATCCCCCCATTCTCCCGGGGGCAGCCCTGCCTGTCTGCAGCCCGGCCCGGGCTGTGCTATCTGTGCAACCTGCCCTCGGACAACGGAAGAGCAACCCTATGGCGCGCGGCATCAACAAAGTCATCCTGGTCGGCAACCTCGGCAACGACCCGGACGTGAAGTACACCCAAGGCGGCATGGCGATCACCCGCATCAGCCTGGCCACCACCAGCGTCCGCAAGGACAAGGATGGCAACCAGCAGGAGCGCACCGAATGGCACCGCGTGGTGTTCTTCGGCAAGCTCGGCGAGATCGCCGGCGAATACCTGCGCAAGGGCAGCTCGGTCTACGTCGAAGGCAGCCTGCGGTACGACAAGTACACCGGCCAGGATGGCGTGGAGAAGTACTCCACCGACATCATCGCCGATGAAATGCAGATGCTGGGCGGCCGCAGTGAAGGCGGCGGTGGCGGCGGTGGCGGTGGCGGCAACTACGGCGGCGGCGAGCGTCCGCAGCGCCAGCAGGCCCCGCGCCAGGAGTACGGCGGTGGTGGCGGTGGTGGCGGTCAGCGCCAGGGCGGCCAGGGCGGCGGCTACGGCCAGCAGCGCCCGCAGCAGCAGCCGCAGCAGGCACCGCCGATGGACGACTTCGCTGACGACGATATTCCGTTCTAGCGAATACTAGATCAATAGTGGTGATATAGCTTCGAGGAAGGCCCTGTTTTTACAGGGCTTTTCTTTTTTCTACGCTGACTTGCGTAGTCGAAAATTTCATATACAGTTGTACATATGCAAAAACAGTAGAAGAAGAGTGATGGCCATGCTGTCAGTTCATGTGCTTGGCGAAGGAGAACGAGTTCCAATGCTCCACGACGAGCAGGGCGTGCCTTTGTTCTACCCGACCCTGTTCGCTACTTCCCAGCTTCGGAATGCCGGGGCAGCCGTCAACACGATCCGAAACAAGCTTGCCGACATCGTTGTACTTCTGCGCTGGGAGCAGGCCAATGGCCGAGACCTGATCACCGAGTTCCGCAGCGGGCGCCTTCTCACAGTTTCAGACATAGTGTCGCTTCGAGATTTCGCCAAGCTCGACATGCGGGAGTTGAGTTCAGTTGGAGAAGGTGACAAGAAACGAAGCGTCGTCATCGATTTTCTCGAGGCGCGAGTTGCCTCAAATCAGGTGCTGGCCACCATTGGTGGGCAACAGCATTTCAACCGTATCAGCACGTTTGCCGACTATCTGGAATTTACGGCTTCGGTCGTTACACAGCACCAGAACTCGTCTCGAACCGCTCAAGAAATTGCGCGGATGGCCAGAACCATTCGCAAGCACCGACCGCGCGGGTTGGCAAAACAGAGGGATGACGATTTGGATCTGCGCTCGCCACCCTCCGAGTTGGTCGAGCGATTCATGGCGATAGGCACTGAGGGTGATCCGCGCAATCCGTTCCGGCATCCGGAAGTCCAGCTCCGCAATGCCATCATCTTCGGGCTGCTAAGACACACCGGAATGCGACGAGGAGAGCTATTGAGCTTGCGACTCGACCAGTTCGACTTGGGCCATGAGCCGCACGTCTGGGTTCGGCGCAATCAGGATGATAAGCATGACCCGCGACCCTATCAGCCGGTAACGAAGACCAAGGAGCGGCCATTACCGATACCTGAGGCGCTCGCCAATCAGATCGACCGTTACATGCTGAATGTCCGTTCCAGGATCGGCCCCGCCAGAAGGCATCCGTATCTACTTGTCTCGCACAGGAAGGGCGATACATGGGGCAAGCCACTCTCCACCTCAGCTCTGAGTAGCCAGATCTTTTCGCGGATGCGCGCGGTGGACCCCGCCTTTGAGGCGATCCATCCCCACGCCTTTCGACACCATTTCAATTACGAGCTTTCCGTCAGCATTGACAAGCACAACGCCAAGATCCGGTCGGGTGAAGATGCTGAGGCATTGCCGTTCAGCGAGGCTAGGGAGCTGGATGTTCGTGCTTTCCTGAACGGTCATCGCAGCAAGGCATCGGGAGCGACGTACAACCGGCGTCACATTCGTGAAGCCAGCGACAAGGCTGCTCGTCAGGTGCAGGCCGCTCATCCCAAGCGTAGCGATAACTCCAAGGGGGGCGGTGGTGATTCGCGCTAATCCAAAGCAGGTCGATGTCGAGGGAAAGTCGACCGCTCAGACAGTGTCTAAGGATGGTTATCCCTTCAAGCCTTCGGATAAACATTGGCAATTAAACAAGGACGTGCAGATTTCACTAGCGCTGCCGGGGGTGGTTGAAGCTAGAACCGAGGCTGGCTTTCGCGCCACGCTGTTGCGCTATGCGGAAGAGGCATCCGCTCGTCATGCGCGAAATATGGAGACGCGTTTCAAGCGATACCTGCGGGATACAGGAGCGTCGCGGGTGACCGTGGTTGACCTCATCAACTGGCGCGCCAGCCTTGCGGCAGACGAGCAATATCAGTTAGGCGGCCTGAAGGGCTTTCTGCTTGCCTGGCATGACTACGGATTTGACGGCGTCACTAGCGAAGTCGTTGATCTCCTCCAAAGCTGGCGAATAAAGGGGAATGAAAAGGGGGCGGCCGTTGCTAGTGGTTGCCCCGAGAATGGGCCCTACACCGACCTCGAGATGGCTGCGCTCCTGGATTGGGCGAACCTCGCGGTAGCACGAAAGGACATTGCATTCGAGGACTACGCATATCTGCTCACCTTGGCGATGACCGCGCGCCGTCCCGTCCAGATCGCTGCTCTCAGGGGGCGGGATCTCGTTCGTGAAACAGGTGAAGGCGCGCCCATGTTTAGGCTCAACATTCCGCGAGCCAAGCAACGTGGCATCGCTTTTCGAGGTGCCTACCGGTCTCTTGCCATCCTTGAAGACCTATATCTGGTGCTTCGGCAGCAGCATCGACAGTCCGTCGCCGCAGTTCTCGAGGCGATTGGGGGGGCGGTTGATCCTGCCTTGGTAGGTGAGGTGCCGATCTTTCTCAATCGCAAGAAGCTTGAGGATGTTGGAAATTTAGACGAGCTCACCGACTATCTGATGGGTGGCGCGCCAGATCAACTGCATTCAAAAATTGACTCGCTCGATTCCGCTCTACAGCGTTGCGCGAAGGCGTCGACTGCGCACTCGGAGCGTACTGGTGAGTTTATTCGTTTTTCCGCACTGCGATTCCGACACACGCGAGGCACGAAGCTTCGCCGAGAGGGATTCGGTGCAGTCATCATCGCCGAGTTGCTGGATCATTCCGACACCCAGAACGTCCATGTGTACACGGAGAACACCGCTCAAGAGGCGGTAGTCATCAATGAGCTAGTGGGTGCTCGACTCGCTCCCTTCGCGCAAGCCTGCCTCGGCAAGCTTGTCCACTCTGAACGTAAGGCAGTTCGCGGTGACGATCCGCGGAGCCGTGTGCCGAATGATCGTCAACACGCGGTGGGGACCTGCGGTAACTATGGATTCTGCGCTAGCGGCTACCGAGCCTGCTACACATGCTTTCACTTCCAGCCGTGGGTCGACGGGCCGCATGAAGAGGTGCTGGTGGACCTATATGCCGAGAAGGAGCGCACCCGGGAGGCAGGCTGTTCCAACGTCATTGTTAATGCTAATGACCAACTGATCCTTGCTGTCGAGCACTGTGTTTCGATGTGCAAGGATGCGAGGGCTCAGATGCTCGACGCGAATCTGTTGGAGGCGGGCACCCATGGGTGATGTCGTCCAGTTCGTTCCCCGCGCTGAGCGCGAAGCCAGCGGAAACCTTGCCGACTTCATACGCTTGGCAAAAGAGGGTCTGACTGCCTTCGCGAATGGTGGCGCTTGGGATCGCGACAAGTGGCAGCAAAACGAGACCATAGTCGTCTTCGCAACGAAAACAGCACCTCTGAACTCATACTCTTTCACGCCCTTCGTCGAACCATTCATGCAGTTCGCAAAGGCATACATTCGATACAGATATAGCCACAGGCCAGTCAAGAGCTTGGCAATGATGCTCCAAGCACTTCGCTGCGTGGAGGCAGGATTGCTGGCGGCTTGCGGCCGAGGAGATGTCGGACTCCTGAGTGGTGCGGTAATGGACGTTTGCGCCAACAAGTGCAAGGAGTTCTACTCCAGCGAGGACGTGCACCACAAGACCGGGCTCCAACTTCAAGCTGTATTCGACTTCTTACGTGAGAACAGCCTTGTCCCGTCGTTGCCGGCTTGGAAGTCTCCTTTCAAGAAGCCGGTGATCCTGACCGAGGATCTCGGCGAAGCGGGACAGGCCCATCGCATGAAAAAGCTTCCCACCAATGAGGCAATGCTCGCAGTTGCTGACGTGTTTGCCCAGGCCGACGATCGGGAGAGTCAGTTTTACTCATCAATCTTCATCCTGCTTATGGCCGCGCCAGGCCGCGTCTCCGAAGTGCTGAAGCTTCCTATTGACTGCATCCAGTGGGAGGAAGATGACGACGGTAATCTTCAGATGTTCCTGCGTTGGAATGCGGCCAAGGGCAAAGGAGCGACGAAGAAGTGGGTCGTGCCTGTCATGCATGACGTCGTGAAAGAGGCCGTCCGGCGCCTGATCGAAATCGGTGCTCCTGCACGTGAGTTAGTCAGGGCGGCGTTCGAAGGCTCCACGTCTTCGTCTGAAGATGTCGGCACGTCCAATCTCATCAAAGAATTTGGCGGCTTCTACTGGCCCTTCCTTGATGAGAAGAGGGTGCTGACGACCTGGAGTGCTCTGTGCCTGCATCGAGAGAATGAATTCAGTCGCGAGAAGGAAATTAGGCCAGACTCATGGCGGATTCCAAGCGCTAACGAGGTGAATAAGCGCTTGGGCGCTGGCAGCGGCCACGGCGAATCTCTTTTTGACCGTATGGGCCTGCGGAATTTGGATGGCACGCGCATCACGTTGACATCGCACCAGCTCCGTCATTGGCTCAGCACGATGTCAGAACGGGCGGGCATGGACGATTACAGCCTGGCGCGCTGGGCCGGTCGCGCAAAGGTTTCCGACAACCGTCATTACGACCATCGCTCGCCGGAGGAACGCCTAGAGGCTGCCCGTGGGCTGCTTCCGATGCAGCCTGCCCCATTGCTCGAACGCATCAAGCAGCGTCAACCGGTGACGTATCAGGAACTTGGGACTGATCGGCTGGGAACGGCCAAAGCCACGCTCTATGGCATGTGCGTGCACGACTACGCCATGGCACCGTGCCAGAAACAGCGCGAATGCATGACCTGCAAGGAGCATGCTTGCATCAAGGGTGATCACGTTGCGCTAGACCGGATTCGCCTCTTGGAGGCGCAGACGGAAAAACTGCTCCAGCAGGCCATGAAAGCTCATGAGGATGGCGACTTTGGTGCCGACCGCTGGGTGGACAATCACAAGTGGAAGCTCGCGCACGTCAAGGCAATGAGGATGGCATTGGAGCATCCCAATGTTCTGGAGGGAGCGGTCCTCAGGATTCCGGATGGGCACGATCCTTCTCCGGTTCGCCGTGCTCTCATGGATCTTGGCGTTGTCGAAGTGCCCTCCATGGATGCGCTTGGTCCGAAAATGATTGCCTTGGCTCTTACCTGACCCGCCATGCCAAAGAAGATCATCACCAAGGCAACGCTGCCAAAGATAATGCGTGAGCTGGATCGCTGGGACGGCAAGCTCACTTGGCCGCTATTCTGCGAGCGCGCCGCAAAGGTGCTGGACGTGCCTTCGATCTCGAAGCACACGATGTACCTTTATCCTGCCGTCAAGGAGCGGTTTCAGCAGCGTCAAAAGGATTTGCGTGAGGCGAGAGATGCGCTTCCGAGAGATTTCACGTTGGACGCCGCTATCCGCCGCATCACTGACTTGGAAGCGCAGGTTAAACGGTTAGAGGACACCAACAATCTGCTTCTTGATCAGTTTCGTCGATGGCAATACAACGCCTACGCGAACAACGTTCGTATGGACTTGCTTGCATTGGACAAGCCGTTGCCTGAGGTGAACCGTTCTGGTCGCCGGAAAGGTGAAAAGAAGAAGAGAGAGAATAGCGAGCAGTGACCTGGAAGTGGTTTCTTTTGAGAGGTCACGGCAGCTCCGCCGGTCGCAATGCACGCTACTGAGTAGTAGAGCCTCGGTTCGGACCGATCAGAATCCGCTGCCGGCTCTTATCGGCGTCTTGCTGGAAGGGATCCGGACACTGAAAGAGCGGCGCGCGCAAGAAGACCAAGCTAAGCATGGTCGATCTGTTCGAGGTGTGGTGCGCATTGCTGTACGTAGAACCTAACATTCGCTTGGATGAGACGGGGATCCTGTAGTGCTGTTCCTGCGCGCTATCGCCTGCAGCGGAGTGCGCCCCTCCGACCATGTGCGGCTGCTGTAGCCGATTCACCGCAACCGCGTGATGCAGATGGGCGCTAAAGATCTGAAGTGCGCTTCCCTCGCCGTCCCGTGGAGATCCAATGGCGTAGGAAGAGTTAGGGTCGGTGGTCACATCGCCGTGGACGTTCGGATCCGTTCCGGCAACGCATGAGAAGGACCAGGCGGGGCCGTCTAGAACACAGATGCAGTCGGGCAAATGTTCAATTTCCTCAATCCCAAGCTGCTTGAACAGTTCGCCGGAGTTCATCGCTTCAGGCAGCTTTCGGAGGGGGCGCGCAGAATAGGCGATTACTCCCGCAAAGTACGTATTGCGGCGGATGGATGCAGCTTCCATCACGTCGACCGCAGATTTGATGTTCTCAAGGGCCTCGACCAGGCTGCCCGCCCAGCGGTAGTGTCGCCCCTTGGGGGTGAGAAACGATGGGCTGGTACTCATCCGGACGGTTTCCCTCACTATTTCTAGAGAGCTCTTGACCTCAATGATCGCAGCAACGGATTCAGGCCTAACGATCGAAAATTCATCGGCGCGTAACAGCGGGGTAAAGTCCTGCTTGTCATGCGCGAGGCAGTCGATCTGGCGCCAGGATCGATCAACCTGATTGTCTTGCTCTCGATCATGATCGGTCACGAATCCGCTGGTAACCAGGAAGCGTGATGGGAGATGCTGCTTGAGGAACTCTCGCAGACTCGCTTCCCGATAATGCCCATCGTCGCGGTGCGGAGCTGCTCGGATCATTTGTGATGGATTTCCTCTTCCAAGCCCAATGATGCCGTGAAATCCATCGCCGGCGCCTTCCCTATAAGGCCTATTGCGGCAGGGCATAGAGGCCCAGTAGTCACTGTTGTCCCCTTCAGTGTTTATAGGTCCTGAAGGGGTCACACCACGTTGTTCACTACCAGCCACCACGTGTCGTTGAAATAGAATGCAGACGTGCGGCCGGCAGGCAGTCGGCTGCCAGACCGTCGGCCGAGGCGGGGCTGTTAGGCCTCCCTCGCACCGAACGGTCGAGATGACATGAGCATCGCCCGCCTATGTAGGCCAACCATTTAGTCAATCGGCGCATCGCGGAAGGGTGCGATGAGTGAAACGGGAGTAGCATGACTCATCTGCTCCCCCAGGCCAGAGGGATGATCTACCCAATCGCCAGTGACGCCACCAGCCTGGAAGGACCTGCTCTGCGCGCGTTTACCAAGATGGCAGAAGTTTGGAAACTAAGCGCTCATGAGCAGTCGGCAATCCTGGGTAGGCCCATCGACGTTGCTTGTGCACAGCTAGAGGCGGGAGTGACTGACGGCCTTTGGCCAGAAACAATCGAGCGAATCAGCTATGCGCTCGGCATATACCGGGCACTGCACATCCTCTTCCCTGATCCGCAGCAAGCTGACAGCTGGCTACGACGCCCCAACAGCGCAGCACCGTTCAAGGGGACCCCGGCCTTGGCCTTCATGTGCTCTGGTCAACTCAACGACCTTGCCACTGTTCGTGACTATCTAGAGGCCCAGGGAATCGCCGCCTCCCTGACAGCTCCGACGACGTCCAGCAGTCTGTGACCGAGCACCACTAAGAAAGTCGGGACTATAACCACCACCTCGTCACAACCACCAAACCGCATAGCCGATACGTGAGACGAGCGAAGACGATGGATCCTGTTCATTTAGCAGTCTTTGATGGCTTACCTTCTGTGCCCGCCAGGCCTGTCCAGAACAAATTCTTTCCAAATCCAGTCCAGTTGGCATCGTTCTTACGAGCCGCGTAAAGTTCTGTAGAGACAGGATAGTCCACCGGGGGATGGAGCATGCCGATCGAACGTATTGTTATCGAGAACTTCAAGTCTTTTCGCCACCTCAATCTGCAGCTCAATGCGCACATGAACCTTGTGGTTGGTGACAACGAGGTGGGAAAGTCCACCTTGCTGGAAGCGATCCACGCAGTGATAACTGGGCAGCTGTATGGTCGCAACCTCACCTACGAGCTCACACCCTATCTTTTCCACCAGCCAACGGTGAGGGAGTACTTAGCGGCTCTGCGCGCGGGAACGCCTGCGTCACCGCCCAGGATCTCCATTGAAGCCTATTTGGGGAACGATCCCGCGCTGGCGTCTTTGCGCGGCACCAACAACTCATTAGGTCTAGACGGTGCAGGCGTCCGATTGCTGGTCGAGCTCAGCAATGACTATCGCGAGGAATTCAACGCCTACCTGCAGCAACACCAGGGCGCGACCAGCCTCCCAGTGGAATACTACACGGTGCGCTGGTACTCCTTTGCCAACAACGGTGTCACCGCTCGTACCATCCCGTTCGATTCAACTATCATCGACACCCACGGTATCAAGACACTGTCCGGAGCCGATCGCTATATCGCCAGCATCATCGAACAGGCGCTTACCCCAGCGCAGCGCGTGTCGCTATCTCTGAGTTTTCGCCGCATGCGGCAAAGCTTCGCGGAAGAGGGCGACGTTGCCGCCATTAATGCTTATCTCACTGAGCACACGGGGGACATCAGTCACAAAGCATTGACGGTGGGCGTGGACTCTTCACCGCGCTCAACGTGGGAAACCAGCTTGTCACCGTACCTGGATGAGCTTCCTTTCACCCAAGCTGGCAAGGGTGAGCAAAGCGCAGTAAAGATGAAGCTGGCTATGCATGCTGCAGGCTCGGCGCATGTACTGCTGATCGAAGAGCCGGAGAACCACCTCTCCTTCTCTGGCATGAGCCAGCTGATTGACAAGATTTCAGCGCTCTCTACAGCGCAGCAAGTGGTCATCGCAACCCACAGCAGCTTCGTTCTGAACAAGTTGGGCGTGGACAATGTGATCCTGTTCAGCGCCCAAGGCCAGATGAAACTGGATCAGTTGCCGCATGATACGCACGATTACTTCATGAAGCTTCCTGGCCATGACACGTTGCGACTGATTCTGGCCAAGCGGGTAATTCTGGTGGAGGGCCCGTCCGACGAGCTGATCGTGCAACGTGCCTACCTGGATCACCACGGTGTAGCACCATTGGCCCGTGGCGTGGACATCATCTCGGTCAAATCACTGGCGTTTAAGCGCTTCTTGCAGATTGCGGAGCGCCTGCGTATTCAGGCCAAAGTCGTCACCGACAACGATGGTGATATCGCGCTAGTGCAAGAGCGATATGCCGACTTCCCCAATGCCATCTACTACGATTCTGACGAGACCGCCCCATCGTTGGAAGAACAACTTATTAAAGCCAACTCACTGGACGAGCTGAACACCGTGCTGGCCCAGTCATTCGCCGACGAGGTGGCTTTGCTCAAGTACATGAAAGGTCACAAGACCGATACGGCTCTAGCCATTTTCAACAGCCCTCTTTCAATCAGGTTCCCGGACTATGTCCAGCGTGCTATCGCCTAACCGGGTACTGCTATCGGCAGCCGGCTCTGGCAAGACCACCTTGCTGGTCCGCCAGGCCTTGGAGCGACCACAGCGCCGCATCGCTATGCTCACCTATACCTTGGAGAATCTCGAAGAAATTCGACGCTCATTCGAGGCCCATGCCGGCGCGGTGCCCGCGAATGTTACCTTGTAGGGGAGCCCGCAGAATTCGGAAAAAATCGTACGCTAAGGTTTTCCGGGCAACCGTAGCGGCCTGAACTTCCCGTCTTCAAGCCGGCGGCTCTGCCGCCAGACGTAATCGCCGGTTAGGTTGATGTGTTCCCAACCCAGCGGCGACAGGTATTGCAGCAGCTCGCCGTCCACCGGCTTACCAGCCTCGACCAGCCCCTGGGTGGCGCGTTCCAGATACACTGTGTTCCACAGCACGATAGCCGCCGTCACCAGGTTGAGGCCGCTGGCCCGGTAGCGCTGCTGCTCGAAGCTCCGATCCCTGATTTCGCCGAGGCGGTTGAAGAACACCGCCCTGGCCAGGGAGTTGCGCGCTTCACCCTTGTTCAGGCCGGCATGCACGCGGCGGCGCAGCTCGACGCTTTGCAGCCAGTCGAGGATGAACAGCGTGCGCTCGATCCGGCCCAGCTCGCGCAGGGCCACGGCCAGTCCGTTCTGGCGCGGGTAGCTGCCGAGCTTGCGCAGCATCAGCGAGGCGGTGACGGTGCCCTGCTTGATCGAGCTGGCCAGGCGCAGGATGTCGTCCCAGTGGGCACGCACGTGCTTGATGTTCAGGGTGCCGCCGATCAGCGGGCGCAACGTCGGGTAGGCTTGCACGCCCTGCGGCACGTACAGCTTGGTTTCGCCGAGGTCGCGGATGCGCGGCGCGAAGCGGAAGCCTAGCAGGTGCATCAGGGCAAAGACGTGATCGGTGAAGCCGGCCGTGTCGGTGTAGTGCTCCTCGATCCGCAGGTCGGACTCGTGGTACAGCAGGCCGTCGAGCACATAGGTGGAATCGCGCACGCCGACATTCACCACGCGGGTGCTGAACGGCGCGTACTGGTCGGAGATATGGGTGTAGAACAGCCGTCCCGGCTCACTGCCGTACTTCGGGTTGACGTGTCCGGTGCTCTCGCCCCGGCCGCCAGCCCGGAAACGCTGGCCATCGGAGGATGAGGTGGTGCCGTCGCCCCAGTGGGCGGCGAAGGCATGGCGGTACTGGTGGTTGACCAGCTCGGCCAGGGCCGCCGAATAGGTTTCGTCGCGGATGTGCCAGGCTTGCAGCCAGGACAGCTTG
>NZ_JAVWXA010000028.1:0-44937 GCF_036662295.1 Stenotrophomonas sp.
GGCGTGGCCGGCACCCTGGCCAGCCACCACGGCGAGGGCTTCGGCCTGGAGGCGGGCAGCAAGCCCGAGCTGATGGCCGTGCTGGCGCTGTCGCGCCCGGGTGGGCTGATCGTCTGCAACGGCTACAAGGACCGCGAGTACATCCGCCTGGCCCTGATCGGCCGCAAGCTGGGCCTGCAGACCTTCATCGTCATCGAGAAGCCCTCCGAGCTGAAGCTGGTGCTGGAGGAGTCCAAGGCCCTGGACGTGAAGCCGGGCCTGGGCGTGCGCATGCGCCTGGCCTCGCTGGGCGCGGGCAAGTGGCAGAACAGCGGCGGCGACAAGGCCAAGTTCGGCCTGTCCCCGCGCCAGCTGCTGGACCTGTGGAAGTCGCTGCGCGATACCGAATACGCCGACTGCCTGAGCCTGCTGCACTTCCACATGGGCTCGCAGATCTCCAACGTGCGCGACATCGCCAACGGCATGCGCGAAGCCACCCGCTACTTCGTGGAACTCTCGCGCCTGGGTGCGAAGATCACCCACGTGGACGTGGGCGGCGGGCTGGGCGTGGATTACGAAGGCACGCGCTCGCGCAGCTTCTGCTCGATCAACTACGGGCTGAACTCCTACGCCAGCAACATCGTGCAGCCGCTGGCCAATGCCTGCGAAGAACACGGCCTGACCCCGCCGCGCATCGTGACCGAGTGCGGCCGCGCGATGACCGCCCACCACGCGGTGCTGATCGCCAACGTGTCCGAGGTGGAGGAGGCGCAGGAAGGCCGCGTGCCCGACGCGCACGACGACGAGCCGGCCGCGATCCGCCACCTGCGCGAGATCCACGCCGAGCTGGACGAGCGCCCGGCGGTGGAGCTGTTCCAGGAAGCGCAGCATTTCCATGCCGAAGGCCTGTCCAGCTACGCGCTGGGCCAGATCGACCTGCCGCAGCGGGCGCGCATCGACGACCTGTTCTATGCCATCGCCCATGCCGTGCGTGCGCGCCTGAGCTATGACGAAAAGAGCCACCGCCCGGCGCTGGATGAGTTGAACGAGCGGCTGGTGGACAAGTACTTCGTCAACTTCAGCGTGTTCGAATCGATCCCCGATGCGTGGGCGATCGACCAGGTGTTCCCGATCGTGCCGATCGAGCGCCTGAACGAAGCACCGCAGCGTCGCGGCATCATCGCCGACATGACCTGCGATTCGGACGGCATGGTCAAGACCTATGTCGAGAACGAGAGCCTGGACAGCTCGCTGCCGCTGCACGCGCTGAACCCGGGCGAGAGCTACCGCATCGCCTTCTTCATGGTGGGCGCCTACCAGGAAATCCTGGGCGACATCCACAACCTGTTCGGCGACACCGACGCGGTGGAAGTGCTGGCCGATGCCGATGGCTATGCCATCACCCAGCAGCGTCGCGGCGACACCACCGATGTGATGCTGGACTACGTGGGCTACAGCCTGGCCGAGCTGCGGGCCAGCTATGCCGAACGCGTGGCGGCCGCGCAGTTGTCGCCGGCGCGCGCGCAGGAACTGTCCGAGGCGCTGGAAGCGGGTCTCACCGGCTACACCTACCTGTCCGACGAACCGCTGGCGTGAGCCGGCGGCGCGGGGTGGTCGCCGCCAGGCCCCACCCCGTCACCCCGGGCGCCGGGCGATGCCGGGCGCACGTGAGGAGGCCACCCACCCGATGAGCGCACGCGCGATCTTCCATCTTGTGCTGCACGCCGCCGTGCCGGCGTTGCTGGCCTGGATGTTCTGGCGCAAGCGGTTCCTGTCGGCGTGGGCGCTGCTGTTGCTGGGCTGGATCATCGACCTGGACCACCTGCTGGCCGATCCGATCTACGTGCCCAACCGCTGCAGCATCGGCTTCCATCCGCTGCACACCGCCCCGGCGATCGCGGTCTATGCGGGGCTGTGCGTGCCCGCCAGGACCCGGTTGTTCGGCATCGGGCTGCTGATCCACATCGCGCTGGATGCCATCGATTGCTGGTGGATGCACGCCGGCAGGTAGATCCACGCCACGCGAGGATGATCTGATGCATCAGAGGGGCCGCACGTCACGGGTAGTGCCGGGGGGGGGGGGGGCGCCCCCCCCCCCCCCCCCCCCCCCCCCCCCCCCCCCCACCCCCCCCCACCCCCAACCCCCCCCCCCACGAGTTTGAAGGTAGGAATCCGCGGGCCCGCCCGCCAGGGGTCGTGCCGGCCGCGGGCGGGCCCCCGCCCCGGGCCCCCGCCGCCCAGCGCCCGGCACTACCAACGGCAAACGCAATGCCGCCAGCGACGGTGCGTTTACCCCGCCGGCAACGTCAGCGTCGCCTGCAATCCGGGTTCGGCATTGGCCAGTACCAGCGTGCCGCCGTAGCTCTCGGCGATGTCGGCCACGATGGCCAGGCCCAGGCCGCTGCCGGCCGCGCGCTGGTCCAGGCGCACGCCGCGCTCGAGCGCGCGCTGCAGGTCTGCCTCGGGCAGGCCGGGGCCGTCGTCGCGCACCTCGATCCGCAGCGTGCTGTCGATATGGCGTGCGCGGATCCAGACCCGATGCGCGGCCCATTTGCCGGCGTTGTCGAGCAGGTTGCCCAGCATTTCCTCCAGGTCTTCGCGCGCCCCGGCAAATAGCCCGGCGGCATGCGGGTCCTGTTCGAACACCAGCCCGCGCTCGGTGTGCACGCGCTGCATCAGCGCACACAACGCCTGCATCACCGGGGCGATCGGCGTGCGCTGCTGGCTGTCGGCACCCACGCCGGCGGCCAGGTAACGGTCGATGCTGGCCTGCATGCGCGCGGTCTCACTGTGCAGGGTCTGCCGCCAGTCGCTGCCATCGCTGCGCGCCTCGGTCACCAGCACGGTCAGCGGGGTCTTCAGCGCATGTGCCAGGTCTTCGGCGCTGCGTCGCGCGCGCAGCACCATCCGCTGGTGATGGTCGAGCAGGTCGTTGAGCTGGGCTGCCAGTGGCGCCACTTCCTTGACCAGGCCCTTCTGCGGGAAACGCACGTTCTCGCCATTGCGCACCTGGCCGGCGATGCGCACCAGTTCGGTCAACGGCCGCAGCCCGTAATGCACCTGGGTGACCAACACGCCGAACCAGAGCGCGATCAGCACCGCCAGCGCGATCGCGGTGCGCTGGCGGAAAGCGCCCACCTCGGCATCCAGGGCGCTGCGGTCGGTGGCCACCACCACGCGCAGGGGCGTGGAGACGCGCGGCAAGGTGACCTGCTGGGCCAGCGCCCGCAGCGGGGTCCGCAGCGGGCCAAGGGTGTCATAGCCCTGCGCCGGGCCGGTACGCAGCGCGGCCGGCGTGGCCAAGGTTTCATCCCACAGCGAGCGCGACTGCCCGAGCGGCTGGCCGTTGCCATCCTGCACCTGCCAGTAGGTGCCGGAGAACACGCGCTGGTAGCGCTCGTCGGACAGCTCGCGACGCAGTTGCAGGCGGCCCTGCGCATCGCTTTCGGCCAGTGCCAGCACCGCGATCAGTTCGTTGCCCAGGCGCGCGTCCATGGCCGTGCGCGCGGCGCGTTCGTACATCGCGCCCAGCCACCAGGTGGCCAGCGCCGACACCAGCACCAGGCCCACGCCACCGGCCAGCAGCAGGCGGGTGCGCAACGAACCGGTGTTCATGGCGTGGCCGACAGACGGAAGCCCTGTCCCCGGTGGGTGTGGATCAGCTCGCCGCCCAGCTTGCGGCGGATGCGCCCGATCAGCACGTCCAGCGTGTTGGAGTCCGGGTCGAAGCCGGCCTCGTAGACGTGTTCGCCCAGCCGCGCGCGGCTGATCACCACGTCGGGGTGGTGCATGAAATAGCTCAGGATGCGGTATTCCTGTGGGCTCAGGTGCAGCGGCTCGCCGTCCAGCTCGACGCGGCCGGCGTTGACGTCCAGCAGCAGCGGGCCGCATTGCAGCCGCGGGCTGGCGTGGCCGGCGCTGCGGCGGATCAGCGCGCGCAGGCGCAGCAGCAGTTCCTCCGGCTGGAAGGGCTTGGTGAGGTAGTCGTCGGCCCCGGCGTCGAAGCCGGCCAGCTTGTCGTGCCAACGCGCGCGCGCGGTCAGCACCAGCACCGGGAAGGTGCGCCCGGCCTGGCGCCAGCGCTCGATCACGCTCAGCCCGTCCAGCCCCGGCAGGCCCAGGTCGACCACGGCCGCGGCGATGTCCTCGATCTGGCCCAGTTCTTCGGCCTGGCGGCCCTCGGCGCTGTGCAGCACCAGGTAGCCGGCATCCTCCAGCATCTGCTGCAGGCGGCTGGCCAGCAGGGCGTCGTCCTCGGCAAGCAGCAGGCGCATCAGTCTTCTTCCATCTTCAACAACCGGCCGGTGGCCGCATCGTAATCGAACTCCATCACCACCCCGTTGGGGCCGAGGATCTCCACCTCGTACTCGCCATCGTCCAGCTCCACCTCCAGCAAGGTGCCGGGGTAGCGCCGCAGCGCGTCGGCCACCACCTGCTGCAGCGGCACCAGCCTGCCCTGGCGGACCGCCTGGCGCACGGCCTCCTGCTGGCCGCGATCGGCATCGTGCGCCTGCGGGGACACCGGCACGGCCAGCGCCAGCAACAGGGGCAGCATCAGGGTAGGGGCCATGGACATGGGCGTGGGCGCTCGAGGGGATGCCAACGGTATACGCCAGGTCCTTAAACGCTGTCTAACAACCGGCCTCATGGTCCGCTTAAGCGCGCTTGCCAGACTGGCTGGGCCGGGAACGACCGGCCTACCCTGGAGCCTGCTGATGAAAACCCTGATTCTTCCCCTTGCCCTCGCCACCTCGCTGCTGGCCGCCCCGGCCTTCGCCGCCCCGCTCGGCGCGGCCGAGGTGCAGGCCAAGCTGCGTGCCGCCGGGTACGCCCAGGTGCATGAACTGGAACGCGAGGACGGGCTGTGGGAGGCCGACGTGAGCCGCGCCGATGGCAGCTTCGAGGAGGTCTTCGTGGACCCGGCCACCGGCGAGATATTCGACCCGCGCAGCAACCGCGCGCTGCTCGACGCCGGGCAGATCCTGGCCCGCGCCGAGAAGGCCGGCTTCAGCCAGATCGAATCGTTCGAGCGCGACGGCGCCACCTGGAAGCTGGACGCGCGCAATGCCCGCAACCAGCGCGTGGAAGTGCGCATGAGCGGCCACGATGGCCGCGTGCTGTCGAGCAAGCGCGAGGGCTGGTGGGACTGAGTGCGGCATCGACCGCAGACGACAACGGCCGGAAGGACCGGCCGTTGCAGGGGCGCGCAGGGCGGCCGATTACCAGCCGGCCGGACCGTCCCAGTAACCCGGGCCACGCCCGTAATACCCACCATACCCCCCATACGGGCCATAGAAGCCAGGGCCCTTGCCCTCGCTGACCCGGATGTTGAGGTTCATGTTGTGGGTCTTGCCCTCATCGGTGGTGTAGTTCTTGTTGAGGTTGATCTCGGCGGCGTTGTAATGCGAGTTGCCGCCTTCCTTGGAGTAGCCGATGCCGGTGGTGAGGCTGCCGTTGACGCGCAGCTTGTCGTCGGTGACCTCGGCGATGCCGTTGGCCGCGCCCCGGTCGCTGAGGCGGCGGCCGCTCTTGTCGCCGTAGAAGGTGCCGGGCGGGTCGCCGCGCAGGGACGCGTCGCCGAGGTACTGCATCGGTGCCTGGGGCAGGGCCAGGTTGAGATCGGTGGCCGACTGCGGGCCGGTCGCGCCAGCCGCCGACTGGGCCAGGGCGACGCCGGGGGCAAGCAGGCACAGCAGCAGGGATAGCGAGCGGATCATGTGGGGCTCCGGAACGGGCAGGCGGCAGGCAGGCGGCCGACAGCGCTGACGCTATCACCGGCTGCTTGAACGATGCCTGTCATGGCACCGGTCCTGGGGGAACTTTACTCCAGGCGCTCGAACCCGAACAGCGCGGCCAGCGGATGGCGACGGCGCTCGATCCGCGCCCGCAACAGGCCCGCGCCGATCATCGAATAGGTGATGCCGTTGCCGCCGTACGCCATGGCGAACAACACCCGCGGCCCCCATTGCCGGTGGGGACCGAAGAAGGGCAGCCCGTCGGCGGTCTCGGCAAAGGTGCCGGCCCAGGAGAAGGCCGGCTGCAGGGGCAGGTGCGGGAACAGCTTGCCTACCTTCTTCAGCAGCCGCGACGCCTTGGCCTCCACGCGCCGGTCGCGCCGGGCCGGAACATCCACCGCATCGTCCTCGCCGCCGATCAGCAGGCGCTGGTCGCCGGTGCTGCGCATGTACAGGTAGGGCCGCGCGGACTCCCACACCATGGTCTGGGCCAACGGCCCCAGCAGGTCATCCGGGATCGGGTCGGTGATGAACGCGTAACTGCTGCGGTTGCGTGCCACCGACGAGGACAGCCACTGCTGGTTGGCGTAGCCGGCGGCCATCACCACATGGCCGCAGCGGATGCGCATGCCCTCGCCGGTGGTGGCGGTGACGCCGCGCGCGGTGGGCACCAACGTCGCCAGCGTGGTGCGGTCATGCACCTGGCAGCCGTTCTTCTGCAGCCGCGCCAGCAGCCGGTAGGTGAGGCAGTACGGGTCCACGCGCGCGGCCAGCCCACTGAGGATGGCGCCGGGCGCGTCCAGGCTGAATTCGTCATGCACCGCGTCGCGGTCCAGCCAGCGCACGTCGAAGCCATGCCGTTGGCGCAGCGCGAATTCCTCCTGCAGCACCGCGCGGTGCCGGCGTTTGCTGGCGTAGTACAGGCTGTGCATGGGATGGCAGTCCACGCCCTTGAGCCCGCGGGCCACCTCGCGCAGCGCCGGAATGGCGTCGGCGCAGGCCTGGTAGGCCTGCACGGCGGCGGCCTCACCGTACTGCCGGGCCAGGTCGATCAGGTGGGTGTCGATTTCGTACTGCAGCAGCGCGGTACTGGCGGCGGTGCTGCCCCAGCCGATGTCGCGTTGCTCGATCAAGGCCACATGGTGGCCATTGGCGCACAGTTCGTTGGCGATCAGCGCGCCGGTAATGCCGCCGCCCACCACCAGGACATCGCACTGCAGGTCCTCGCGCAGGGGCGGGAAGGCGTGCATCAGCCCGTTGCGCACCGCCCAGAACGGATAACCGCTTTTGAGGTCCATGCGCTCAGGCCGTGGGCCGGCCGGTATGCGGGGTGTGGATCAGGGCGGCAAGGTCGAAGCCCTGCTGGCGCGCCTGGGCCAGGTAGTGTTCCTGCACGGTGGCATCCAGCGTGGGGGCGCGCGCGAGCAGCCACAGGAACTTGCGGTCGGGGCTGCCGACCAGGGCCACGCTGTAGTCCGGTGCCACCTGGATGACCCAGTAGTCGCCCTTGGTGAAGGGGATCCAGCGCAACCCGCGCGGCAGGAAGCTCACCTCCAGGCGCGCGCTGTCGTTGTCCACCGCGCAGGCCTCCCCTTCGGCTTCCTCGATCTGCTCGCCCAGCCGGCAGCGGTTGAGCACGGCCACATGGCCGTTGTCCTTGAGGCTGTAATGGGCCGAGACATCGGTGCAGTCCTCCGGCTCGTGCTTCATCGGCAGGCGGGCGATTTCATACCAGGTGCCCAGGTAGCGCGGCAGCTTCAGATCGGGGACGGTCTTGAGGTCGGGGTGGGTGTTCATCGCAGGCGCACGGGGGAAGGGCGCTCCACCATGCCGCGCGCGCTGCCACGGGCGGGTGAAGTCGGGGCGAGGGCGGCGTCGAGAACGCAGCGTTGCCCCGCGGCGACGCCGGCCAGCGGGCGGCGGCGCTATGCTGGCCCCGGGCCGGTGTTGGGCCGGCGATCAACATGATGGGAGGTGCAGATGTACCAGGTGATCCTGCTCAAGAGCACGACCGACTTCGCGCGTGAGCGCTGGGACGCGGTGGACGAGGTGCTGGACTACGAGGGCGTGGCCTATTCGCTGCGCGCCGGCCCGCGCCAGCCGCTGCCCACCGACCACGCCTGGGACCCGGTGGCGGTGTATGCGCCGGAGGAGATCGGCGAAGAGGAATTCCAGGACTGGTATGCCCAGCTGCAACCCCAGGTGGAAGAGCTGCGCCTGAAGTACTGAGTCCGCCCGCACACCCGGTCTGAACAGGGCCGGGTTTATAGTTCGCGCAGGCGCGGTGGTCCGCGCGACTCCCGTGGTGTGCCGGCTTTGTCTTCCCGTCTTCCTGCCTCTTTCGCGCGGCCGCTGGCCGGGGTGTTGCTGTTGCTCTGGCTGGCGTTGGCGCCGCCGGCGATGGCCCAGGCCGATCCGGTCGAGGCGGACCCGATCGCGCAGCTGGCCCAGGCCGGCAAGGATCTCAAGCAGATCCAGGACTCGCTGGCGGACGCCGACACCCGCGACACCCTCAAGACCCTCTCCGACCGCGCGCTGGCGGTACAGCGCGACGCCGATGCCGCGCGCAACGCGCTGCAGCCGCAGCTGGAGCAGATGGACGCGCGCGTGGCGCAGCTGGGCGAGGTGGCCGAGGGCACCGTGGAGGCACGCGACATCGCCCTGCAGCGCAAGGCCCTGAACCAGGAACGCAGCGACATCGCCTCGGCGATCGCCCGGGCCAAGCTGCTGGCCGGCGATGCCAAGCAGCTGGGTGCGGACATCGAGAAGATGCGCGTCACCCAGTTCAGCGAGGAGCTGGCGCGCAAGGTCAATTCGCCGTTGTCGCCCTCGCTGTGGCGGCAGTTCGCCACCCACGTGCCGGCCGACCTGGGCCGGCTGGGCTCGCTGTACCGGCAGGGCGAAAGCACCGCGCGCAAGGCCATCGGCGAGCACGGCTGGACCGCGCCGCTGACCGGCCTGGCGCTGGCGTTGCTGATGTTCTTCCCGCTGCGCCTGTGGCTGCGCGCGGCCGGCCGCCGCTATGCCGCCTCCGAGCGCGCGCCGGACGGGCGCCTGCGCCGCTCCGGGCTGGCGGTATGGCTGCTGGCGGTGGGCACCCTGCTGCCCGGGTTCGCGGCGGTGGTGCTGGTGGCCGCGCTGGAAAGCATCGGCGCGATCCCGCCGCGGCTGGAGCAGCTGGCCCTGCATTTCCAGGTGGCCACGTTCGTGGCCGCCTTCATCACCGCGCTCAGCGCCTGCCTGCTGGTGCCCAAGCGGCCCTCCTGGCGCCTGCTGACGCTCGATGACAGCGCTGCCTGGCGGCTGCGCAAATACGCCTGGGGCGCGGCCGGGCTGACCTTCCTGGGCATCCTGCTGGTGGAGGTCAACCGCGCCTCGCGCACCAGCCAGATCACCACCGTGGCCGTGGACGGGCTGATCGCGATCACTTACATGGCGCTGATCATCGCCATCCTGGTCTCGCTGGCGCGCCTGCACCGCCGCCAGGCCGACGAGGCCGCCGCCAAGCTGGAGGCCCAGGCCGATTCGGGGGCCAAGCCCAAGGCACCGGCGCGGCGCAGCGGCTGGATCGTGCTGGCGCGCCTGGCCGGCCACGTGGTGGTGGCCGCGGCGGTAATCGCCACGCTGCTGGGCTACCTCAATTTCGCCCTGTTCGTGGCCCAGCAGCTGGTGTGGGGCGCGGTGGTGCTGCTGGCCGCCTCGCTGCTGCTGAAGTTCGCCGATGACCTGGCCACCTGGCTGCTGTCGCCGACCAGTCGCGCCGGCCGCAGCATCGTGCTGACCACCGGGCTCACCGAGTCGCGCGTGGAGCAGGCCGGGGTGCTGCTGTCGGCGCTGCTGCGCGTGGGCGTGATCGTGCTGGCCGTGCTGGCGCTCACCGCGCCGTTCGGCAACCTCAATGCGTTCTACGGCGGGCTGGACACGCTCTCCAACGGGCTGACCATCGGCAAGACCACGCTCAAGCCGAGCAGCGTGTTGTACGCGGTGCTGGCCTTCCTGGTGGTGTGGGCGGTGATGCAGGCCTTCCAGAACTGGCTGACCAACACCTACCTGCCCAAGACCGAACTGGATGCCGGCGCGCGCAACTCGATCAGCACCGTCACCCGCTACCTGGGCATCATCGCCGCGGTGCTGTGGGGCCTGACCGCGCTGGGGATCGGCTTCGAGCGCCTGGCCCTGCTGGTCAGCGCGCTGTCGGTGGGCATCGGTTTCGGCCTGCAGGCGATCACCCAGAATTTCGTGTCCGGCCTGATCCTGCTGGCCGAGCGGCCGGTGAAGATCGGCGACTGGGTCAAGCTGGGCGACCAGGAGGGCGACATCAAGCGGATCAGCGTGCGCTCCACCGAGATCCAGGTGGGCGACAAATCCACGTTGATCGTGCCCAACTCCGAGCTGATCACCAAGACCATCCGCAACATGACGATGGGCAATGCGCAGGGGCGCATCCAGATCCAGTTCGCGGTGCCGCTCAGCACCGACGTGGCCGCGGTGCGGCAGATCCTGCTGGACTGCTACAGCGAACATGTAGGCGTGCTCGCCGACCCGGCGCCGTCGGTGTTCATCGATTCGATCGCCAACGGGCAGGTGGCGATCAACAGCTTTGGCTACGTGTCCGGCCCGCGCGCGGTGTATGGCGTGCGCAGCGACCTGTATTTCGCGATGCTGCAGAAGTTCGCCGCCGCCGGCATCGCCTTGTCCTCGCCGACCGACATCCACCTGGTCCGCGATCCGACCGCGCCGCCCGAGGACCGGTAAAGTTCCACTGTTGGTCGCCACGGGGGGCGGTCGATGCGGCGATGTGCCGACCGTATCGGCCGGCAGCCGCCGGGCCGCTTACCCGCGGTTGCCGCGGCGCGAGGGCACCAGTGCGAAGTTGTCCACGGCCAGTTTCTCGGCGTGGTTCAACCACGCGCGGATTTCCAGGTCGTCCACTTCGTGGTCCAGCCCGAACGGCACGCTGATGCGGCCGTCGGCATCGGGCTGCACCCACTGCTGGGCGACCACGACCTTGCGCTGGGACGACACCGCCTCGATCCAGAAGCCACGGTCCGGCGACTGCTTGGCCACGAACTGCAGCATGTACTGGCCGGCGCGGGTGCGGCGGCCCTTCTGGGTGATCATGTGGGCCTGGCGGATGCTCGGGCGCGGGCCGCTGAACGGCTCCAGCGGGCCGTCCACGGCAAAGCCGCCGCGCAGGGCGTCATCGCGGTACAGCTTGATGCCCTTGTCGCGGTTGACCAGCATCGCGCACCAGTCCCCGTCGGCCGAGCCATCCTCGAAGGCGGTGCAGCGGTCCACGTAGGCCAGCGTGTTGGCCG
Organism: Stenotrophomonas sp.; assembly: GCF_036662295.1. GTDB lineage: Bacteria > Pseudomonadota > Gammaproteobacteria > Xanthomonadales > Xanthomonadaceae > Stenotrophomonas. The sequence goes on from NZ_JAVWXA010000028.1 coordinate 11,033, forward strand.
GGTCGGCCAGATCGAACTGCTTGGAGGTGTTTTCCAGGTACACCGACTTCAGGTCGAACTGCTTGTCGTACTCCAGCAGCACCGGCGGCTGTACGTGCTGCAGGCCGATCACCACCTGGTTGTCTTCGTCGATGCGCAGCTGGCGGGTCTTGTCGCCCAGCCACAGCGAACGCGAGAAGGCCAGGTAGCGCGGGTAGTCCTTGCCGTTGTCGCGCAGCGCTGCCGCACTGGCACTGTCGCTGCGCCTGGGGTCCAGCAGCGAGCGGCCAAAGCCGATGGCGTTGATGTCCGGCTGGATCAGACTGAGCAGGGTCGCACCCGAATCGAGGGTGGAACCGGCCGTGCTGGCCAGCTGGCGCGGCGCGATGTCCTTGCCCAGGAACAGCAGCAGGTTCTCGCGCTTCTGCTTGGCCAGGATGTGGCTGAGGTCGTTGGGCATGGCCAGGTGATCGGAGGCGATCACGATCAGGGTGTCATCGCCGTAGGGGCTGGCCTGGATGCGATCCACCAGCTTGGAGATCAGCCCGTCGGTGCACTTGAGCGCGTTGAGCATGCCGATGTTGCCGTACTCGCTCTTGTAGCGGGTGCGCTTGCACGCCGAGGGCAGGTGGCCGGCCGGGTGGTGGGTGTCCATGGTGAGCGTGGTCAGCATGAAGGGCTGGCCAGCCTTGGACAGCTGCTCGAAACGATCGTAGGCCTTGTCCAGCAGCACGTCGTCATGCACGCCCCACGGCGAGAAATGCGCGCGGCCTACCTTCTGCTGCTTGAACCAGGCCACGTCGTCGACGGCATCAAAGCCGTGCGTGGCCAGGAACTGGCCCTTGCCGGCGAACTGCCCGTTGGCCCCGCCCAGGTAATGGTTGGTGTAGCCCTGCTGCTTGAGGTAGTCGCCCAGGCACACCGCCTCGGGAAGGAAGCTGCCCATCCGGCCCATGCTGTTCTCATCTTCCTTGGCGGTGGTCAGCGGCACGCCGCACATGGAGGACACCAGCCCGGCGATGGTCCAGCCGCCGCCCTCGGCCGAGACCAGCCCGCGCACGTCCAGCGCCTGGCCGGCGAGGCGGTTGATGTTGGGCATCAGGTCGGGGAAAACCGCTTCATCCAGGTAGGTGCGCTCCAGGCTTTCGCCGTAGATCCACACGATGTTGCGCGGCTTGGCCAGCGCCTGCTGCGGCACCCGGTATTCCGGGGCAATGACGGTGTAATCCACCGGGCGCGTCTGCTGGTACAAGCGCTGCCCGTCGCTGTACAGCGGGCTGACCAGCACCGCCACCAGCCACGCCGCCATGAACCCGCCGAACACCGCCTTGCCGTGTTCGAGGCGGCGCCAGCGCTGCACGCGCGCCAGGGCGACCGGCAGCAGCAGCGAGACCAGCAGCAGGGCCACGTAGGCGGCGATGTAGCCCTTGAAGTCGGCGATGCCCGCGCCTTCCATGTCCGCGCCCAGGTGGTACAGCGTGGCCGCATTGAGCCCATCGCCGGACAACTTGTTGATCAACCACCACGAACTCAGCAGCACCAGCAGCAGCGACATCAGTCCGGCCTTCCAGCCGACCCACGTGCGCGAGGCAAGCAGCAACCAGGTGAGGAGCAACAGGGACAGCAGCAGGATCCAGGGCATCGGCGGTATCGGTAGCGGAGACAGTGGGTGATGGACGCCATGTCGACGTAAATCCCATCCGACCGGCTGTCCAACCACACCTGCATGACAAGCCGATGACTCGATCATGCATGCACGAACCTGACTGAAATGTTTGTTCTCAACCACGCGCGACGCGCTACAACGCCTCGCGTTTCAAGGTGTAAAACGAGCGTGAAGACGCATGCGCGATCTTGCGTCGCAACACGTGTGTTCGATGTGTGGGGTGAATGCGCGCGCGGTGTCAGCGGTGCCCGCGTTCTTCCTTCGAGCGTGCACGTCGATCGAAGATCAGCGCGCTGAGCACGATGCCCAGGCCGAGCACCACGCCGATGAACATCAGCATGAAAGCGATGGCCGGATAGCCGAACAGGTGCCAGCCGGTCTCCACCTTCATCATCAATGCCGCCGCCAGGATGAGCGCGGCGGTGACGATGCCGGCCGACACGCGGTTGGCGATCTTCTGCAGGTTCTCCATCAGGCGCGATTCTTCCAGCCCGGTCACTTTCATCTGCAGGCGGTTCTCGGCCAGCAGCGCGAGGATGTCCGACATCTTGCGCGGGCCCTCGCGCAGCAGCTGCTGCATCTCCATCGCCTCGCTGGCCAGGTTGGCCGCCGACAGCGATTTCTTCAGGCGCGCGCGCATCACGTGCTGCAGCTGTTTCTCCACGATGCGGCGGGTATCCAGGTCCGGCGACAGCAGCCGGCACACGGTCTCCAGGTTGAGCAGCGCCTTGCCCAGCAGGCTCAGTTCGGGCGGGGTGCGCAGCCCGCTGGCGGTGGCGATGCGGACCAGGTCCAGCACCACCCGGCCTTCGGAGAAACTGCTGTTGGCCGCGTAGCGGGCGATCACCTGGCCGGTCTCGCGCAGGTAGCGCTCCTCATCGAAGGCTTCCAGCCGCGTGCTGATGCCGATGATCTCGTCGGCCACTTCCTCGCCGCGGCCATCGACGGCGGCGAACAGCAGCTTGAGCAGGCGCTCGCGCAGCCGCGGCGGCATGTGTGCCACCATGCCCAGGTCGAAGATCGCCAGCCGCCCTTCGGGGGTCACGCGCAGGTTGCCCGGATGCGGGTCGGCATGGATCTCGCCATGCACGAAAATCTGGTCCACATACCCGCGGATCAGCGCGGCGGCCAGCGGCGCCATCGGCTGTTCGGTGCGGCGCACGTCGGGGATCATGTCCACGCGCACGCCGTGGGCCATCTCCATGGTCAACACGCGGTGGCTGCAGTAGTCCCAGATCGGTTGCGGCACCCACAGCGGCTTGAACGGCTTGAGGTGCTGGCCGAAGCGCTGCAGGTTCTCCGCTTCGGCCTGGTAATCCAGCTCCTGCATCAGGGTCTTGGCGAACTCGTTGAGCCAGTCGCGCAGGCGCACGCGGCGGCCCACCTGGGTGAGGTGGTCGGCGGCCAGCGCGAAGCTGCGCAGCACTTCCAGGTCCGAGCGCAGCTGCGCGGCCACTTCCGGCTTCTGCACCTTCACCGCCACGTCGCGGCCGTCGTGCAGCTGCGCACGGTGCACCTGGGCGATCGAGGCGCAGCCCAGCGGCACCGGGTCGAAGCTGGCAAACAGCTTGGACACCGAGGCGCCCAGCTCCTGCTCGATGATGGCGTAGATGCGCTCCACCGGGATCGGCGCCACCTGCTCCTGCATCCGCTCCAGTGCCGTGGCGAACTCCACCGGCACCATGTCCGGGCGGGTGGAGAGCATCTGGCCGAGCTTGACGAAGGTGGGCCCGAGCGATTCCAGGTCGGTGACGAACTGCTCCGGATTTCCTTCCGGCGGCAGCTCGTGGATCGCGCGCGCGTCCAGGTTCATGCCCGAGAACACTCCGGAATTGCGGTAGCGCAGCAGCAGGCGCAGGATCTGGCTGCGCCGGTTCATGCCCTTGACCAGGGACGGCGAGCCGGCGGCGAGGGGCGTGGTATTCAAGCAGGGCTCCAGCACGAGGGTCACCGGCAGTGTGGCCGGACCCCGGTGGTGGGGCGGTGAATCCGCTGCCAACTACCGCCAACGGGCCCGGATCGGGCAGAATCCACGCTTTCCGCTCGTTCTATTGGATTGCCATGGCCGGTGCCAGCCTGTTTGCGTTGCTCGATGATATTGCCTCGCTGCTGGACGACGTGTCGGTGCTGACCAAGGTGGCGGCCAAGAAGACCGCCGGCGTGCTCGGCGACGACCTGGCCCTGAACGCGCAACAGGTCACTGGCGTGGATGCCAACCGCGAACTGCCGGTGGTGTGGGCGGTGGCCAAGGGCTCGCTGGTCAACAAGGCAATCCTGGTGCCGGCGGCGCTGGCCATCAGCGCGCTGGAGGCGTGGCTGCGCGACAAGGGCTACCCGGTGCCGATCGTGGTGCCGCTGATGATGATCGGCGGCGCGTTCCTGTGCTTTGAAGGCGTGGAGAAGCTGGCCCACCGCTTCCTGCATTCCAAGGACGAGGACGCCCAGCACAAGGCCGAGCGCGCCAAGGCGCTGGCCGATGAGAAGGTGGACATGGTGGCGTGGGAAAAGGACAAGGTGAAGGGCGCGATCCGCACCGACTTCATCCTCTCGGCCGAGATCATCGTGCTCTCCCTGGGCGTGGTGGCGGCCGAGCCGTTCATCAACCAGGTCAGCGCGCTGGTGGTGATCGCGCTGGCCATGACCGTGTTCGTCTATGGCCTGGTGGCCGGCATCGTCAAGCTGGACGACCTGGGCCTGTACCTGTCGCGCAAGGGCGCGGCGCTGGCCGCCTTCGGCCGCGGCCTGCTGGTGGCCGCACCGTGGCTGATGAAGTTCCTGTCGGTGGCCGGCACCGCGGCGATGTTCCTGGTCGGCGGCGGCATCCTGGTGCACAACGTGCCGGCGCTGCACCACCTGGTGCTGTCGCTGGGCGGGGAAGGCCGCTGGGGCTGGCTGGTGAACGCGCTGGGCAACATGGTGGTCGGCGTGATCGCCGGCGCGATCGTGCTGGCGGCGGTGACCGGCATCCAGAAGCTGCGCGGCAGGAAGCCCGCGCACTGAGCGGAGTGTCACCACCCACGGTGGTGACCTACCGGGGCGCGTCTGTGCTCCATGCGCGGACGGCGTCCAGTTCGGCGCGGGCGCGCGCCAGGCGCCGCCCGGCCAGGCTGTCGATCACCCGCTGCAGCCGGGGCGAGTGCGGGTCGCGCCGCTGCCAACGCCGCGCCAGCACCAGCAGGGCGGTCATCAGGGCCACCCCGGCCACCAGTGAGATCCACAGCACGCCGGCGGTGTACGCGCCCAGGTCCACGCGCCACAGTTGCCAGGCCGCCAGCACCGGGACCGCCAGCCAGAGCCAGCACCAGGGCAGCCCGAGCAGCAGTTCGCCGATCGCGGTCCGGGTGCGCAGCGCGGCCAGCTGCCGCGACTGCTGCAGCACCGGCTGGTCCGGCTGCAGCTGCCGGCGCAGGTGCAGGCGTGCCACGCTGGCGATGATCACCGCCACGCAGTACGCATGCAGCGCGATGGCCGCCAGCATCACCGCCAGCGGTGGGCGTGGCCACCACACGCTGCCGCAGTAGATGGCCAGGCCCAGCCAGAACAGCAGCTGCATCACCTGCACCGCGCTGAAGGCCGACAGCTGGCGCTGGGTGGCCTGCTGATGATGGCGCCGCCAGGCATCCATCGCCGCGGTTTCCTCGGCATCGCCGCGCCGGTCGTGCTGCTGCCACAGTTGCTTGAGGGGATCCTCGTGCATGGTCATGTCCTCAGGGCATGGGGTCGAAGCGCGCGCGCAGCTGCTGGCGCAGGCGGTGCAGGCGGGTGGAGACGTTGGCGCTGCTGATCCCCAGCACCTCGGCGATCTGCCGGTGGTCGTAGTCGTCCAGGTGCAGCAGCATCAGCGCCCGGTCCAGTGCCGGCAGGGCGTGGATCGCGGCCTCCAGCTGGCGCAGGGCATGCTGCTGCTCGCCCGGGGTGGCCGCCTCGTCGGCAGGCAGGGGCGCCTCGTCCAGCGGGGCATGGTGGCGCTGGCGCAGCTGCTGGCGGCGGAGCTGGGAAATGGCCACGTTCAGCGCCACCCGGTACAGCCAGGTGGAGAAACGCGCGCGCGCCGGATCGAAGCCCTCGAACGCGTCCCAGGCCTGCACGCTGATCTCCTGGATGAGGTCGAGCCGGTCTTCCTGGTGGGCGCAGTAGCCGTGCGCGATCTTCAGCACGATGCCACGGTGCTGCGCCAGCAGGCTGGCAAAGCGGGCGCGTGGGTCGGCGGCGGTCGTTGTCATGGGCATACCAGGATGATTCGCACCGGCGCGGCCGATATCACAGCGCGTCGGCGATCATGCCGGCGCGTCGGCGGCCTGCACGCGGTTCTTGCCCACCCGCTTGGCCGCATACAGGGCCGCATCGGCGCGGCGCAGCAGCGCGTCGGCGCTCTCGCCAGGCAGCCATCGCGCCACGCCGGCGCTGAAGTGCACCGGCACGCGCTGTCCGTCCAGCGGCAGGGGGCGCTGGGCCAGCGAGCGCTGCAGCCGCAGCAGGGTGGACATGCTGTCCGCGCCCGGGGTTTCGGGCAGCAGCAGCACGAACTCGTCGCCGCCGAGGCGGGCGATCGCATCGGTGCTGCGCAGGTGCAGCTGGCAGACCGCGACCAGGTGGCGCAGCACCGCATCGCCGCCGGCATGGCCGTGGGCGCTGTTGGTCTGGTGGAAGTCGTCCAGGTCGATCAGCGCCAGCGCCAGCGGGTGGCCGTGGCGCTCGGCCCGGGCCAGCTCGCGTTCGATCAGTTCGTCAAAGCCGCGGCGGTTGAGCGCGCCGGTCAGCGGGTCGGTACGGACCAGCCCGCTGACATCGCGCAGTTCCTGCTCCAGCTCGGCGATCCGCGCTTCGGCCTGTTCCACGTCGCGGCGTGCGTTGCCCAGGTGGTCGCGCGCCTGCAGGGCCTGGGCCTGCACGCGGCCGGTGTCCTGCAGTACGTCCTGCAGCAGCTGGTTGAGGTCGGCGATGCTGCGCGCTTCCTTCAGTGCCAGCGCGTAGCTGCTGATCCGGTCGTGGTACTCCCCGGTGCTGACCGCCATGCCCTCCAGGCTGTCGATGAAGCCGCCCATCAGGTGCTTCATCGCCGCCTTGGACTCGCTGATGCCCTGCTTGAGCAGGCCCTGCTTGTAGATCACCTCGCGCAGGTTGACCCGCGCCTGCTCCACCGACTCCCGGTCCAGCGGCCCGGCGATCAGCGCCCGCACCGCATGCACCTGGCCGTGCAGCCAGCTGCTGTCGTCGAGCAGCTCGCCGATGTTGTCCAGCAGCAGGTCGAACAGGCTGAGCAGCAGCTCCTGCTGCTCCTGCCAGCCGTCGCTGCGCACGCCCACCTGGTGGGCCAGTTCACGCAGCCGCAGTTCCAGCGGCTGCAGCGGCTGGCCGGGGTGCCAGTGGCGCAGTTCGTCGGCGATCTGGACCGGCTCGTCCTTCAGCTCCGGCATGTTCTGCAGCAGGCTGGCCACGGTCACCGACAGGGTGTGCCGCAGCAGTTCGCGCAGGCGCACGCTGTCCGGCTGCCCGTCCGGGCTGTCCTGCTCGATGGTGCGGATGTACTTGTCGATCAGCTGCCGCATGGCCCGGCCGTAGCTGACCCAGTCGGCGCTGCGCTGGGAGGACTGCAGGCGCTGGCCCATGTCGCCCAGTTCGCCGGGCAGGGTGGACATGCCGTTGGCGAAGGCGGCCAGCAGCGGTTCGGGGCTGTCGATGCCGGCAAACAGGCGTTGCAGCATCGCACTGCTGCCGCCCTTGGGGCCGGCGGCGGCCACGCTGGCGCTGTCGACCACCAGGGTCTGGGCCTGGCGTCGCGACAACAGCCGGCCCACGGCCGTGCCGGGACTGGGGGGAGCGTCGTGCGGATCGGTCATGCGGCAGGTCCTTGGCGGATGACCGGCGTCGGTCGCCGGGGCGGTGGGGAGGTTGGAACAGTATCGGCGCCGCGCAGGCCGGCTTGAACGCCTGCCCGTCCCCGGCGGTATGCCACGATGGTAGGCAATGGACGGGCAGGAGCGTGCGATGAAGGTGATGCTGGTGGGGTCGACCGGGCTGGTCGGCGGGCAGGTGCTGCGCGCGCTGCTGGATGACGCGCGCTGCGAGGCGGTGGTCGCCCCGACCCGGCGCCCGCTGGGGATGGCCGATCCGGCCCTGCTCAACCCGGTGGTGGACTTCGCCGCCCTGCCGCGGGACGCCGACTGGTGGGCCGTGGACGCGGTGGTCTGTGCGCTGGGCACCACCCTCAAGCAGGCCGGCAGCCGCGACGCCTTCGCCCGGGTCGACCACGACTACCCGCTGCAGGTGGCCGCCCGGGCCCGGGCCGCCGGCGCCCACGCCTTCGTGCTGAACTCGGCAATGGGCGCCAACGCGCAGTCACCGATCTTCTACAACCAGGTAAAGGGCCGGCTGGAGCAGGACCTGCGCGCCCTGGATTATCCGTCCCTCACCCTGGTGCGGCCCGGCCTGATCGGCGGCCAGCGCGCCGAGCGGCGCACCGGCGAACACCTCGCCAGCTTGGTACTGGGCGCCCTGGGCCCGGTGCTGCCGCGTGCCTGGCGGATCAACCCGGCCCACAACATCGCCGGGGCCATGGTGGAGGCGGCGCTGGCGCCGAATCCGGGGGTGCAGGTCATCGGTTCCAGTGCGCTGGCCGGAGAGTAGGCGGGTGCACCTACTCGGCGGGCCGAACGTCGGGTGGTCTCTCTCCGGAAAACGTCTTGTAGAGGGCTAGCGCACGTTCGTCAGCCACGACACGTTCAATGCCGGTCAGATCCCTGCTCGACAATGCCGACGCAGCCTTGCCATCTCCCAGAATGTAGGCGAGCCGCAAGTACGCATAGCTGTTGATGCGATCGGGGCTGGGGCCTTCGAGATACGCCTCGGAAATGCCGTGGTAGGCGAAAATCGAGCCGGACTCAGCAGCGTGGCGGAGTATCGTAAGGCCTGACAACATGTCAGATTCAGTAGCGACTTTCTTGCCATAGAAGACTTCCGCAGCACGGTTGCCGGACTCTGCCTCGATCTTCAGTTGCCCAGCGCTCAACAACGCCAGGCGGTCGTGCTCCTCCTCCGTTGGATAGCCGTTGGCAATAAGCCACCGGGCTTCCTGGATGCTGCGCGCCTGCAGCGGTCCGGTGACACGACAACGACCAGGTTCGCAGAGGTAGCGTCTTTCCGCGTGAGCTGCGATCGGAGCGGATTGAGTCGCCGTTGGCGTCGCCAAATGTGCACCCTTGTCGGCCAACTGCGCAGAGCCATCATCAACGACGACAGGTTGCGCCTCTCGGCCGCATGAGGTGAACATGATTGCCGCCAGGGCCGCATACAAGAGCGATGCAGTGGACTTGAGCATTACGGCACCCCGCACTGGTTCTGATTGACCGCTCTCCACCATAGAGAGCAGGTCGCGTCTTCAGTCGTGGTCCGCCACTTGGCGCCTATGGAATTGCTTACGTCCTCGGAGTCCAGGATGGCAGGTGCTACTTGCATGTTCGACGGGGCCGCATTTGGCAATCAGCGCAGGATTGTCCAAGCTCCAGAACACGTCGGGTGTGAGGTCCGTAGCGGTATCAAGAGCATTCATTCACCACCGTATCCTGGACGAGCGTTCTTCCCGCGTGGATGCGCGACTTGGATCGGCAGAATCGATGGGGAAGAGACGCTGCAGTCGGGTTTCCCCGGGGCGCGTAAACAACAACGGCCACCTTGCGGTGGCCGTTGTTCTTCTTTGTGTTGCCTGCCGACCAACGGTCGGCAGCTACCCGTCGAGGCCGATCAGCTGGCCAGCGCCAGGTCATCCAGCATCGCGCGCAGGAAGCGCGCCGCTTCACCACCGGTGGCCGCGCGGTGGTCGAAGGTGACCGACAGCGGGATCACCTTGTGCGCTTCCACGCCGCCCATCACCGGCGTCATCTGGTGGCGGGCACGGCCGGCGCCGACGATGGCCACGCACGGCGGCACCACGACCGGGGTCGCGTAGCGGCCGGCGAACATGCCGAAGTTGGACAGCGAGATGGTGTAGCCACTCAGCTCGGAGGCGGCGATCGAGCGCGATTCCACCTGCTCGCGCAGGCGGTTCACGCCCTCGCGGATGCCGCGTGCATCGAGCATGTCGGCATTGCGCAGGGCGGGCACGAACAGGCCGTCGTCGGTGTCCACCGCGATGCCGATGTCCACCTGGTTGTGCAGCGTGCGGGTCAGCGCATCGCCGTCGAACCAGGCGTTCAGCGCCGGCACCTTCTGGCAGGCGACCACGATCGAGCGCACCAGGCGCGCGGTGACGTCGTTGCCCGGGACCCAGGCGTGGATGTCGGCGTCGTCGTTCAGCGTGGTCGGCACGACCTTGCTGTGCGCGTCGGCCATCACCCGGGCCATGTTGCGGCGCACGCCCTTGAGCGGTTCCGGCTGGCCCTTGGCGACCACGCCCGGCGGCTGGGTACGCATTGGGCGACCGGCGGCCGACAGCGGCGTACGCGACTCGGCGGCGCGTGCCACCGATGCCGGTGCCGCCGCAGCGGGGGCGGCCACGGCGGCCTGCGCCGGTGCCGCACCGACCTTGGCGCTGCCATCGGCGGCGGCCTGCTTGACGTCGGCCATGGTCACCGCGCCATCGGTGCCGGTGGCCCGCACGCGGGTGAGGTCCACGCCCAGCTTGCGCGCGGTGGCGCGCACGGCCGGCACGGCCTTGACCCCGCCCACCGCGACGGCCTGTTCGGCGTGCACGGCATTGGAGCTCTGCATCGCACCGACCACGGTGCCGGCGTCATCGCGCTCGGCACCCGGCTTGGCGATCTCGCCGCCTTCGTCGGAGGCCACCACCTTGTCCGGTTGCGCGGCAGCGGTCTGGCCGGTGCTGGGCGTCGGCGACGGGGCGGCGTGGCCATGGCTGTGGCCGGTGTCCTGGCCATCGGCGCGCTGCGGCAGGTTCGGGTCCAGCGCAAACTGCGCCAGCACGCTGCCGGTGGGGATGATGTCGCCCTCGCCACCGGCCAGGCTCAGCACCGTGCCCGAGAACGGGGAGGGCACTTCGACCACGGCCTTGGCGGTCTCCATGGAGACCAGCGGCTCGTCCAGCTTGATCACATCGCCAACCTTGACGAACCACTCCACGATCGTGGCGTCCGGCAGGCCTTCGCCGAGGTCGGGCAGGTGGAAATTCTTGTTCTCACTCATGTGCAGTTCTCTTCCAGCAGTTCGAGATCGCGGGCCGGCAGCCAGCCCGTCGCGCCGTTCGCGCGCTCGGACCACCACCAACCCCCATGTTCATGATGCAGTTTGACCAGTTCACCGCTGTCCACGTCCAGTTCGCGGGCGTCGTAGTCGCGCAGGGCCTCTGCGCGACCATCGTCCAGCAACTGCAACCACGCCACCGGTGCCCAGCCGGCACGCCCGTCATCGGTGCGTACCCAGGCAAACGCCGGCCATTCCTCGTCACGAACACCCAGTTCGACGATCTGGCCGGTGCGGAACCGGAGCGGGTTGGGATACTGGCTGCGGTACGGGCCTAGGAGGCGGGCCCGCACGTCAGCCTGCCGCAATGGCGCGTTTGGCCGCGCTCACGATCCGGTCCACGCTGGGCAGGTACTTCATTTCCAGGCGGAACAGCGGAATGTGGGTGTCATAGCCGGTCACGCGCTCGACCGGGGCCAGCAGGTCGTACAGCGATTCCTCGGCCAGGCGCGCGGCGATTTCCGCACCGAAACCCGCGGTCTTCGGCGCTTCCTGCACGATCACGCAGCGGCCGGTCTTGGCCACCGACTCGGCGATGGTGGCAAAGTCCAGCGGGCGCAGCGTGGCCACGTCGATGACTTCGGCGCTGATGCCTTCGCCGGCCAGCTTGTCGGCCGCTTCCAGCGCTTCCTTCACCTGCGCGCCCCAGGTCACCAGGGTCACGTCGGTGCCGTCGCGCAGCACGAAGCAGACATCCAGCGGCAAGGCCTCGCCGTCGTTGACCACCACTTCCTTGTACTGGCGGTAGATGCGCTTGGGCTCCATGTAGATCACCGGATCCGGCTCGCGGATGGCCGCCAGCAGCAGGCCATAGGCGCGCTGCGGCGAGGACGGCAGCACCACGCGCAGGCCCGGCACGTTGGTGAAGATCGCCTCGTTGGCTTCGCTGTGGTGTTCCGGCGCACGGATGCCACCGCCCCACGGCACGCGCAGCACCATCGGGCAGTGCAGGCGGCCACGGGTGCGGTAACGCAGGCGCGCGGCGTGGCAGATGATGTGGTCCACCATCGGGTACATGAAGCCGTCGAACTGGGCTTCGGCCACCGGCTTCATGCCCTGTGCGGCAAGGCCGATGGTCAAGCCGGCGATGGTGGTTTCATCCAGCGGGGTGTCCAGGATGCGGTCGGCGCCGAAGCGCTGCTGCAGGCCGGCGGTGGCGCGGAACACGCCGCCGTTGACGCCCACGTCCTCGCCCAGCACCAGCACCGACTTGTCGTGTTCCAGTTCCCAGGCCAAGGCCTGGGTGATGGCTTCGATGAGGGTGATCGGGGTGGTGGTCATGCTCTGTTCTCCGCGCGCGACGGCGGCGCTGTCGGCGGCGTTGGTGTGCGCGCCGGGCGCGCCGTTCTTGATCTCATCCATGGCGCTGCTCCAGCGCGATGGCCTGGGCACGCTGGGCCAGCAGGTCCTGCGGCGGGTCGGCGTAGAGGAAGTCGAACATCGCCTCGACCGGCTGCACGGGGGTGTTGAGGTAGAGGTTCACTTCCTCGTCCACGCGCTTGCCGCACTCGGCGGTCCAGGCTGCTTCCTCTTCCTCGCTCCACACCCCGGCGTTGGTGAGGTACTTGCGCAGGCGCAGCATCGGCTCGCGCTGCCAGGCATCCTTCACTTCGGCGTCGTCGCGGTAGCGGCGCGCGTCATCGGCGGTGGTGTGGTCGGACAGGCGGTAGGTCATCAGTTCCAGCACGGTGCCACCGTCGCCGGCCAACGCGCGTTCGCGGGCCTGCAGCATGGCGGCCATCACCGCGATCAGGTCGTTGCCGTCCACCTGCAGGCAATGCAGGCCACCGGCCAGGCCCTTCTGGGCCAGCGTCTCGGCACCGGTCTGGGCCGAGCGGGGCACCGAGATGGCCCAGCCGTTGTTGACGATGCACAGGATCAGCGGGAGCTTGTAGGCACCGGCGGAGTTGAGCGCGGCGTAGAAGTCGGTCTTGGAGCTGCCGCCGTCGCCGCACACCGCCACCGCGATCTGCTTTTCGTGGTTGAGCTTGAACTTCAGCGCCGCGCCGGCCGCGTGCAGGCACTGGGTGGAAATCGGCACGCAGAACGGGAAGTCCTTGGCCGCGTTGCCACCGTAGTCGTTGCCACGCTCGTCGCCGCCCCAGTACATCAGCACGTCGTGCGGGCGCACGCCGCGCATGAACATGGCGCCATACTCGCGGTAGGACGGCGCGAACACGTCGTCCTTCTGCATGGACGCGCCAATGCCCACGTGCGCCGCTTCGTGGCCCAGGCAGGCCGCGTAGGTACCCAGCTTGCCGGTGCGCTGCAGCGCGATCGACTTGCCGTCGAACACGCGCACGAACAGCATCTGCTTGAACATCGGCAGCAGCGCGCGTGGATCGCGCAGGGCCTCGGGCAGGTCATCGCGGACGAGCGTGCCGTCCGTGTCCAGGTACTGCAGGTATTCGATCTTGAACTCAGCGGCAACCGTCATTGCGTACTGCACCTTCGACAGGAAGTTACAAATGATATGAATTGCCATGTTAAGGAACACGTACGAAAAAGCCGTCCTGCGGCGCAGCAAGGATTTCCGCCATGGCCCCGCCGGTATACCGCATCGGGACCGCGCAGGGCCAATAACTCCAACGTATTCAGTTGCCGCAACGGCGCATGAGCGGTCGCTGGCCCGGGCGCCGGGTGCGGACGGCGGCAGCGCCCCCCGCGCAGATTCGGCCCTGCCGGGCGACCAGACGCCGGCGTAGGGTGGGGGCTGCGCGGCCGGGCACCCACTGCGCTACCCTTTGACCCCCTCATTTGGCCCACGCCATGTCCGTCGAGAATAACCAACGCGACCTCGAAGCCGGTATCCACACCGACCTGGAGGGGCGCCTGACCTACGGCGGCTACCTGCGGCTGGACCAGCTGCTCAGCGCCCAGCAGCCGCTGTCCAACCCGCCGCACCATGATGAGATGCTCTTCATCATCCAGCACCAGACCTCCGAGCTGTGGCTGAAGCTGCTGGCCCACGAGCTGCGCGCGGCCATCGGGTTCCTGCAGCGCGACGAGGTCTGGCAGTGCCGCAAGGTGCTGGCGCGCAGCAAGCAGGTGCTGCGCCAGCTGACCGAGCAGTGGTCGGTGCTGGAGACCCTGACCCCGTCCGAATACATGGGCTTCCGCGACGTGCTGGGCCCGTCCTCGGGCTTCCAGTCGCTGCAGTACCGCTACATCGAGTTCCTGCTGGGCAACAAGAACGCGCACATGCTGCAGGTGTTCTCGCACGATCCGGCCGGGCAGGCGCAGCTGCAGCAGGTGCTGGACGCGCCCAGCCTCTACGAGGAGTTCCTGCGCTACCTGGCGCGCTTCGGCCACCCGGTCCCGGCCGGGTACACCGACCGCGACTGGCAGCAGCCGCACGTGGCCGACGATGCCCTGCACCCGGTGTTCGAGCGGATCTACCAGAACACCGACCGCTTCTGGCGCGAGTACGCGCTGTGCGAGGACCTGGTGGACCTGGAGACCGCCTTCCAGCTGTGGCGCTTCCGGCACATGCGCACGGTGATGCGGGTGATCGGCTTCAAGCGGGGGACCGGGGGCTCCAGCGGCGTGGGGTTCCTGCGCCAGGCACTGGAGCTGACCTTCTTCCCGGAGCTGTTCCAGGTGCGCACCACGATCCGCAACGACGACCCGATGCCGCCCGACGCCTGACCGGCCGCCGGGCGGGAAAGCCCCATTCATGATGACGTGCCGATGACAGTCGGGCGCCGCGCAGGCCCCGCCGTTGCTGCGCCGGGGTGGGGGCGGCGGTGGTTTCAGATGCAAGTTCAGCGAGCAGGCCGCCAGCTGCACGGATCGGCGTGTATTTGACGTGAACGCGGTTGGTCTGGGATTCTCCCGCGTTGCTTGGCACATCGGACGTGCATGTCTTCCACCGAACCCAGGAATCCCGCATGAGCGTAGACGCCACCGGCAAATCCCTTCCAGACCCGGCGCTGCCGGCGTTCAACACCACGCTGGGCCATCCGCGCCCGCTGTGGATGCTGTTCATGACCGAGTTCTGGGAACGCTTTGCGTTCTACGGCATCCGCTGGGCGCTGGTGCTGTACATCGTGTCGCAGTTCTTCGAAGGCGACTCGGCCGGCCAGGCAGCGGCCAGCCGCACCTATGGCGCCTACCTGGCGCTGGTGTACGCCGCGGCCATCTTCGGTGGCTACGTCGCCGACCGGGTCCTGGGCTACCAGCGCTCGATCCTGACCGGCGCGGTGATCATGGCCGCCGGCCTGTTCATGGTCGCGATGCCCAACAAGGAAGTCTTCGAACTGGGCCTGGCCACGATCATCATCGGCAACGGCCTGTTCAAGCCCAACATCTCCACCATGGTCGGCAAGCTGTACGGCCTGAAGGATGAGCGGCGCGATTCGGGCTTCACCATCTTCTACATGGGCATCAACATCGGCGCGATGATCGCCCCGGTGCTGACCCAGTGGCTGGCCGAGCAGGTGTTCGGCACCCAGGCCATGCCGTCCTACAAGATGGTCTTCATCGCCTCGGGCATCGGCATGCTGATCAGCCTGGCGTGGTTCTACATCGGTCGTGCCGGCCTGAAGGGCATCGGCGCACCGCCGGCCGGCGCCGAAGGCTTCGGCCGCATCATCATGGTGCTCGTCGGCGCGATCGTGGCCATCCCGGTGGCCTACTTCCTGCTGTCCACCGGCGCCACCGCGCTGGCCTGGATCCTGGGCGTGATGTTCGTCGCCCTGGGCGTGCTGCTGCTGGTGGAAGGCATCCGCGAAGGCAAGGTCCAGCGCGACCGCGTGATCGCCATGCTGATCATCTTCACCTTCAACGTGATGTTCTGGATGTTCTTCGAACAGGCCGGCAGCTCCTTCACCTTCCTGGCCGACAACATCGTCAACCGCAACCTGGGCGGCTGGACCTTCCCGACCGCCTGGTTCCAGTCGGTCAACTCGGTGGCCATCATCACCCTGGCCCCGCTCATCGCCTGGATCTGGATCAAGCTGGGCCGCGCCAACCCGTCCATCCCGCGCAAGTTCGGCCTGGGCCTGCTGTTCAACGGCGCGGCCTTCGCGCTGCTGATGCTGGCGCTGTCGAGCATGGTCGTGGACGGCAAGATCCCGTTCTGGACGCTGTTCATGGTCTACGTCATCCAGTCGGTGGGCGAGCTGTGCCTGTCACCGATCGGCCTGTCGATGGTGACCAAGCTGGCCCCGGTGCGCCTGGTCGGCTTCGGCATGGGCGGCTGGTTCCTGTCCACCGGCATCGGCAACAACCTGTCGGGCATCTTCGCCGGCGCGGTCAGTGGCGAAGGCGGCATGACCGTGGAGTCGGCGCTGAAGGGCTACACCTTCGGTTTCTGGGCGTTGATCATCTCCGGCGCGGTGCTGTTCCTGATCGCCCCGCTGATCAACAAGCTGATGCACGGCGTCAAGTGAGGCCGGCCATGCGCATGCAGACGTGGGCAGGTTCGCTGATCGTGGCCGGCCTGCTGGCCGCCTGTTCGCCGTCGCCGTCGCCCACCGCCGCGCCGGCGCAGCCGCTGGACACCACGCCGCAGGCGCCGACCGTGGCCGATCCGGGCGAGCCGGTGGCCTCGGGCAACACCCCGGCGGCAGCGGACGTGGCGGCGATCGCCGCACTCAATGCCAGCTTCGACCCGGCACGTGATCCGGTCGCCGACCTGGCGACGGCCAAGGTCGAGGCCCAGCGCGGTGGCAAGCGGATCGTGCTGGACGTGGGCGGGGAGTGGTGCTCGTGGTGCCACCTGATGGATGCCTTCATCGAGGGCGACGCGGAGATCCGCAGCTTCCGCGATGCCCACTTCGTGTGGATGAAGGTCAACTACAGCGAAGACAACGAGAACACGGCGTTCCTGTCTGCGTTCCCGGCGATCAAGGGCTACCCGCACCTGTTCGTGCTCGATGCCGACGGCACGCTGCTGCACTCGCAGTTCACCGGCGAGCTGGAGGCCGACAAGGGCCAGCCCAAGGGCTACGACCGCAAGCGGTTCTTCGCCTTCATGAAGGACTGGGCGCCGACCAAGGCGCCGTGATCGAAGAAGGCCGCGGATTCCGCGGCCTTCTTTTTTGTTTCCACCCCAAGGGCGGTTGGCCGGTGCGCACCGCCGGTAGTGCCGGCCGCTGGCCGGCCTCCCACCGCCACCGCGGTAAGATCCGCGCAAACGAGTGGACAACCGCCTTTGGCGCAGCGGCGAGACCTGCCGCCGCGCCTAGCGCAGGACGCAGATCCCGTAGGTTTCCGTTTCCGGGTGCGCCTTGGCCTCGCTGGCCAGGTCACACACGAACGACAGCCTGCGCCCGGCCACCTCACCGAGCCGGTCGTAGTTGTGCTTGGCCATGAACCAGCCGACGTGCTCCTTGCCCCGGTAGCGCAGCGTGATGCGTTGAACCACGACCGGTTCGTGCGGAAGAAACGCGGTGAACGACCGCCCGGTGACTTCGGGAAAATGAAAGCGCCCCTGCGCATCGGTGGTGACCGTGGCGGTGCGCTTCTGGTTGCCCCAGTGCCAGTGGTAGTCGCGCTCGACCTGCACGCCAGGCACCGGCCGCCCGTCGAGCACCACCACGCCCTGGACCTCGGAAAACAGGTGCAACGTCTTGGGAAATGCCATGGCCCCTCCTGGGGTGGACAGTGCGGCGAACAACAGGGGCAGGCGCGCCCATCGCATCGACAAGGGGGTCATGGCCATGCCCCTGCTCAACGCATCACGCAGATGCCGAACGACCCGATCTCCGGGTGCGGCAGCGGCGGATGGGACAGATCGCAGATCAGCGCCAGCGGGCGCCCGGGAACTTCGCCAAACCGGTCGTAGTTGTGCTTGGAATGCAGCCAGCCCTTGTATTGCCGGCCCTGGTAGCGCAGCGTGATGCGCTGGTTGATGACCGGCTCGTGCGGCAGCAGGCCCGCTGTCCAGGATCTGCCGGTCACTTCCGGAAAGCGAAAACGCCCTTGCGCATCGGTGGTCACCCTCGCGCTGCGCTCCTGCTCGCCCCAGTGCCAATGGTAGTCCTGCTCGACCTCCACGCCTGGCACCGGCCGCCCATCGAGCAGCACCACGCCGTCTACTTCGGTAAACAGGTACAGGGTTTTTGAGAAGAAGGCCATCGCCGCTCCTGGGCTGAGAAGTCCCGCCAGCAGCAGCATGGCGGCGGTCCAGCGGAGGTGTCTGGCACGCATTGGCGTCCTGCCTGCAGTCGGTCAATCGTCAATGTTCGCATCAAAGGTGCCGTTACCGGAACCCGCCCTCAACTTCCCGCCTCGCCTGCCGCTATCTGCAAGGACCTCATGCCGCGCTGTTTGTGGCGCATAACCGACGGATCGATACGCATGCAGCCGGGCACCAGCGACAGTACCAACGAGACCCTCCTCCAGGACCCGGCCGGCGTGAGCCTGCCGCCGGTGGAGGTGCTGCTTGACGACCAGTCGGCCGGGCAGGCGCCCGAGGCCGACGCCGACACCCCCGCGCCCGGTGCCATCCGCTACCGCCTGCCGCTGGTGGCGGTGCCGGACAACGTGCTGCTCAAGGCGGCCGTGCAGAAGCTGGTCGACCAGAAGGCCCAGCTGGACGTGCTCGCCCGCAACCCGGCGCTGGCCGGGATGCTGCCGGCCGAGTGGCAGGGCAGCGGGGTGCGGGCGGTGGACCTGCAGGGCTTCGTGCTCTCGGTGCTGCCGTTCGTACAGAATGCGGGCAAGGCGGAGACGGCGCCGGCGCGGCTGCCGCTCCGGCACGTGCTCGGCGACACCGGGCGCTGGGATCGCGCGGATGTGGGCGAGCCCAAGTCGCTGGCCTTCTTCCAGGCCAGCGACGCCCGCGCCGATGCCGGCGCCCAGGATCCCGCCGAAGCCGACCAGGTGGGCGCGCTGGGCCTGGCCTGGGGGCACGAAGGACGCACCCGCCCCGGCTTCCTGCGCCAGATGGGCCATGACAGCGTGGCCGCACGCGTGCACCTGCTGCCGTATCCCGCGCCGGGGCAACTGGCGTTGTACGGGGTGGTGGCCAACGGGGTAAGCCAGCTGTGGTGCGTGCTGGATCGGCGCAAGCTGCGCCCGCTGCTGGCCCCCTGGATCAGCGTGCCGCTGTTGACCGCCTACGGCGTGGCCGCACCGATGACCTGGCCGACCTCGTTCCCGCCGGTGGAGGAAGTGGCGCAGATGCTGGCCACCGCGCGAACCGGCAAGGGCCCGGTCGAAGTGGACCTGACCAAGGTCGCCGCCAAGGTGCAGCACGACGCCTCGGCCGAGACCTGGATGCCGGTCAGCCTGCTCCAGGTGGGCACCTGGGCACCGCGCTGGGGCTACTTCATGGCCACCTTCATCGGCCTGCCCACGGTGCTGCTGGTGCTGGCCGCGCTGGCCCTGCCCCATGCCATCGAAGCAGCGGTGGTGGCCGCCTCGCTGGCCTTCGCCGGGGGCGCCATCGGCGCGCTGGCCGCGCCCTGGGTGCATGCACGGCGCAAGCACCTGAGTTGAGGTGCCGCGCCCCGGGCCGATGGGCAACGGCATGACGGCCCACGGTCGTCAGCGACCGGGGCAGGCTCACCGCAGTGGGGAGCGCCTCAGCCCTGGTCCATCTTCTGCAGGCCTTCACCGGCCAGGCGCAGGATCAGCGTCTCCAGCATCTGCTCCTCCTCCTCGCTCAGCACGGACATCAGCTTGCGGGTGATCTCGATCACCAGCGGGGCAATGGTTTCATACACCTCGAAGCCGGCCGCCGACAGCGCCAGCACCGAGCGGCGGCGGTCATCGCCGTGGGTTTCACGCTTGATGAAGCCCCGCTCGAGCAGTCTGGCCACGGCCCGGCTGACGGCCACCTTGTCCATCGCGGTGCGGTCGGAGACCTCGCTGGCCGACGAGCCCGGGTACAGGGCCAGGATGGTGATGACCCGCCACTCCGGGATGGCCAGGCCATAGCGGTCCCCGTACAGCTTGGCGATATTGCCGCTGACCCGGTTGGACAACACGCTCAGCCGGTACGGCAGGAACTGCTCCAGGTCGAGCAGGGCGTGCGAGGCGCGGATGCTGTGGCTGCTGGGATCGGACGGGCTCATGCTGCGGTGCACCTTGATGGTGGTTTCATGTGAAACTATAACCTTGTTTCTGGATTCCGCATTCTCGCGGGTCTGTCCGTCTCCCGCACCTGGTTTTTTCCGATGCGGACCTGCCTTGGAGCCACAGCATGAACAGCCAACCGAGCACCGCGTCCCACGCACCCGATCCGGGCATGCAGGTCACCACCTTCGAAAACCCGATGGGTATCGACGGGTTTGAATTCGTCGAGTTTGCCGCCCCGGCCGGCCGTGGCGCGGAACTGCACGACTACTTCCGCAAGATGGGCTTCACTGCCGTGCTGCGCCACAAGCGCCGCGCGATCACCGTCTACCGCCAGGGCGACGTCAACTTCCTGGTCAACGAGGAGCCCGATTCGTTCGCCTCCGACTTCGCCGACAAGCACGGCCCCTGCGCCTGCGGCTTTGCGATCCGCTTCAAGAAGCCCGGCCAGGAAGTGCTGCAGATGGCGCTCGGCAACGGCGCCGAGGAAATCGCCTTCAAGCCGGACACCAAGGCCGTGCCGGCCCCGGTGATCAAGGGCATTGGCGACTGCATGCTGTACCTGGTGGACCGCTACGGCGCCGGCGGCAGCATGTTCGATGAGGACTACGCGCCGATCGAGGGCGTCAACCCGCGCCCGACCGGGTTCGGCCTGACCTTCATCGACCACCTCACCCACAACCTGTATTTCGGCAACATGCAGCAGTGGTCGGATTACTACGAGCGCCTGTTCAACTTCCGCGAGATCCGCTATTTCGACATCAAGGGCCTCAAGACCGGCCTGGTGTCCAAGGCGATGACCGCCCCGGACGGCATCGTGCGCATCCCGCTCAACGAGTCCTCCGATCCCAAGAGCCAGATCAACGAATACCTGGACGCCTACAAGGGCGAGGGCATCCAGCACATCGCCTGCTTCACCGAGAACATCTACGAGACCGTGGAAGCCATGCGCGCCCAGGGCGTGGAGTTCCTGGACACGCCGGAGACCTACTTCGACGTGATCGACATGCGCGTGCCCAACCACGGCGAGGACGTGGCGCGGCTGGCGCGCAACAAGATCCTGATCGACGCCGATCCGGAAACCAAGCAGCGCAAGCTGCTGCAGATCTTCACCACCAACTGCATCGGCCCGATCTTCTTCGAGATCATCCAGCGCAAGGGCAACGAAGGCTTCGGCGAAGGCAACTTCACCGCGCTGTTTGAGAGCATCGAGCGCGACCAGATCAAGCGCGGCGTGCTGTAACGTGGCACGGGGCGGCGATCGGCCGCCCCGACGGGAGCGCCGGGCCCGGCCCGGTGGCGCCCGGCCTCGGACACGATCTTTGCGGGCCCTGCCAGGACACTCCAGATGAGCACTTCCCTCACAGCACGCGGTTACCAGACCGGTTTTGGCAACGAGTTCGCCACCGAGGCGGTGCCCGGTGCCTTGCCGGTCGGGCGCAATTCGCCGCAGCGCGTGGCCCATGGCCTGTATGCCGAGCAGTTGTCGGGCACCGCGTTCACCGCCCCGCGTGGCAGCAACCGGCGCAGCTGGCTGTACCGGATCCGCCCGGCGGTCTCGCACGGTGAATTCAGCGCCTATGCGCAGCCGCACCTGCACGGCGATTTCGCTGCCGGCGCGGTCTCGCCCAACCAGTTGCGCTGGGATCCGCTGCCGCTGCCGCAGGCGCCCACCGATTTCGTCGACGGGCTGTACACGATGGGCGGCAACGGCTCGCCCGAGGCCCACCACGGCGTGGGCATCCACCTGTATGCGGCCAACGCGGACATGCAGGGCCGTTACTTCTACGATGCCGACGGCGAACTGCTGATCGTGCCGCAGCTGGGCCGGCTGCGCCTGCTCACCGAGCTGGGCGTGATCGAGATCGAGCCGCAGCAGGTCGCGGTGATCCCGCGCGGCGTGCGCTTCCGCGTCGAGCTGCCCGATGGCGATGCGCGCGGCTATGTGTGCGAAAACTTCGGCGCGCTGCTGAAGCTGCCCGACCTGGGCCCGATCGGGTCCAATGGCCTGGCCAACCCGCGCGATTTCGAAACCCCGCAGGCCGCCTTCGAGCAGCTCGAGGGCGACTTCGAGCTGATCGCCAAGTTCGGCGGCCAGCTGTGGCGTGCGCCCATCGACCATTCCCCGCTGGACGTGGTCGCCTGGCACGGCAACTACGCGCCGTACCGCTACGACCTGCGCCGCTTCAACACGATCGGGTCGATCAGCCACGACCACCCGGATCCCTCGATCTTCCTGGTCCTGCATTCGCCCAGCGATACCCCGGGCACCAGCAACATGGATTTTGCGATCTTCCCCCCGCGTTGGCTGGTGGCGCAGGATACGTTCCGCCCGCCGTGGTTCCACCGCAACATCGCCAGCGAGTTCATGGGCCTCATCCACGGTGCCTACGACGCCAAGGCGGCCGGCTTCGTGCCCGGCGGTGCCTCGCTGCACAACTGCATGAGCGGCCACGGCCCGGACGCGGCAACCTTCGACAAGGCCTCGGCGGCCGACCTTAGCAAGCCGGACGTGATCAAGGACACCATGGCCTTCATGTTCGAAACCCGTGGCGTGATCCGTCCGACCGCGCAGGCGATGGACGCCGCACATCGGCAGCGCGACTACCAGCAGTGCTGGCAGGGATTGAAGGCGAACTTCGCGGGGTGATCGCGATGCCGGCCGCCGCAGCGGCCGGTGCGCATCACGGCGCGTGGTGGTGGTAGCGCAGGGCGGCGATCATCACCACGCCGTCGGCAACCCGATACACCACGCGGTGCGCCTGATCGATACGGCGTGACCACCCTCCGGCCTTGTCAAAGCGAAGGCGCTCGGGCTTGCCGAGTCCTTCATGCGGTTCGCGCACCATCGCATTCAACAGGGCGTTGATGCGACCAAGCTTGCGTGCACGTAAGGCGAGCATTGGATCCATCGATTCAATATCAGTGAGCGATCGACTCAGGCTGGCGTTGCGACGCTTCGCTCCAACTGCGCGGCGTGTGCCTCCGGCAGCACTTCCAGCAGCCGCTGCCGCACCCGCTCGGCATAGCCGGGCGAGGTGAGGGTGGGCAGCGCGGCCAGGGACGTGTGCAGCGCGGCGATGACGTCCTCGTCGCTGCGCGCGCGCTGCAGGTCGTGGAACAGCGCGGCGGCCTGGGGATGGCGCTGCATCTCCAGGATGCCCAGCAGGTAGATGCGCGCGGCCACCAGCGAGCGTCGGCGTTCGGCCGGGGCGCTTGGGGCGGCGGTGGGTGCGGCGGCCACGGCGGGTGTCGGCGCTGGTTCCACCGGGGCGGTGGAGACCAGATACCCGGCCTGGATCAGTTGGATCACCATGGCTGACGCTTCCGGCCCAATCATGCCGGTGAGCTGGGCCAGGTCGCGCTGGCCGTCGCACAGGATCAGCAGGCGGCGCTGGCGCATGTCCAGCGGGGCACGATGGGCCTGCAGGGCGTTACGGGCGAGGTCGGTCTTGCGCGGTTGCATGGGCGTGGGGTCGATGCGGTGCAGGCCGAGCCTGAACGCGGCAGGTGAAACCGCGATGACAGTCACGTTCCTGCATGCAGCCGCTGCACAGCGTTCGCGCTAGTCTGCCGGCCACTGACTGGAGGACACGCACATGAAGCAGCTGGGAAGCGTTCTGGCACTGGCCATTGCCCTGGCCGTCGGCGGTTGTGACCGCCACGCCGACACCCCCGCCACGGCGACCGACGCCGCGGCCCCGACCCCGGCCCCGGCTGCGGCGGCGGACACCGCAGCGACCGCCGCGCCGGCCGCACCCACCGCGCCGGCGCAGAGCGGGCCGGCGCGCCTGGACGGGTACGGGCCGCTGAAGCTGGGCAGCAGCCTGGACGAGGTCCGCGCGGCCTGGAAGACGCCGCTGCAGGGCGAGGTGCCCGACGACTACTGCCATGCGCTGCGCCCGGAAGGCGCGCAGGCCAAGGACGTGGTGCTGATGATCGAAGGCAAGCGCCTGGTCCGCTATGACGTGAAGAATGACCGCATCGTCGCGCCCGGCGGCGGCAAGATCGGCATGTCGCTGGGCCAGCTGCAGAGCCTGTACCCCGACCGTGGCGACCTCACCCCGCACAAGTACGACGAGCGGGGCCACAACCTGCGGGTGCGCCCGGCGACCGAGGGCGGCGCGCTGATCAACTTCGAGATCGATGGCGATGGCCTGGTCACCCAGTGGCGGGTCGGCCAGACCCCGCAGGTGGACTACGTCGAAGGCTGCCTGTAGGCCCATGGCGGCGCGCCCCGGGTCCGGGGCGTGCCGCCGTCCACCCAAGGACGTGGCCACGCTCTAGAATCGGGCCACGCCTGCCACCGGGGACTGTCCCATGATCGCTGCCACTGCTTGGTTCCTGCTGGGATTGCTGCTGCTGGCCCTGGGCGGCGATTCGATCGTCAAGGCCGCCTCCGGCCTGGCCCAGCGCTTCGGGGCCTCGCCCTTCGTGGCCGGGCTGTTGCTGGTGGCCTTCGGTACCTCGCTGCCCGAGCTGGTGGTCAACGCCCGCGCGTTCGCGGTCGGGGCCGAAGAACTGGCGCTGGGCAACGCGGTGGGCAGCAACATCGTCAACGTGGGCCTGACCCTCGGCCTGGCGGCGCTGGCCGCGCCCCTGCTGGTCCGCGCGCGGCTGCTGTCGCCGCTGCTGGTGCTGGTGGCGGTGGCCAGCCTGGCGCTGATCGTGTTCGGCCTGGACGGGGTGGTCACGCGCTGGGAGGGCGGCCTGCTGCTGCTCGGCTTCGTAGCTTCGCTGGTGTTCCTGCTGCGCCACGCACGGCGCGAATCGGAGCCGGTGCGCGAGGCCATCGCCGGCTACGCGATGACCCGCACCGGGCTGTTCCTCAACACCCTGCGCGTGGTGTTCGCCGGGGTGTGCCTGTACTACGGCGCGCGCTGGGTGGTGCAGGCCGCGCCGGTATTCGGCGCCGGGCTGGGCTGGTCGCCGTTGCTGGTGGGGCTGCTGCCGGTGGCGATCGGCACCGCGCTGCCCGAGGTGGCCGCCGCCATCGCCGCCGCGCGCCGTGGCCAGGGCGACATGGTGCTGGGCCACGTGATCGGGTCGAGCCTGTTCAACCTGCTGGTGGTGGTGGGCGGCATGGCCGCCCTGCGCCCGCTTGCGGTGCCGGCCTCGTTCGTGCGCCTGGAGCTGCCCGCCGCCATCGCCTTCGTGCTGGTCCTCTATCCGATGCTGCGCGGCGACCTCACCATCAGCCGCCGCGAAGGCGCGGTGCTGCTGGTGGCGTTCCTCGCCTGGGTGGCGCTGGAGCTGGCGCTGGTGGCCGTGTAGGGCATGACCACCGGGCGCAGGATCGCCCGATGCTGTGCTGACGCGTTGAACGGAGGGCACCCACGCAGAGCGCGTGGACAACGTGCGCGATATTCGGTCATCTCAGGGGGTAGAGCCACGCCATGCGTGGCTGGCGCGCTGCGTAATCGCTCGACGCCTTGCTGTATCGCGCAGTGAACGGAGGCCAGCCACGCATGGCGTGGCGCTACCACGGCGCGCGGTCAACCCGCGCACCCGGCCCGCGCTCAGGGCGCCGGATCACCTTCGGGGCGCGGCGGCGGCAGCTGTTCTTCCTTGGCGGTCTCGTGGCCGGGCAGGCTCGGCCGCTTTTCCATCATCAACGACAAGGCGGCCTTGGCCATCATGTGCGCGCTGATCGGCGCGGTAATGAACAGGAACACGGTGATCAGCAGCTCGCGCGGCTGCGGGTCCTGGCCCAGGAAGATGTGGTAGCAGACCGAGCCCACCAGCACGCAGCCCACGCCCAGCGTGCTGGCCTTGGTCGGGGCGTGCAGCCGTTTGAAGAACGTCGACAGCTTCACCAGGCCCAACGCACCGACCAGGATGAAGAAGCAGCCGAACAGCAGCAGGATCGACAACACGATCTGGATGAAGGTGATCATTCGACGATATCCCGGCGCAGCACGAACTTGCTCAGCACCACCGTGCTGCCGAAGCCGAGCATGGCGATGATCAGGGCCGCCTCGAAGTACACCGCCGAGTTGAGGTACATGCCAAACAGCATCAACTCGGCGATGGCCGTCACCGACAGGGTATCCAGCGCCAGGATGCGATCAGGCACCGTAGGGCCGCGCAGCAGGCGCCAGGTGGCCAGCAGCATGGCCAGCCCGACCACGTGCATGCACACCACCATGGTGGTCTGGATGAAGGTGTAACCGGTCATGGGAAAATCTCCATCAGCGGGGCTTCGTAGCGCTCCTTGATCTGCCGGATCAGCGCATCGGGGTCATCCAGGTGCAGCACATGCACCAGCAGGTAACGGCGATCATCGGACAGCGCCGCCGAGACCGTGCCCGGGGTGA
This sequence comes from Stenotrophomonas sp., assembly GCF_036662295.1. Lineage (GTDB taxonomy): Bacteria > Pseudomonadota > Gammaproteobacteria > Xanthomonadales > Xanthomonadaceae > Stenotrophomonas. The sequence goes on from NZ_JAVWXA010000028.1 coordinate 37,217, forward strand.
GGGTGATCATGCTGGTCAGCGCGGCGATGCCGTGGATGTTGGCGATGTCCAGCGGCAGCCAGATGAAGCCGGGGTGGATGCGGCGTTCCGGGCCCAGCACCTGGATCGCCACGCGGATGTTGGACACCAGGATGTCCCACAAGGTCACGCACAGCAGCTTGGGTATCGGCCGCAGCGAGCCGATGCGGGCGAATTCGCGGTCGATGCGCGCGGCGAACAGCGGCACCACCACGCCCAGCAGCATGCCCAGCAGGATCTGGCCGAGGGTGAAGCTGTCGGACATCAGCAGCCAGAAGGCCACCACCACCAGACTCAGCGTGGGCGAGGGAATCAGGCGCCTGGTCAGCGAAGGCGTGCGCGTCATGGCTGGCGGATCTCCGGGGAGGTGGCGCGCAGGTGGCCCACGTAGTCACTGGGGGTGAGCAGCTGGCCGGCCATCGCCTCGGTGTGCTGCATCAGCGGGCCGGCAAACACGCTCATGCCGATGCCGTAACTGAGCAGCAGCGCGGCGGCCAGCAACTCCACGGTGCGGGTGGGGGCCTTGCGCGGCGGCGGCACGCCCTCTTCCTGGGCGGGCACGCGCCAGAACAGGCGGATGCCGGCGCGGGTGATGCCCACGATCACCATCAGGCTGCTGCCCAGCACCGCGGTCCACACCGCGGCGGTATACGCGGCCGGCATGCCCGCCAGCAGCGCGGCCTTGGCCAGGAAGCCGGACAGCGGCGGCAGGCCGGCCACGGCCACCGCGCCGATCAGGAACAGCACCGCCGGGGTCTGCTTGCCGGGCATCGGCGCGATGATTTCCTTCCTGTCGCTGGCACCGCCGCGACGGCGACGGATCAGGTCGGCCACCAGGAACAGCGCGGCCGCCACGAAGGTGCTGTGGGGCAGGTAGTACAGCCCGGCCGACAGCACCTGCGGGGTGCGGATCGCAAAGGCGATGAACAAGGTGGCCGCCGACACCACCACCAGGTAGGAGATCATCACCCGCAGGCGCGCGGCGGCCAGCACGCCCAGTCCGCCCAGCACCAGGGTGGCCACGCCGGCCCACAGCAGCCAGTCGCTGCCATAGCCGGCCATCGGCCCGGCGCCTTCGCCGAACCACAGCGAGCTCACCCGCAGCACCGCATACAGCCCCACCTTGGTCATGATCGCAAACAGCGCGGCCACCGCGGCCGGCGCGCGTGCGTAGGCTTCAGGCAGCCACAGGTACAGCGGCATCAGCGCCGCCTTGCTGCAGAACACCAGCAGCAGCAGCCCCATCGTGGCCTTGACCAGCACCAGGTGCGACGGCGGCACCTCGGCGATGCGCTGGGACAGCTCGGCCATGTTGAGCGAGCCCAGCGTGGCGTACAGCAGGCCGAGCGCGATCAGGAACAGGGTCGAGGCGGTGACGTTGAACACCACGTAGTGCAGGCCGATGCGCATGCGCAGGCCACGGCCGCCACTGAGCAGCAGGCCGTAGGAGGCGATCAGCATCACCTCGAAGAACACGAACAGGTTGAAGATGTCCCCGGTGAGGAAGGCCCCGTTGAGGCCCACCAGCTGGAACTGGAACAGCGCATGGAAGTGCGGCGCGCGCCGGTCCCAGCCCGAGCACGCATGCAGCAGGCAGGGGATGGCCAGCAGCAGCGTGGTGACCAGCATCCACGCCGACAGCCGGTCGGCCACCAGCGCGATGCCCAGGCGTGCCGGCCAGTCGCCCAGCAGGTACACCGCGATGCTGCCATCGGCGGTCTGCGCGAACAGCAGCGCCACCGCGGCGGCCAGCGCGGCCAGCGTGGTCCACGCCACCGTGCGCTGCACCTTGGGGCCGTAGCGGCGGTGTTCGACGAACAGCGAGCAGGCGGCCCCCACCAGCGGAATCAGGATCGGCAGGATCACCGCATGGTTCATGCGCCGCCCTCCCGGCCGGGCGCGGTATCGGCCGGTGCGTCGTCGGCCGTTTCCTCATGCGCGTCCACGTGGTCGCTGTGGTTGTCGCTGCGGCTGCGCATGGCCAGCACGATGCTCACCGCGGTCATCGCGAAGGCGATCACGATGGCGGTCAGCACCAGCGCCTGCGGCAGCGGGTCGGTGTAGTTGCCCAGGTCGCTGTCGATGCCTTCGCGCAGCACCGGCGCCTTGCCGGTGACCAGCCGGCCGCCGGCGAAGATCAGCAGGTTGGTGGCATAGGACAGGAAGGTCATGCCGAGGATGACGTCGAAGGTGCGCGCGCGCAGCAGCAGGTAGATGCCGATCGCGCCGAGCACGCCGATGGCGCTTGCCAGGGCCAGTTCCATCAGTGCATCTCCCCGGTCTTTGCCGAACGTCGGTTGGGATCGATCTCGCCCTTGCGGGCATGGCGGGTGCGCGAGGGCTTGATCGTGCCCATCATCGACAGCATCAGCATCGCCCCGCCGAACACCACCAGGTACACGCCGGTGTCAAACCCGATCGCGCTGGCCAGCGGCACCTCCCCGATCAACGGGATATGCAGGTCCAGGTGGCCGCTGGTGAGGAAGGGCACGCCGAACAGCATCGAGGCACTGCCGCTGACGATGGCGATCAGCAGGCCCGCGCCGATGCAGCGGATGTAGTCGAAGCCGAACCGCGACTCCACCGAGGTGGTGCCCTGGATCACGTACTGGATCAGCAGCGGTACCGCCAGCACCAGGCCGGCGATGAATCCGCCACCGGGCGCGTTGTGGCCGCGCAGGAACAGGAAGATGGAGACGGTGAGCGTCAGCGGGAACATGATCTGGGCCAGGTCGGCCGGCACCGGCAGCTTGATCGGCGGGCCCGGCATGATCTGCTCCGGGGCCATCCGCGAGCGCCGCAGCATGGCGTGCACCACCAGGGCGGCGATGCCGAACACGGTGATCTCACCGAAGGTATCGAAGCCGCGGAAGTCCACCAGGATCACGTTGACCACGTTCTGCCCATACGCCTCGGGCAGGGCGCGGGCGACCAGTTCGCCGGCCATGGTGTTGGGCGGAAGGGTCATCGCCGTGTACGCCGCCGCCGCCAGCCCGCCGCCACCGATCACCGCGATCAGCGCGTCGCGGCGCTTGCGCCAGCGCGAGTGCTCCGGTGGCGACTGGGCAGGCAGGTAGTTCATGCCGAGCAGCATCAGCACCAGGGTGACCATCTCCACCAGCAACTGGGTGAGCGCCAGGTCCGGTGCGGACAGGAACACGAAGGTGAGCGAGACCATCAGCCCCACCCCGCCCATCACCAGCACCGCCAGCAGGCGCTGCCGGTACACGAACAGCGCGCTCACCGCGCACGCCATCATCACCAGCCACAGCGCCCAGCCCAGCAGCGGCAAGGGCTGCGGCGAGGGCCAGTTGGGCGAGCCGGGGCTGGCCACGAACGGGGCCAGCGCCACGATGATCGCCACCACCACCAGCGCCATCAGCATGCGCTGCAGGCTGCCGTTGGCCAGCGCCTGGGTCAGCCGGTGGGCGAAGCCGAACACCAGGTCCAGCTGCTTGTGGAACAGGTTGCGACCGATCGCGCGGGTCACCACCGCATGCAGGTCGATCAGCCGGCGCAGGCCGAAATACAGCGCGATACCGCCCAGCACGCCGGCGATGCTCATCATCAGCGGCATGTTGAAGCCGTGCCAGACCGACAGGCTGTAGGCCGGCATCGCCGCGCCCAGGATCGCGCCGGCTGCTGCATGCAGCACCGGTGCCACGGTGAACGCCGGGGCCACGCCGACCGCCACGCACACCACCACCAGGATCTCCACCGGCACCTTCATGAAGCGCGGCGGCTCATGCGGCACCCGGTCCAGGTCATGCGGGCCCTTGCCGAAGAAGGTGTCGTGCACAAAGCGCAGGCTGTAGGCCACGCCGAACACGCCGGCCAGCAGCGCGGCGATGGACATGGCCAGGCGCATGGTCTCCGGGCCACCGGCGCTGAGCGCTTCGGCAAACAGCATTTCCTTGGACAGGAAGCCGTTGAGCAGCGGGATGCCGGCCATCGCCAGCGAGGCGATGATGGCCAGCGCGCTGGTGAAGGGCATCAGCCGGCGCAGGCCACCCAGCTTGCGCATGTCGCGGGTGCCGGTCTCGTGGTCGATGATGCCGGCGGCCATGAACAGCGAGGCCTTGAAGGTGGCGTGGTTGAGGATGTGGAACACGCCGGCCACCACCGCCATCGGCGTGGACAGCCCGAACAGCATCGTGATCAGGCCCAGGTGGGAAATCGTCGAATAGGCCAGCAGGCCCTTCAGGTCGTGCTGGAAGATCGCGTTCCAGGCGCCGATGAGCAGCGTGATCGCACCGATCCCGCTGACCGTGTAGAAGAACAGCTCGGTACCGGCCAGCGCCGGGTGCAGCCGCGCCAGCAGGAACACGCCGGCCTTCACCATCGTGGCCGAGTGCAGGTAGGCCGAGACCGGCGTCGGGGCGGCCATGGCATGCGGCAGCCAGAAGTGGAACGGGAACTGCGCGCTCTTGGTGAAGATGCCCGCCAGCACCAGGAACAGCGCATAGGGGTAGAGCGCGCTGGCGCGGATCGCATCGCCGCTGGCCAGCACCACGTCCAGCTCGAAACTGCCCACGATGCGGCCGATCAGCAGCACCCCGCCCAGCAGGGCCAGGCCGCCGCCACCGGTGACCACCAGCGCCATCCGCGCGCCTTCGCGGGCGTCCTGGCGGTGCGACCAGAAGCCGATCAACAGGAACGAGCTGATGCTGGTCATTTCCCAGAACACCATCAGCAGCAGCAGGTTGCCCGACAGCACCATGCCCAGCATGGCGCCCATGAACAGCAGCAGGTAGCAGTAGAAGCGGTGGGCGTTGTCGCGCGCGCTGAGGTAGTAGTGCGCGTACATCACCACCAGGGCGCCGATGGCCAGCACCATCCCGGCGAACATCCAGGCCAGGCCGTCCAGGCGCAGCGAGAAGGCCAGCCCGATCTGCGGCAGCCAGTTGCCGAAGCTGCGCACGACCTCGCCGCGGAGGATGTCCGGGGTGATTGTCGCCAGCAGCGCCAGGCCACCCAACGGGGCGGCCGCGGCCAACCAGGCGGCCGTGGAGCGGGAGGTGCGGCGGAATGAGGCCACCGCCACCGCCATCAGGAAGGGCAGGGCGAGCAGCAGGAGCAGACTGGGATTCATGCAGGGAATACGCGATTCACGAGCAGGCCGTTCAGTCTAACAGGCAGTCAATTGCTGCCGATACACCCGAATACGCCACCAATTGCATGTAACGTGCGTGATTCATTTTTTCGACCCTCGTGTCGTGCCCATTCGAGACCGCTGACGGGCGTATGGAACGGCGCCCCCGACTTTGCCGGATCTGGCCCCTCGACCGGGTCCGAAGCCAGCAACCGCAGGGCCTGCGGCTTGCACGAAGATGAACGCTGGGTGCATGCCAGGCCTCGCCCACGACGATGCTGGACGCGCCCGCGTCGCGCGCCGGTGAGCATCCATCTCGTTCATAAAAAGGGGGGCTGCGGCAGGTGCCGACCGTGGGTCGGCACGCCACTCAATAAGGCACGCCCATCCGCCGGTACAGCTTGGCCACTACCCAGGCCGGCCCGATCAGCAGGTAGGTCAGGTCGGTGAGGAAGCTCGGCTTGCGGCCTTCGAACTTGTGGCCGATGAACTGCGCCACCCAGGCCACCACGAACACCCCGAGCCCCAGCCAGCGCAGGCCCTGCAGGCCGATCTCGGCCTCCAGCAGGCGGCACAGGCAGCCAAACACGAAGAACTGCACCAGCATCCCGATGCCCAGTGCGCGGGACAGCTTGTTGTAGAAGCACCAGGCCGCGAACATCGCCAGCGCCGCCCAGACCCCGCTCTGGAACCAGGTGATCAGCGGCGGCAGGCACCATAGCAGCGCCACCACCGACCACAGGATCGCCGGCACCGCCACCACGTGGATGCGCTGGTTGAGCACATGGCGGTGGTCGTCGGCATAGCTGGCGAAGTAGCGGTCGATCGGGCGTGCATGTTGGGTGTTGGTCTGCATGCGGCGTCGCTTCCTCGGACAACGGTAATGCCGACCGCTGGCCGGCAACCCAGCATAGCCGAGTTCACGCGCCAGCCGACCAGCCGGCCGGCCCCCCGCATGAACCGCCCCCGCCAGGCCGGCCGGGGGCGCAGCAGGATCAGTCGACGCTGATCCCGGCCAGGCGCTGCAGCGCCTCGGCGTACTTGGCGCGGGTGCGCTCGATGATCTCGGCCGGGATGGCCGGGCCCGGGGCGGTCTTGCCCCAGTCCAGCGTCTCCAGGTAGTCGCGCACGAACTGCTTGTCATAGCTCGGCGGGCTGGTGCCCACCTCGTACTCGTCGGCCGGCCAGTACCGCGACGAATCCGGCGTCAGCATCTCATCCATGATGTACAGGCGGCCGTCGGCATCGGTGCCGAACTCGAACTTGGTGTCGGCCAGGATGATGCCGCGCTCGCGGGCGTAGTCGGCGGCGAACTTGTAGATGCGCAGGGTGGCATCGCGCACGCGCTCGGCCAGGTCCGCGCCCACCGCCTTGACCATCGCGTCGAAATCGATGTTCTCGTCGTGGTCGCCCACCGCCGCCTTGGTGGACGGGGTGAAGATCGGCTCGGGCAGCTGCTCGGCCTGGCGCAGGCCATCGGGCAGGTCGATGCCGCTGACCTTGCCGGTGCGCTGGTAATCCTTCCAGCCGCTGCCGATCAGGTAACCGCGCGCAATGGCCTCCACCGGCACCGGCTTGAGCTTGCGGGTCACCACCGCGCGCTTGGCATACAGCGCCGGGTCCACGCCCTCGGGCAGCACGCTGGCCACGTCGATGCCGGTCAGGTGGTTGGGCATCAGGTGCGCGGTCTTGGCGAACCAGAAATTGGAGACCTGGCAGAGCATTTCGCCCTTGCCCGGAATCGGATCGGGCAGCACCACGTCGAAGGCCGAGAGACGGTCGGTCGCGACCATCAGCAGGTAGTCCCCCGGCGGCGTGCCGGCGGGCAGCCGGTCGCGCGGAATGTCAAACACATCACGCACCTTGCCGCGATGGCGCAAGGGCAGGCCGGGGAGATCGGATTGCAACAACGTGGTCGGCACGGGCACTCCTGGGGCTTGTCATGACAGCCGCCCTGGGGACCCGGAGGGCCCGCCTGGCAGCGGGCGGCCTAGTGTAAAGCCGGTTGGGCCCGCTGTGACGTAAAATGGGGCTCCTTTATTGCCACGGCCGCCCTGACGACCATGCGCTGGTACGGAAAACTGCTCGGATTCATCGCCGGGGCCCTGCTGTTCAGGCCCAATCCGCTGTTTGGCGCGGTCGTCGGGCTGTTGATCGGGCATGCCTTCGATGCCGACTGGTTCCGCCTGAACAAGGAGAACCCCTACCGCGAACTGGGGCTGACCTCCGAGGCCACCGATGCCGAGGTCGACCTGGCCTACCGCCGGCTGATCTCCCAGTACCACCCCGACAAGGTCGTCGGCGCCGCCCCGGAACTGCGCCAGCAGGCCGAGCGCAAGTCGCGCCAGCTCAACGCCGCCTACGACCGCATCAAGACCCTGCGCAAGCGCTGAACGCGCGCGGCCCCCTTTCCAAGTACTGAAGGCCCCGGCCATGTCCAACTGCATCATCGCCCCCTCCATCCTGTCCGCCAATTTCGCCCGCCTCGGCGAGGAAGTGGACAACGTGCTTGCCGCCGGTGCGGACTGGGTGCACTTCGATGTGATGGACAACCATTACGTGCCCAACCTGACCATCGGCCCGATGGTCTGCCAGGCCCTGCGCAAGCACG
>NZ_JAVWXA010000029.1:0-44481 GCF_036662295.1 Stenotrophomonas sp.
AGAGCCCCCATGGATGGGTTCACGGCGTGTCCCGCACCCCCGCCCGTACCCGCCCTGCGCGCCGATGCCACGCACTCGCGCGCCTTTGAACGCGCCAACGCGCGATCCCCATACGGCGTGAAAAACAAAAAGCCCGGCTTTCGCCGGGCTTTTCAGGGGAGCTGCGCATCACCAGGAACGCTGGCGACCTAGCGCTTCTTGGGCATGTACAGGTCGGTGATGGTGCCGTCGTAGATTTCCGCGGCCATCGCCACCGACTCGCTCAACGTCGGGTGCGCGTGGATGGTGTGGCCGATGTCCTCGGCCTCCGCGCCCATCTCGATCGCCAGGCCGATTTCGGCCAGCAGGTCACCGGCATGCACGCCGACGATCGCGCCACCGATGATGCGGTGCGTGTCTTCGTCGAAGATCAGCTTGGTGAAGCCCTCGGTGCGCCCGATCCCGATCGCACGGCCACTGGCCGCCCACGGGAACTTGGCCACGCCCACCTTCAACCCCTTGGCCTTGGCCTCGGTTTCGGTCACGCCCACCCAGGCGATTTCCGGGTTGGTGTAGGCCACCGACGGAATCACCCGCGCCACCCATTCCTTCTTCTCGCCCGAGGCCACTTCCGCGGCCAGCTTGCCTTCGTGCGTGGCCTTGTGGGCCAGCATCGGGTTGCCCACGATGTCGCCGATGGCAAAGATGTGCGGCACGTTGGTACGCATCTGCCGGTCCACCGGAATGAAGCCACGCTCGGTCACCTGCACGCCCGCCTTCTCGGCACCGATCTTGCTGCCGTTCGGCGAGCGGCCCACCGCCACCAGCACGCGGTCGAAGGTGCCCTGCGCCAGCGCCGGGGTCTCGCCCTCGGCGGCCGCTTCGAAGGTGACCGTCACGCCCTTGGCGTCGGCGCTCACGCCGGCTGCCTTGGTCTTGAGGTGAACCTCCACGCCCTGCTTCTTCAGGCGGTCGGCCAGCGGCTTGACCAGGTCCTTGTCGGCGCCCGGCATCAGCTGGTCCATGAACTCGACCACCGTCACCTTGCTGCCCAGCGCCGCGTACACCGTGGCCATTTCCAGGCCGATGATGCCGCCGCCGACGACCAGCAGCGAACCCGGCACCTCGGCCAGTTCCAGCGCGTCGGTGGAGTCCATCACGCGCTTGTCGTCCCACGGGAAGTTCGGCAGCTTCACCGCCTGCGAACCAGCGGCGATGATGCACTGCTCGAAGCGCAGCAGCTGGGTCTTGCCGTCGTCGCCGACGATCTCCAGCTCATTGGCCGACACGAACGTGGCCAGGCCCTGCACCGTGCGTACCTTGCGCTGCTTGGCCATGCCGGCCAGGCCCTTGGTCAGCTGGGTGACCACCTTTTCCTTGTAGCCGCGCAGCTTGTCCAGGGTGATGGTCGGCGCACCGAACTCCACGCCGAAGTCGCCGGCATGGGCCACTTCGTCGATCACCGCGGCCGCATGCAGCAGCGCCTTGGACGGGATGCAGCCCACGTTGAGGCAGACGCCGCCGAGGCTGGCGTAACGCTCCACCAGCACGGTGTCCACGCCCAGGTCGGCCGAGCGGAACGCGGCGGTGTACCCGCCCGGACCCGCACCCAGCACCACCATCCTGCACTCGATATCGGCCGGCTTGCCCGAGGACAGCGCCGGCTGCGGCGCGGCCGGTTCGGCCGGGGCGCGGTGCGAGGGGGTGACCGGCGGCTTGCTGCCCGGTGCCTCGGCCTTGGGTGCCTCGGCCTTGGCCGGGGCGGCCGGGGTCGGGGCAGCGCCCTCGCCTTCGGCGTCCAGCACCAGCACCACGTCGCCTTCGGAGAGGCTGTCGCCGAGCTTGACCTTGATTTCCTTGACCACGCCGGCCGCCGAGGACGGCACTTCCAGCGTCGCCTTGTCCGATTCCAGCGTCACCAGCCCCTGGTCCTTCTTCACCGTGTCGCCCACGGCAACCAGCACTTCGATCACCGGCACACCGCTGTAATCGCCGATGTCGGGAACCTTGATTTCAATTGCGGCCATTGTTGTTCTCCTGGTGCTCAGCCGGCCGAGCCGGCGAGCAGTTGCTGCAGTTCGTCGAGCGACTCGTCCAGATCCTGCCAGCGACGGTCGAGCTTCTTTTCCTTGGTGTCGCTGGCTTCGATCAGCAGCGCCACCTGTTTCATCATCAGCTTGCCGGCACCGCATTCCGGGCGCGGGCCGCTGAAGCGCTGCCCGTCCACCTGGAAGGACAGCACCTCCCCGTCCAGCGCCGCGGCCTTGCGGTCGGCCGGCACCGCCGCTGCCAGCGCGGCCTGCCAGCTGCGCAGCAGGCGCTGGGCCAGCGCGGCGGGGATGCTGACCTGGTACTGGTCCGGCGCCTGGTCCACGCGCAGTTCAAGGCCGCCCTGGCGGGCGCTGTTGTTCCAGTTGTAGACCCGCTTGTCGGCGCGGCTGTAACGCAGCGTCCATTCCTGTTCCTGGGTGCCCGGCAGCAGCGCCACGCCGGTCTCCACCCCGCTCTTGGGCAGGGTCACCAGCGACAGCGCCGGCTGTGCCTTGCCTTCGAACAGGGTTTCCACCGCCTGGCCGTAGTTGCCCACCGCCGGCGGCCAGCCGCGGCCGAGGCCGGACGCGCAGTCCGCCGCGACCGCCTGCGATGCCGGCAGCACGGCCAGCATCAGCGCCCATGCCAGGCGTTGCCTCACAGCAGCACGCGCCGCATGTCGGCCAGCACCTGGGACAGGTAGGTGGTGAAGCGGGCCGCCAGCGCGCCGTCGATGACGCGGTGGTCGTAGCTCAGCGACAGCGGCAGCATCAGCTTCGGCGCGAACTCCTTGCCATTCCAGACCGGCTGGATCGAGGACTTGGACACGCCCAGGATGGCCACTTCCGGCGCATTGACGATGGGCGTGAACGCGGTGCCGCCGATGCCGCCCAGCGAGCTGATGGAGAAGCAGCCGCCGCTCATGTCGGCCGGGCCCAGCTTGCCGTCGCGCGCCTTCTTGGCCAGCTCGCCCGATTCCTGCGCGATCTGCACCACGCCCTTCTTGTCCACGTCGCGGATCACCGGCACCACCAGGCCACTGGGGGTGTCGGCGGCGAAGCCGATGTTGAAGTACTTCTTCAGGGTGAGGTTCTCGCCGCTGGCATCCAGGGAGGCGTTGAACTCCGGGAATTTCTTCAGCGCCGCGGCGCTGGCCTTGACCAGGAAGGCGAGCATGGTCAGCTTGATGCCGGCCTTCTCGTTCTCCTTGTTCAGCGCCACGCGCAGGGCTTCCAGTTCGGTGATGTCGGCCTGCTCGAACTGGGTGACGTGCGGGATCATGGCCCAGTTGCGGGCCAGGTTGGCGCCGGAGATCTTCTTGATCCGCGACAGCGGCTGGACCTCGACCTCACCGAACTTGCTGAAGTCCACCTTCGGCCACGGCAGCAGGTTCAGGCCGCCGCCGGCCGCCACGGTGCCGCCCGTGGCCACGCCACCGCCGGTCAGGGCCGACTTCACGAACTTCTGCACGTCGCCCTTGGTGATGCGACCGCCCTTCTCGGTGCCGCTGAGCTGGTTGAGGTCCACGCCCAGCTCGCGCGCGAACACGCGCACCGCCGGGGAGGCGTAGGGCACCTTCTGCGGCAGCACGCTGTCGGCGTTGAACTGCACCGGCGGGCTGGTCGGCGCACCGGCCGAGGGGGCCGCAGCGGCCGGGGCCGGCTGGGTCGGCTTGGCGGCGGCCTGCTCGATCTCGCGGGCGGCCAGCTTGTCCGGCTGCGCCGGGGCGGCGACCGGCTCGACCTTGGTCGCGGTCTCGGCCGCTTCGGTCTTGGCGGCCGGGGCCGGGGCCGCGGCGGCGGCCGGCTTGGCCTCGCCTTCGGTCACTTCGATCAGCGCCACCACCTTGCCCTCGGACAGGTTGTCGCCGATCTTGACCTTGATTTCCTTGACCACGCCGGCCACCGAGGACGGCACTTCCATCGTGGCCTTGTCCGATTCCAGCGTGACCAGGCCCTGGTCCTTCTTGACGGTGTCACCAACGGCGACCAGCACCTCGATTACCGGGATATCGCTGTAGTCACCGATATCGGGGACAAGTGCTTCCTTGATTTCGGCCATGGGGATAACTCCGGCAATCTGGTGTAGGGAATCGCCTATTGTGGGGGCACGGGGCGTCAGCGCCAACCGGTTCAGGGAAATTCACCGGCCGCTGGCCCGGGACAGGCTGTTGCAACGGCCGGCTTTGCGCGGCTTGCGCTTGGGACAGCGCAAAGCAGGATTTTCCAGTGGGTACCGTATTGTCCGCCGCGCCAGCGCCGATCCCCTGCCCGGTCAGCCCCGCAGCGCGTCGGCCACGGGCTGCCAGGCCGCCTGCAGCCGGGCCAGTGGCCAGGCCGCGTTGGCCGGGCTGGTGGAGGGCAGCGACCACACCGCCAGCGCCGCGTGCGCCGGGGCCAGCGCCGGGGCGATGAAGCGCACGAAGGCCTGGTGGGCGGCAGCGCCGTTGCAGGCGACCGCCTGCAGGTGCGGCAATCGCGCCATCAGCGCCGCGATCGGATTGGCCACTTCACTGCCGCGCACGATCGCCGCATCCAGGCTGCCGCGCCGCTGGCACTGCCCGATCACATCCCACACCCCCACGCCGGCCGCGTTGAGCGCGGCCAGGCGCGCGGCGTACGGCAGGCCCGCGTCCACGCCGCACAGCGCCTGCATCAGCGGCCAGAAGCGATTGCGCGGGTGCGCGTAATAGCGCGCGGCCTGCAGCGATGCCACGCCCGGCATCGACCCGAGCACCAGCACGCGGCCGTCGGCCGCCACCTGCGCAGGCAAACCGATGCAGTGCGTTTGTTCCATCACATCTCCAACAGGTGCATGAACATCGCCGCGTGCGTGCAGGCCCGCGATGACGGGCGTTGCGCGCTGCAGCCTGAATGAAACAAACCAAATTTTAACGCGCGTCGGATTCGATTCATGTTGCGGGGACTACGTTTGCCTCGCCCCGGCAGCAACGGGGCCCAGAACAAAAAAAACCCTGAGGAGATTCCCCCATGCGCTCCATCCGTACCCTGACCCTGGCCACCCTCACCGCGCTGGCCTTTGCACCGGCCGCCTTCGCGCAGGACACCACCACCACCGACGACACCGCCTCGGGCAAGCATTTTGCCGTGGTCGGCGGCGTGTCGCTGCTGCAGCCCAAGAACGATCCCATCGACGGCGTGCGCAAGGTAGACGGTGGCCCGGCGCCGACGGTCAGCTTCAGCTACTACATCAACGACAACTGGGCCGTTGAGCTGTGGGGCGCGGCCGACAAGTTCGACCACCGCGTGCGCGGCACCGATGGCGCGCGCCTGGGCACCGTGGAGCAGCAGCCGATCGCGCTGAGCGGCCAGTACCACTTCGGCCAGGCCGACAACGTGTTCCGTCCGTTCGTGGGCGCCGGCTACTACGAGTCCAACTTCAGCAATGAGGACCTGGCCAGCGATGTGGGCCACGTCGGCCTGAAGACCGCCAAGGGCGCCATCGGCACCGTCGGCGTGGACATGAACATCAACAGCACCTGGTTCGCCCGCGCCGATGCCCGCTACATGCATTCGCGGCCGGAGCTGACCGTCAACGGTGACAAGACCGGCGACAAGGCCAAGCTGGACCCGTGGACCGTGGGCTTCGGTATCGGCGCCCGCTTCTAAGCGTCTTCAGCCTCACTGCACGACCCAACGGGCCCCTCGCGGGCCCGTTGGCGTTTTCCGGCGCGGTCGCCGCGGCGCATTTCATTCGGCGTTGCCCTGCCCATGCCGATACTGACGCCATCGCACGGACGGGGATGGGGATGGAAGGTTCCGCGACGGACCCGATGCTGGATGTTCTGGTGATCGGCGGCGGCATCAATGGCGCGGGCATCGCCCGTGACGCGGCCGGGCGTGGCTGGTCGGTGTGCCTGTGCGAACAGGACGACCTCGCCGCGCACACCTCCAGCGCCAGCACCAAGCTCATCCATGGCGGCCTGCGTTACCTGCAGTACGGCGAGTTCCGCCTGGTCCGCAAGGCGCTGCGCGAACGCAGCGTGCTGCAGCGGCTGGCCCCGCACCTGATCGTGCCCACCCCCTTCGTGCTGCCGCATGCCGCGCACCTGCGCCCGAGCTGGATGCTGCATGCCGGCTTGTGGCTGTATGACCATCTCGGCGATGCCGACGCCCACTTCCCGCGCTCGCAGCGGCTGGACCTGCGTCGCGATCCGCGCGGCGCGGTGCTGCAGCCGGGCTTCCGGCGGGGCTTCAGCTATGCCGACGCGCGCGTGGACGACGCGCGCCTGGTGCTGCTCAATGCGCTGGACGCGCACGAACGCGGCGCGCAGATCCGGGTGCGCACCCGCTGCGAACAGCTGATCCGCCATCGCGACCACTGGCGGGCGGTGCTGCGCGCGCCCGACGGCGGCATCGTGCGCCTGCGTGCCCGCGCGATCGTCAATGCCACCGGCCCGTGGGCCGGCAACCTGCTGGAGCGCGCCGGGATGGACGCCCCGATCGGACTGCGCCTGGTCCAGGGCAGCCACATCGTGGTGCCGCGCCTGTACGCGCACGACAGCGCCTACCTGCTGCAGCAACCGGACCAGCGCATCGTGTTCGTGCTGCCCTTCGAACAGGACTTCACCCTGATCGGCACCACCGACGTGGACTTCGAGGGCGACCCGGCGCAGGTGGAGGCCAGCGATGCAGACGTGGCGTATCTGTGCGCGGCGGTGAACCGCTGGCTGCGCACGCCGGTGCAGGCCGGCGACGTGCGCTGGCGCTACAGCGGCGTGCGCCCGCTGCTGGCCGACCATCACCACGACGCGGCCAAGGTCACGCGCGACTACCGGCTGCAGCTCGATGCCAGCCAGGCCCCGCTGCTGAGCGTGCTGGGCGGCAAGCTCACCACCTACCGCACGCTGGCCGAGGAAGCGGTGGACCAGCTCGGCCCGGTACTGGGCCGTGGTGAACCGGGCTGGACCGCCACCGGCGCGGCCCTGCCCGGCGGCGACGGAGGCGACGCATCGCAGGTGCAGGCGCGCCTGCAGGTGCGCTATCCGCAGCAGCCGCCGGCGCTGCTGGCAATCCTGGCGCGCCGCTACGGCACCCGCGCGGGTGCGCTGCTGGGCGCGGCGGCCACGCCGGTGCAGCTGGGCACGCACTTCGGTGCGGGGCTGTACCAGCGCGAGGTGGACTACCTGATCGCCCACGAATGGGTGCGCACGCCCGAGGACCTGCTGTGGCGCCGCACCCGCCTGGGCCTGCGCCTGGACGCGGCCCAGCAGGACGCGCTGGCCCGCTACCTGCGCGACCGCGTGGCGGCGATGGCGTAGGCTGCCGCTTTCCGTCTGCTGCATGGAGCAAGGCATGGACAAGCAGTACGTGCTCGCCATCGACCAGGGCACCACCAGTTCCCGCGCGATCCTGTTCGACCGCGCCGGGCGCATCGTGGGCAGCGCGCAGCGCGAGTTCACCCAGGTCTTCCCGCAACCGGGCTGGGTCGAACATGACCCGCGCGAAATCCTCACCAGCGTCTACACCACGCTGACCGAGCTGCTCAACCGCGAGCAGGTCGACCCGCGCCAGATCGCGGCGATCGGCATCACCAACCAGCGCGAGACCACGGTGGTGTGGGACAAGGCCACCGGCCAGCCGATCCACAACGCCATCGTGTGGCAATCGCGGCAAAGCCAGGCGATCTGCGAACGGCTCACGGCCGAGGGCCACGAGGCGCTGGTCCGCGAGCGCACCGGGCTGCTGATCGACGCGTATTTTTCGGCCACCAAGATCCGCTGGATCCTGGACCACGTGGACGGCGCACAGGCGCGGGCCGAGCGCGGCGAGCTGCTGTTCGGCACCATCGACAGCTGGCTGGTGTGGAACCTGAGCGGTGGCACCACGCACGTGACCGACTACAGCAATGCCGCGCGCACGCTGCTGTTCAACATCCACACGCTGGCGTGGGACGACGCGCTGCTGCAGCTGCTGGACATCCCGCGCGCGATGCTGCCGCAGGTGCGCAGCTCCAGCGAGGTGTATGCGCACACGCGCGCGCAGTTCTTCTTCGACCAGCACATCCCCATCGCCGGGATCGCAGGCGACCAGCAGGCCGCGCTGTTCGGCCAGGCCTGTTTCGCCCCGGGCATGGCCAAGAACACCTATGGCACCGGCTGTTTCATGCTGATGAACACCGGCGACAAGGCGGTGGTCTCGCGCAACGGGCTGCTGACCACGCTGGCCTGGGGCATCGAGGGCAAGGTGGAGTACGCGTTGGAGGGCTCGATCTTCATGGCCGGCTCGGTGGTGCAGTGGCTGCGCGATGGGCTGCGCCTGTTCGGCAAGTCCAGCGATTGCCAGGCCTATGCCGAGCGGGTGCCCGACACCGGCGGGGTGTACCTGGTGCCGGCGTTCGTGGGGTTGGGGGCGCCGTACTGGCGCAGCGACGTGCGCGGGGCGATGTTCGGCCTCACCCGCGGCACCCGCAAGGAGCACTTCATCCGCGCCGCGGTGGAATCGATGGCCTACCAGACCCGCGACGTGCTGGCGGCGATGCAGGCCGACGCGGGCATCGAGCTGACCGAGCTGCGCGCCGATGGCGGGGCGATCGCCAACGACTTCATGGCCCAGTTCCAGAGCGACATCCTGGGCGTGCCGGTGCTGCGCCCGCAGGTGGCCGAGACCACCGCGCTGGGGGCGGCCTACCTGGCCGGGCTGGCCGTCGGGTTCTGGTCCAGCCGTGCGGAGATCGCCGCGCAGTGGGCGGTGGACCGGCGCTTCGCGCCGCAGATGGCGGCGGACCGGCGCGAGGCGCTGTATGCCGGCTGGCAGCAGGCGGTGGAGGCTACGATGGGGTTCCGGGTGGGGTGATGCCCGTCGCCGGGTGTCGATCGTTGCCGCGCGTTGCGCGGCCAGCCACGCATGGCGTGGCTCTACCCGGGCGTCGATCATTCTCCGAACGTGGCGTCGCGTCGCCAGGTGTCGATCATTGCCAGGCGGGTCGCGGGGAACCGGTAGGGGCCGACCGTGGGTCGGCCCGCCTCCGGATCAGAACGCCGGCAGCACCGCGCCCTTGTACTTCTCGGCGATGAAGGCCTTCACTTCCGGGCTGGTCAGGGCCTTGGCCAGCTTCTGCACGCGGGCGTCGTCCTTGTTGTCCGGACGGGCGACCAGGAAGTTCACGTACGGCGAGTCCTTGCTCTCGATCGCCAGCGCGTCCTCGGTCGGGTTGAGCCCGGCATCCAGCGCGTAGTTGGTGTTGATCAGGGCCAGGTCGACCTGGTCGAGCACGCGCGGCAGCATGGCCGAGTCCAGCTCGCGGAACTTGAGCTGCTTGGGGTTGGCGGTGATGTCGCGCTGGGTGGCCAGGGCGTTGGTCGGATCCTTCAGCGTGATGACCCCGGCCTTGTGCAGCAGGATCAGCGCGCGGCTGTTGTTGCTGGGATCGTTGGGGATCACCACGTCGGCGCCGACGGGCAGTTCGTCGAGCGACTTGAAGCGGCGCGAATAGGCGCCGAACGGCTCGATGTGCACGCCGATGACCTTGACCAGGTCGGCCTTGCGGTCGCGGTTGTAGCTGTCCAGGTAGGGCTCGGTCTGGAAGTAGTTGACGTCCACCTGCTTCTGCACGAGCTGGTCGTTGGGCTGCACGTAGTCGTTGAACACGCGCACGTCCAGCTCCAGCCCTTCCTTCTGCAGGATCGGCTTGACCACGGCCAGGATCTCGGCGTGCGGCACGGCGGTGGCGGCCACGACCAGCTTCTGCGAGCCGGCATCGGGCTTGCCACAGGCGGCCAGGGCCAGCGAGGCGGCAAGCAGGGGGAGCAACAGGTACTTCTTCATGGGGCAGGATCCGGCGGCAGCGTCAGCAGCCCACCATACCGCACGCCCCGGCCTGGCGGTATCGGTGGCATATGACCGGCAGGCATGAGGCCTGCGCTTACTCGTAGTTGCTCAACGCCAGCGCCAGCAGCGCCTTGGCCTGCTCGCGCAGCATCACCGGCTCGATGATCTCCGCGTCCGAGCCGTAGTGCAGCACGTCCATCAGCAGCTCGCGCGAGACGCTGTAGGGCACCTTGAGCTCGTAGCGCCCATCGGCCAGGAAGCGGCCCTGCTGTTTGGAATGCCAATGCTCATCGGCCACCCAGCGCGCGGCCTTGGCGCTGAACACGATCGTCGCCCAGCCCTTGGGCGGCCCGGAGAAGATGCCGTAGCTGGCGCCAAGCTGCTCGTCCAGCTCGGTGTCGTCCACGTCGCGGGCCACGGTGTCCACCACCCGCGCCTTGTAGATGCGGTCCACCGCGAAACTGCGCAGCCCCTCGCGGCCATGGTCCCAGGCATCCAGGTACCAGTTGTCGCGGTAATGGGTCATGCGCTGCGGGGACACGGTGCGCTTGGTGGCCTCGTCGGTGGAACGGGCGCGGTATTCGAAGGCCAGCTGCTTGCGCTCCAGCACGGCCGAGGCCACGGCGCGGAAGCTGGCTTCATCGAACTTGCGCCCGCGGTGCGGGATGACCCGCACCCGGTCCACCGGCCAGGTCGAGACGCCGGCCTGGGCGGCCAGCAGGCCTTCGATGCGCTGCTGCAGCGGGGCCAGCACCGAGGACAACACCCCGCCGCCGGTCCGCGCCAACAGGTGCTGGGAGGCCAGCAGGGCGTGCAGTTCCTCCGAGCTGAGCCACAGCCCGGGCAGCTCGAAGCGGTCGCTTTCTTCGTCCTGGTAGCGGAAGCCGGCCTCGCCGTCGCCCTCCACCGGTGCCATCAGCGCATCGCGCAGGAAGGCCAGGTCGCGGTAGACGGTGGCGCGGGAACACTCCAGTTTTTCCTGCAGGGTCGCCACCGTCACCGGGTAACGCGCGGACTTCAGCAGACGATGCAGGGCGTTGATGCGTTCATATCGGTCCATGCGCCGATTATGTCCGAGTCGCCGCCGTTGTGGCGGCCTCACGCCCATCTTCGGCTATCGTGAGGGCCCGATTGCCGCCGTTGCCGCCTGTCATGCGCCTGTTGCCCGCCGTCCTTGTCCTGTCCGCGCTGCTGTCCGGCTGCGGCGCTGCCCCTGGCCCGGCCGACCCGGCGACATCGGCCGCCGCCAGCGTGCCAGCGGCGGCCGACCCCGCCCAGGCGGTGCTCGATGCCAGCCAGCGCTTCAGCCGCCTGCGCAGCTTCCACGCCAGCCTGCGCATGCAGGGGCCGCGCACGGTGGAGACCACGCTGGACTTCGTGGCCCCGGACCGCTATCGGCTGCAGACCGAGGACGGCCCGCAGCTGATCATCGGCGATACCTTCTTCCTGCAACGCGCCGGTGAAGTGCGCCAGGTGCCCGTGCCACCGGGCCTGGTGGCGCAATGGCGCAGCCCGTTGCCGGCCGACCTGGCGCCGGCGCAGCTGCAGGTCCAGGACCTGGGCGCGGACGTGCTGGCGGGCGTGGCCACGCGCAAGTATCGCGTGCGCCACGCCAGTGCCGGGCCGGACGGGATGCTGTACTGGATCGACGCGCGCGGCCTGCCGGTGCAGATCGAGCGCGATGGCCAGGCCCAGGGCGGGCGCTACCGGATCACGCTGCGCTACTCGCGGCAGGACGATCCCACGCTGCAGATCGCGCTACCCTGAACAGGGGCGTTGCCCGAACCCCTGCTAAAGCGCCGATCGATGGCGGAAATCGCGGCAAGGCGCATCCAGTATCATCCCCCGTTGCATTTCCCCACCCGTTCGTTCCGGAGAACCGTTGATGTCCCTGCGCGTCTCGTTGCTTGTTCCCCTGCTGCTGTGTGCCCCGGTGGCCTTTGCTCAGGACACCACCGACCCGGCTGCGATGACCTCGCCCTGGAGTGGCAGCGGCGGTGAACTCGGCTTCGCCTCGGCCCGCGGCAACAGCAGCACCGAAAGCGCCAACGGCCGCCTGCGCCTGCGCTACACCGACGACGACTGGGTGCACAGCATGGACCTGTTCGGCCTGCGCTCGCGCTCGGACTACATCGAGACCAACGACGACGGCACGACCACCAAGCGCAGCAACACCACCGCCAACCGCTACACCGGCAGTGCCGGCAGCGCGCTGCAGCTGGGCGAGCACCGCCAGCTGACGGCCACGGTGCGTTACGAGCGCGACGATTTCGCCACCTACGACCGCCAGAGCTCGTTCGGTCTGGGTTACGGCACCCGGCTGGTGGAAGGCGACCGCTTCTACATGGACGCGCAGATCGGCCCCGGTGTGCGCCGCACGCACAACACCGAAGACGACTCCACCCGCACCGGCCTGATCGGCCGCGGGCTGTTCGACGTGAAGTACTCGCTGACCCCCAACACCGACCTGGTCAACACCCTGCTGGTGGAATCGGGCTCGTACAACACCTTCGGCCAGAACGACTTCGGCGTATCGGTGAGCATGAACGAGCACCTCGCGCTGAAGGCCGGCTGGCAGGCGCGTTACAACAGTGACGTGGCCGAAGACAAGCGCAAGACCGACACGCTGACCACCATGAACGTGGTCTACAAGTTCAAGTGATCGCCGTGGGCGCCTGCGCGCCCACCGCCCTCCCGCACCACCGCGAACCTGCCGACCTTCACGCGGTCGCCGGCCAACGGCCGGCCCCCGCGCCAGGCGCGGCTCACACCGCCAGCAACTCGCCTGCCCCGCCCGCCAGCAACCCCTGCGCCACCGCCTTGCCCAGCGCGTCCGGATCGCTACCCGGGCCACGGGCCTCGGCGCGCACGGTGCGGCCATCGGCCACGCCGCCCACCAGGCCCTGCAGGAACAGATCCTCGCCTTCCCACTGCGCATAGCCGGCCACCGGCACGTGGCAGCTGCCGTGCAGCGCGCGGTTCATCGCCCGCTCGGCCTCCACGCAGGCGCGGGTGCGCGGATCGTCCAGCGCGGCGAACAGCGCCATCACCCGTGCATCGCCCCCATTGCATTCCACCGTCACCGCGCCCTGGGCCGGTGCCGGCAGCCAGGCCGGGGCCGTCAGCCGCGACACGATGCGCGCGCCCAGGCCCAGCCGTTCCAGCCCGGCCACGGCCAGCACGATCGCGTCGTAGCCGCCGTTGTCCAGCTTGGCCAGGCGCGTGTTGACGTTGCCGCGCAGGTCCAGCAGCTCCAGGTCCGGGCGCAGCGCGCGCAACTGCGCCTGCCGGCGCAGCGAGGAAGTGCCCACGCGGGCGCCGATCGGCAGTGCCTCCAGCGAGGCGTACAGGTTGGAGATGAAGCCATCGGCCGGATCGTGGCGGGTGAGCATGGCCGGCAGCGCGAAGGGGGCGTCCAGCTCCATCGGCACGTCCTTGAGCGAGTGCACCGCGCAGTCGGCGTCGCCGCGCAGCATCGCCAGCTCCAGCTCCTTCAGGAACAGGCCCTTTCCACCGATCGCGGCCAGCGACCGGTCCAGCACCTCATCGCCCTTGGTGCTCATCGGCACCAGCACCACGTCCAGCCCCGGATGGGCCTGGCGCAGGCGATCGGCGACGTGTTCGCTCTGCCACAGGGCAAGCGGGCTCTTTCGGGTGGCGATGCGCAGGATTGTCATGCCGGCCATTATCCGCGCAGCGGGGCGTATCGACCAACGGTCGATACCTACAGGAGGTCCTGCTTGATGCTGGCCACGCAGCGCCGGCTCACTTCCAGCGGGGCCTTGCCGTGGCGCAGCACGGCCTGGACCTGGCCTGCGCCATTTCGTCGCAGCTCGAGCAGCTCGTGGCGGGCGACCAGGCAGTTGCGGTGGATGCGCACGAAGCGGTTGGCGAACTCCTCTTCCAGCGATTTCAGCGATTCCTCGATGAGGTCTTCGCCACGCGCATGGTGGACCACCACGTACTTTTCCTCGGCCTGCAGGTAGTGGATGTCTTCGATGGGGATCAGCCGCAGGCTGCCGCGCAGGCGTGCGCACAGCAGCGTGCGCGCCTGCTGGCTGGGCGCGCTGGGATGGCCGCTGCGCCCGGCCAGGAAGGTGCGCGCGCGGTCCAGCGCGGCGGCCAGGCGCTCGGGGCGCACCGGCTTCATCAGGTAGTCGATGGCCGCCGCTTCGAAGGCCGACAGCGCGTGGGCATCGTAGGCGGTGCAGAACACCACCGCCGGGCGCGGCTCGAAGGTGGCCAGGTGGCGGGCGGCCTCCAGCCCGTCCAGGCCGGGCATGGCGATGTCCAGCAGCACCAGGTCCGGTTGCAGCTCGGCGCAGGCATGCAGCGCCTGCTCGCCGTTCTCGGCCTCGGCCACCACCTCGACCCCGTCCAGCTCGGCCAGCAGGCTGCGCAGGCGCTCGCGGGCCAGCGGCTCGTCATCGGCAATGACCACCTTCAAGGCTGTTTCCTCAGGGCACCGGGACGGTGATGTCGCAGGCATAGTAGCCGTCGCTCCATGCCCCCGTCATCCGGGCCGCCGGGCCGAAACGCCAGGCCAGGCGATGGGCGATGCTGCGCTGGGCGTGGCCGGCCCCCTGTGCCAGCGGCAGCGCGCGGGCCTGCGGGTCCGGGGCGGGGTTGTGCACGCGGATGTGCAGCTGGTTGCCCTGGCAGGCCAGCGTGATGAGGATGGTGCCGCCCCGAGGCAGGCGCGAAATGCCATGCAGCACTGCGTTTTCCACCAATGGCTGCAGCACCAGCGGCGGCATCGGCAGCGACCACGGCAGCGGCTCCTCGCGCTGCCACTGCACCTGCAGGCGCTCGCCCAGGCGCAGCGACTCGATGGACAGATAGCGCTCGGCCAGCTCGCACTCGGCCTGCAGCGTCGAATCGCCCTCGCCCGCCCCCAGCGCGGCGCGGAACAGGTCCGACAGGTCCAGCACCGCGCGCTCGGCCACCACCGGATCGCGCCGGACCAGGCTGGCGATCAGGTTCATGCTGTTGAACAGGAAATGCGGACGGATCCGCGCCTGCAGCGCATCGGCCTGCGCGCGTGCGTTGGCCACCGTCTGCGCACTCCAGCGATCGCTGACATAGAAATAGCGCAGCGCCAGCGCCACGATCAGCGCGGTCATGGTGGCGCTGCCCAGCGTGAAGCGCCAGAAGCCCACCTCGCGCGCGAACCCCTCGCTCTGCACCACGCCGTACAGGCCGTGCACCACCCCGGCACAGAGCGCGGCGATCAGGGCGGTCATCGTGACCGCCAGCAGCGTGCCGGCCAGCTCGGGCAGGCGCGACAGTGCGGTGCGGGCCACGCACAGGCACACCGTGACCGCCAGCGCCAGCCAGAGCGCAAAGCCACTGGCCGAGAGGAAATCGGACAGGCTCCAGTGGCGGCTGCCATCGGGGGCCAGCGCGACGACCACCACCACCAGCTCGGCCAGGCCGAGCATCGCCGCCAGCCGCGGCAGGCGGCACAGCTCAGGCAACCAGGGCTGCTGGCGGGGATCGTTCATGGCTCAGGCGCCCTGGAAACGCCGGTCCAGCCAGTCGCGCAGCGCGTCCAGTTCCTCGGTGCAGACCTGGTGGGCCATCGGGTAGCTGTGCCATTCCACCGGGAAGCCGAGGTCCTTCAGGGTCTGCGCGGTATGGGCGCCGATCGCCTGCGGGATCACCGTGTCCTGCGTCCCGTGGGCCATGAACACCGGCGGCAGGATGCCGTCGGGCACGCGCTGGCGGGCGGCGTTTTCCGGATCGGGCAGGTAGGTGGACAGCGCGATCAACCCGGCCAGCGGGCGATTGCGGCGCAGGACCGCGCTGAGGATGACCGCACCGCCCTGCGAGAAGCCGGCCAGCAGGATGCGCTCGGCCGGGATGCCGGCCGCCACCTGCTGGTCGATCAATCCGTCCAGCGCCTGGACCGAGGCATCCACGCCGGCAGCGTCGGCGCGCGAGCGGAAGTCCATGCTGACGATGTCATACCAGGCGCGCATCGGCACGCCGTTGTTGACCGTGATCGGCTGCACCGGCGCATGCGGGAACACGAAGCGGATCGCCGGCCAGTGCGGGCGCAGCAGCTCGGGCACGATCGGGGCGAAATCATGGCCATCGGCGCCCAGGCCGTGCAGCCACAGCACCGCCCATTGCGGGTCGGTGCCGGTTTCGGTGATGAGGGTATCCAGCATGTACGGCTCCACGACAGTGAAACCGCATTATGCCGCCTGGCCCCCGGCTCGGGTCAGCCGGCGGCCGCGCGCGCGGCGGCGGCCTGGCGCAGCTGCGCGGCCCGCACCAGCACCTTGGGCGGGGCGGTCTCTTCGGGGATCTCCATCAGGCGCAGGCGATGCATCAGCGTGCCCGGCCCGCGCGCGGAGGTCAGCGCCACCACCGGGATGGCCAGCACCATGCCGATCACCACCGGCGCCATCCAGGCCGCCAGCGACGGCGACACCGCATAGGCCAGCACGCCCATGAACAGCCCGAACACGCTCAGCCCGCCATAGCCGCGGATCAGCGCCGGCCAGGAGATGCCGCCGTCGTCGCGCTGCTGCGCATCCCAGCCGGAGTCCTTGCCGGCCAGCACCTCGGCCACGCCGCGCGACTGCACGTACATCACCACCGGCGCCATCAGCGCGGCCAGCAGGGTTTCCAGCAGCATCGACAGCAGCGCGCGGATGCCACCGCCACAGCCGCGCCGCTCCACCGGATCGAGCAGCATGGCGATGTAGCCCAGCACCTTGGGGGTCAGCAGCACCACCATGGTGATGGCGAACATGCGGATGACCTTCTCTTCGTCCTGGTGCCGCCAGTACAGGCTGGGCGACAGGTGCAGCACTTCGTTGAAGTCGATGCCGCCCTGGAACAGCGGGATGGCGATGCCGATCAGCATCAGCATCCCCCACATCGGCGCGGTGAAGTAATGGCCGATGCCGATCATCATGTGCATGCGGCTGACCCAGTGCAGGCCCTTGGAGGCCACCACCTTGGCGTGCTGCAGGTTGCCCTGGCACCAGCGGCGATCGCGCACCAGCATGTCCGTCAGCGTCGGCGGGCCTTCCTCGTAGCTGCCCTTGAGGTAGGGCACCATGTGCGTGGCCCAGCCACCGCGGCGCATCAGCGCGGCCTCCACGAAATCATGGCTGAGCACGTGGCCGCCGAAGGGCTGGCGGCCCGGCAGCGCGGGCAGGCCGGCGTTGTCGGCGAAGGCCTCGGTGCGGATGATGGCGTTGTGGCCCCAGTAGTTGCTTTCCGCGCCGTGCCACCAGGCCACGCCACGGCCGATCACCGGCCCGTACACGCGCCCGCCGAACTGCTGCATGCGGGCGAACAGCGTGCGCCCGCCGATCACCGCCGGCAGGGTCTGGATCAGGCCGACGTCGGGGTTGTGCTCCATGCCGGCGACCAGGCGCACGATGGTGTCGCCGGTCATCAGGCTGTCCGCGTCCAGGATCAGCATCTGCGGGTAGCCGCCGCCCCAGCGCCGCACCCAGTCGGCGATGTTGCCGGCCTTGCGCCCGCTGTTGTCGCCCCGGCGGCGGTAGAACAGGCGTGCATGCCCATCCACGGCATCGCACAGTTCGGCGAAGGCCTGCTCCTCGGCCGCGCCGATGTCCTCGCGGCGCGTGTCGCTGAGCACGAAGAAATCGAACTTGTCCAGCTGCCCGGTCTCGGCCACCGACTCGTAGATGGCCTGCAGGCCGGCCAGCAGCCGGCGCGGGTCTTCGTTGTAGGTGGGCATGAGCAGCGCGGTGCGCGTGTGCACCACCGGCAGCGGCTGGTCCGGGTCGATGCCCAGCTTGTAGCCGCGATCGAACACCGCGGTGAGGAAGCCGGCCACCGCCCCGGCGAAGGACAGCGCGATCCAGGCGAACAACGCCACGAACAGCACCAGCAGGCAGGCCTCCAGCACGGTGATGCCGTTGACGGCCAGCACCTTCCACATCATCACGGTGGCGGCGATGGTCATCGCCGCGGTGCCACCGAGGATGTAGAAGCGGCGCAGTGCCATCAGCCGCGGCGCGGTGCGCTGGCGCGGCACCTGCAGGCGCCCCTCGCGGAAGGATTGCTCGGGCATGGCCATGGGCACTTCCGGCGGCAGGATCGCCTGGCCGGCGTCGGCGATGGCCGGAAGGGTCTGCCCGCTCATCGGGCGCGGCCCGGCACGAACAAGGTCATGGCGATCCCGGCGCGCCCAGCGGCCGCCCTGCGTACTGCCTGCGAGGGGCCGTGGCCGGCACGCAGCTGATGTCTGTCACTACCGGAACCCACGAACTCTCCAACGGATCTGAGGCGAAAAATGCGGCCCAGCATAGGGGGCCAAATGTAAGCCGGGTGCGAAGGCTGGCCCGGGGATTTCTCCCCATTCAGCAAAATCCGGGGGCGCTGGGGTGCGACCGCCCGCCGCAGGCCTTGTGGCACGGGCCTTTGGCCATTCAGCATGTAAACGGTTATCATTCCGTTAACCAGGCAGGCATGCGATACCGCACTACCCACCCAGACGCGCCGGCGGTCCGCCGCGCGCCGTCCCACCGGTCGGGTTGCCTGCTTTCGTCGTGCTGACATCGCCAGTCGCTTCCCGGCCGGGGTTCCCACCCCTCCATGGAAGACCCTCATGTCTGCTTTGTTTACCTCCCCCTCCCCCGTGCGGCCGCGCCGCGCGCCGCTGGCCCTGGCCGTCTGCCTGCTGCTGGCCGCCCCGTCCCTCGCCCTGGCCGAGACCGCCGCCGACCCGGCCGCCAAGGACATGGACACCGTGGTGGTCACCGCCTCGGGCAACCAGCAATGGATCAAGGACGCCCCGGCCAGCATCAGCGTGATCACGCGCGAGGACATCGAGCGCCAGCCCGTGCATGACCTGGGCACCCTGCTCAGCCGCATCCCCGGCGTCACCGGCGGCCTCAGCGCGGCCGGCGAGCAATCCAAGATCAAGCTGCGCGGCATGCCCTCCAACTACACGCTGATCCTGGTGGACGGCAAGCGCGTGGGCCGCTCGGCCTCCACCAACTACCGCCCCGACCTGGGCCGGCAGGACCTCAACTGGATCGCGCCGGACCAGATCGAGCGCATCGAAGTGGTGCGCGGGCCGATGTCCTCGCTGTACGGCTCCGATGCGATGGGCGGGGTGATCAACATCATCACCCGCCGCATCGGCGACACCTGGGGCGGCAGCGCCACGCACAGCTATACCTCCCCGCAGGACGGCAAGCGCGGCGATACCCAGCAGATCGGCACCCAGTTCTCCGGCCCGCTGAGCGAGAACGTGGGCCTGCGCGTGGGCGCCAACTACACCAACCGCGAATCGGACCGCAGCAACGGCGGCGTGTACGGCAATGCGTATGCCGGCGAGAAGGACCGCAACGTGGACGCCCTGCTGGACTGGACGCTCAGCGAGGCGCAGAGCCTGCAGCTGGAAGCCGGATACGGCGTGCAGCAGGCCTTCGCCAGCACCGCGCTGGAAGATGAGGGCGACTACGCCTGGGGTGCCAGCGAACTCAAGCGCACCAGCCTGTCGTTGAGCCACAACGGCAACTGGTCCTTCGGCACGTCCAAGGTCACCGGCTACTGGACCGAGTTCAAGAACGACATCGGCCCGACCGGTCGTTCGCAGGCCAGGGACATGATCGTGGAAGGCAGCCTGAGCACGCCGTTCACCCTGTGGGTGGACCACCAGCTGAGCGTGGGCGGGCAATGGAAGCGCCAGGAGCTGACCAACACCGACACCATCGGCCAGGCCCCGGTGGACTATGCCGGCAACCCGGTGGTCGGCTCGTCGCTGGAGGTGGACACCTGGGCGATCTTCGTGGAGGACGAACTGAAGCTGCACGAAAAGCTGGCACTGACCCTGGGCGCCCGCCTGGACCACCATGAGCAGTTCGGCAGCCATGTCAGCCCGCGCGCGTACCTGGTCTACCACCCGGCAGAAAGCTGGACCCTGCGCGGGGGCATCTCCAAGGGCTTCCGCGCGCCCAGCCTGACCGAGAACGCGGCGTCGGCGGCCACCCAGTCCGGCGGCCGCGGTTGCGGTTCGCTGCGCCCGCTGGGCTATGTGACCGGCGGCTGCTACATGGCCGGCAACCCGAACCTGGACCCGGAAACCAGCACCAACCGCGAGCTCGGCCTCAACTTCGACAACGGCACCGTGGACACCGGGCTGACCTACTTCCACACCGACTTCAAGAACAAGATCGAGTACGAACCGCTGGGCTTCTTCAACGGCTACTGGTGGACGCGCATGCAGAACGTGGAGCGCGCCCGCACCAGCGGCATGGAAGGCAACTTCAACCTCAACCTGGGCGAGCACTGGCGCTGGCGCACGGCGGCAACGTGGATCAAGGAAGCCAAGAACCTCACCACCGGCGAGAACCTGATCGACACGCCGGAGTTCTCCGGCTACTCCTCGGTGGACTGGACGCCGGTGGATGCGTTCTCGGCCACGCTGTCGGCGCAGTACACCGGCAAGCAGGCCGGCGTGGCCAGCAGCTTCATCCGCGCCTACACGCTGTACGACCTGACCGGCGCATGGCACGTCAATGACGCGCTGACGGTGCGGGCAGGCGTCAGCAACCTGGCCGACAAGAAGCTGTACGCCGAAGGGGCCACCGACTACTTCGTGGCCGGCCGCAGCTACTTCCTGGGCATGACCGCGCGCTTCTGAGGCGCGGTGCCACCGCGCGCGGGGAGACCCGCGCGTGGGTGGCTCAGGCCGGGGTGGCGACCACGGCGATATCCGCGTCCAGCGCGGGCCGGGTCAACGCACGCGAGCCAACCTGCAGGAACTGCAGATGCGCCAGCAGATGCTGGGCCTGGGTGGCCTGCGGACACGGTGCGATCCGCGGGCCTGCCTGCGGTCGCTCCGGAGGGGTCACAACACTGGACATGGTCTGGTTTCTCTTGGCATTCCAATTCGCCGCGGGGCTCCCTGCCGCGCGGAATGCGCACCCTATATCAAATCGAAGGCGATTGTGTGACGCGTCTTTCGCTACGCCAGGAACCGACGGCGAAGCGACGGAAAACTGGCGGCAAACCAGCGCCAGCCGCTATCATGTAATCGTTTACACACCTAGAAAACGGACATGGATTCGACCAACACCGCCCCGCTCAGCCCCAAGTGGCAGTTCCGCTTCAATTTCTTCAACACCTATGGCGCGCCGAACACGCCCGAGTTCAAGGCGGCCTACAAGGAGCTGCCGTTCGGCCAGAAGCTGAAGATCAACTTCAACTTCTTCGCGCTGTTCTTCAGCTGGATCTACTTCTTCATCCTGGGCATGTGGCGCAAGGCGCTGGTGGTGCTGGCCATCAGCATCGCACTGGGCATCGTGATCCAGTTCCTGCCCAACGCGGTGGGCCGCGGCCTGTGGGCGGCCTGGCAGGTGTTGCTGGCGATCACCGCCAACTACAGCTACTACCGCGAGAAAACCCAGGGCGACACGAGCTTCAACCCCTTCTCCGGCCTGCGCTGGTAAGACGCGGTTGCCGCGAGGGAAGCACGGAGGGCCGGGTCGTTGACCTGGCCCTTTTTTTTGGTTCTTCGCCCATCTGAGGGGTTCCGTCGTCGCGGCGTATGAAGCCATGCGAGTGCCGGCTCCGTCGCGCGGGGTGGGGGGTGTGCGGGTTCGCGGGACACGCTGCAAGTCCCGCTCCGCGGCCCGTACCCGCCCCGAGCGACAAGGCATGCACGCGCGTGCTTCAGCAAAGCCTTTACCCCGCAGATGGGCGAACAACCTTTTTTTTGTCTCTTCGACCATCTGCGGGGTTCTCTCGTTGCGACCACGGGCCGCGCCTGGCCCTGACAGGGCGCCTGCGCGCGGCGGATTTCACCGTGCCTTGATCTTGCCCAGCGCCCGCCTACCGCACCCGGCGGGCGCCACGGCCGAGGGCTATCGCTGCGGACAGGATTGTCCGATCATGTCCCATGACTTCCCAACGTGCCGATGCGGCCGCCCGCCGCGCTCTCATCCTCGATGCCGCCGATGCGGTGTTCGGCCAGCACGGCGTCACCGCCCCGCTCGACCTGGTGGTCGAGCGCGCGCAGGTGGGCCGCGCCACGCTGTACCGCAACTTCCCCGACCGCACCGCGCTGGTGGAGGCGCTGCTGCAACGGACCGTGGCCCGCATCCAGCGCCAGGTCAGCAGCCTGGGCGAGCGCGACGACGCCTTGTTCGAGGTACTGGAGGGCATGGCCGCGCGCATCGTGCAGTCGCCCGCGCTGTCCGATTACTGGCGCGCGGTGGACCCGGACGACCCGGCCATCAAGGCCGCGCGGCAGACCATCTGGACCCTGCTGGAAGCCCCGATCCAGCGCGCGATCGCCGCCGGCCTGTGCCGCCCCGATCTGCAGGCAACGGATGTTTCACTGATCTCGGGCATGCTGGGAGCCGCGCTACGTGGCAAGTCCCGCGAAGAACGGGCCCGGCTGGTCGCCCGCGCCCTGCAGTTGCTGCGTGGCGGATTGCAGGGCCCCATCCACCCGGAGGGCTGATGTCGCAGTACCTCAAACCGATCCCGGACTGGGAAGAACACGAGAAGCCGACCCTGCCGGGTTCGGCCTCGATGCCCTGGCATCCGCCACACCGGCGCGTGGCCTATGCGCTGGTCGCGCTGCTGGTGGGCATCACCGGCGGCCTGGGCAACGCGCTGGTCACCGCCAACCTGCCTTTCATGCAGGGCCAGCTCGGCCTCACCCCGGCCCAGGGCAGCTGGCTGGTCGCTGCCTACGCCATGGTCAACGTCACCGCCAACCTGCTGGCCTTCAAGTTCCGCCAGCAGTGCGGCATCCGCCTGTTCGCCGAGATCGGGCTGGGCCTGTACGCGGCGCTGGCGGTGCTGCACCTGTTCGTCGGCAGCTACGAGACCACGCTGCTTACCCGCGCCGCCAGCGGTTTTGCCGGCGCGGCCTGCAGCACGCTGGGCACCCTGTACATGCTGCAGTCGCTGCCGCGCCGGTACACCGGCAACCTGCTGGTGGTGGGCGTGGGCATCTCCCAGCTGGCCGTGCCGCTGGCCTGGCTGGTCTCGCCGGCGCTGGTGGATACCGGCCAATGGCACACCCTGTACCTTTTCGAAGCCGGGCTGGCGCTGTGCGCGTTCGCGGCGGTGGTGTTGCTGAAGCTGCCGCCGGGCGTGCAGATCAAGGCCTTCGAACCGTTGGACTTCCTCACCTTCGCCCTGCTCGCCCCGGCGGTGGCGCTGCTGGTGATCGTGCTGGCGCAGGGCTACGTGCGCTGGTGGCTGGACACCCCGTGGCTGGGCTGGGCGCTGGTCGCCTCCATCGCGCTGTCCACCACCGCCTTCGTGATCGAGCACTACCGGCGCAACCCGCTGCTGCAGACGCGCTGGCTGGCCAGCCTGCCGGTGCTGCACTTCATCGTGGGTGCCTTCCTGATCCGCTTCCTCACCACCGAGCAGTCCTACGGTGTGGTCGGCCTGATGCGCCAGCTGGGCATGGGCCCGGACCAGATGCGGCCCTTGTTCGCGGTGATCCTGGCCGGCGTGGTCAGCGGCATCGCCGCCAGCGCCCTGACCTTCGGCCCCAAGCGGATCATCCCGCAACTGCTGATGGCCATCCTGCTGCTGGGCAGTGCCGCGCTGCTGGACCAGCACCGCACCAGCCTGGATCGTCCGCACGATTTCTACGCCAGCCAGTTCCTGGCGTCGGTGGGCGCGGGCATGTTCATGGGCCCGTTGATCATGCTGGGCATCACCCAGGCCCTGAAGCAGGGCGTGGACCACATGATCACCTTCCTGGTTACCCTGTCGATCACCCAGACCCTAGGCGGCCTGGCCGGCTCGGCGGTGCTGGGCACCTACCAGCTGCATCGCGAGCAGCTGTACTCCACCGCGCTGGTGAGCCAGCTCGACCCGGCCGATGGCGTGGTCGCCCAGCGCCTGAAGCAACAGCAGCAGCTTTACGCCGGCCTGATCACCGACCCGGTCCAGCGCAGTGCGCAGGGCACCGCGCAACTGGCGCAGACCACGCGCCGCGAAGCCAACGTGCGCGCCTTCAATGATGTGTTCCGCCTGAGCGGCACCGTGGCCCTGGCCTTCCTGGGCTGGTTGCTGCTGCTGTCGGTGCGTACCGCCGTGCTCAAGCAGTGGCGCAAGCGCCCGCCTGCCTCCCCTTCCGATCCGGCGCCGTCTTCCGCGCTGCCCCGATGAGTCCGCCCATGCCCACCCCTCCGCCCCGCGACGACAGCCCGCCGGAAAACGTCAACCCGGCCCCGCCCACCGATGCCGCCCCGGCCAGTGCCGCCGCCACCGCGGTCACGCCCTCCAGCGTGCCCAAGTACCTCACCCCGAGCACGCGCAGCGTGGTGCTCATGATCGCGGTGGCGCTGCTGGGCATCGCGCTGATCCTGCGCGCCTGGTCGCTGTGGCCGTTCGACAGCACCCGGGTCAGCACCGACAACGCCTATGTGCGCGGCCAGATCACCGTGCTGGCGCCGCAGGTCAACGGCTATGTCACCGAGGTGCTGGTCAAGGACTTCCAGCACGTCAAGCAGGGCGATCCGCTGGTGCGCATCGATGACCGCATCTACCAGGAAAAGGTCGCCCAGGCGCAGGCCGACCTCGAGGCCGCGCAGGCCGCGCTGGCCAACTCCGACCAGGCCCAGGCGCAGAACCGCGCCCAGATCGCCGCCGCCCAGGCCAATCTGGTCGCCGGCCAGTCCGAGCAGTCGCGCTCGCGGGTGGAGCTCAAGCGCTACGAGGAACTGGCCGCCCAGCAGCTGGTGGCCCTCAACGACCGCGACAAGCTGCGCACCGGCGCGCAGGCGGCGCAGTCGGCGGTGCTGCAGGCACAGGCGCAGATCCGCATCGCCGAGGAAACCCTCACCTCCACCCAGGTGGCGCGACGCAGCCTGGAGGCCAAGGTGGACACCGCGCAGGCCCAGCTGGCGCTGGCCCGCATCGACCTGGCCAACACGGTCATCCATGCCCCGCGCGATGGCCAGGTCAGCGAGGCCTCGGTCCGCCTCGGCCAGTACGTCACCGCCGGCTCGCAACTGCTGTTCCTGGTGCCGGACACGCTGTGGGTGGTGGCCAACTTCAAGGAAGGCCAGACCTGGAAGATGCGCATCGGGCAGCCGGCCACGTTCAAGGTGGACGCCTTCGACGGCGAAACCCTGCACGGCCATATCGAACAGATCGCCCCCGCCACCGGCTCGGAGTTCAGCGTGCTGCGCCCGGACAATGCCAGCGGCAACTTCACCAAGGTGGTGCAGCGCCTGCCGATCCGCATCCGCATCGATCCCGACCAGCCGCTGGCCAGGCGCCTGCGCCCGGGCATGTCGGTGGTGGTGAAGGTGGATACCGCCCACGCGCCCGCCACCGATCCCCCCTGACCGGTGGCCTTGGCCCTGTGTTGAATCGATGCGGCGGCGGGGCGGCGGTCAGCCCGCGCAGCGGGCGCACAGCCCGTGCACTTCCAGGGTCTGCGCCTGCGGCTGGAACCCCAGCTCCTTGGCGCGCTTTTCCAGCTGGCTGACGATCTCGCGGTCTTCCAGCTCCACCGCGCTGTGGCAGCTGTTGCAGATCAGGAAAGGCACCGAGTGCTGCGCGCTGCTGGGATGGTGGCAGGCCACGAAGGCATTGACCGATTCGAGCTTGTGCACAAACCCGTTGGCCATCAGGAAATCCAGCGCGCGGTACACCGTGGGCGGGGCGTCGGCGCCCACGCCCTTGCCATTGCGGACCCATTCCAACAGCTCGTAGGCCTTGACCGGCTTGCCGGCCTCGGCGATCAGGCGCAGCACGTTGGCACGGATCGGGGTCAGGCGCAGCCCGCGTTCGGCGCAGACACGCTCCACCACCTTCACGAAGTCCGATGCGTCGTGAACATGATGGTGCGGGGCGGTACAAGCGGTCTTGGCGGGCATGCGCGGTCTCCTGGGGTCAGGCCGTCGGTACTTTAGTAAGTGCGACGTCGATGCGTTTCAAGGCCTCTTCACGCCCGGCCAGGAACACGGTCTGCGAAATGTCGGGGCTGACCTGGGTGCCGGTGATGGCCACGCGCAGCGGCTGGGCGACCTTGCCCATGCCGATCTCCAGCGCGGTGGCGGTGTCGTGCAGGGCGGTCGAAACGGTCTCGGCCGTCCACTCCGCCAGCCCGGCCAGCTGCTCGCGGGCCTTGCCCAGCGCCAGCTCGGCGCCCGGCTTGAAGTGCTTGGCCACGGCCGCCTCGTCGTAGTCGGTCAGCGGCTGGTACCAGACCACCGCCTTCTCGGCTATTTCCTTCAGCGTCTGCACGCGGTCGCGCAGGGCCACCACCACGTCGGCCGGGGCCGGGCCGGCGGCCAGGTCCAGGCCCAGCTTGTCCAGCTGGTAGACCAGGTGCGGGGCGATGCTGGCCGGCGTTTCGGTCTTCAGGAAGTGCTGGTTGACCCAGCCCAGCTTGGCCATGTCCAGCCGCGCCGCCTTGGAGTTGCAGTGGGTCACGTCGAACAGGTCGATCAGCTCCTGGCGGCTGAACAGCTCCTGGTCGCCATGCGACCAGCCCAACCGCGCCAGGTAGCTCAGCAGGGCATCGGGCAGGTAGCCGGCGTCCTTGTACTGCATCACATCGGCCGCGCCGGTGCGCTTGGACAGCTTGGCGCCGTGCTCGTCCAGGATCATCGGCATGTGGCCGAACCTCGGCACGGGCGCGCCGATGCCTTCGTACAGGTTGATCTGGCGCGGGGTGTTGTTGATGTGGTCATCGCCACGGATCACTTCGCTGATGCGCATGTCCCAGTCGTCCACCACCACCGCGAAGTTGTAGGTGGGGAAGCCGTCCGGGCGGAAGATCACCATGTCGTCCAGCTCGCTGTTGGCGATCTCGATGCGGCCCTTGATCAGGTCCTCGAACACCACCGTGCCCTCCAGCGGGTTCTTGAAGCGGATCACCCGGTTCGGATCGTCCTTGTACGGCAGGCCCAGCTCGCGCGCGGCGCCGTTGTAGCGCGGTTTTTCCTGGCGGGCCATGGCCGCTTCGCGCATGGCGTCCAGCTCGTCCTTGGTCTCGTAGGCGTAATAGGCCTTGCCGTCGGCCACCAGCTGCTCGGCCACTTCCTGGTAGCGGGCCACGCGCTGGGTCTGGTAGATCGGGCCTTCGTCATAGCCCAGGCCCAGCCAGTCCATCGCCTCCAGGATGGCGTCGATCGCGCCCTGGGTGCTGCGCTCGCGGTCGGTGTCCTCGATGCGCAGCACGAACTCGCCGCCACGGTGACGGGCTTCCAGCCAGCAATACAGCGCAGTGCGGGCACCGCCGATGTGCAGGTAACCGGTGGGACTGGGGGCGAAGCGGGTGCGGCAGGTCATGGAGGGCTCGGGACAGGAAGCTGGATTTCCGACGATTTTACCCCGGCCCGGGCCTGACCTGCCGAGAACGGCCGCATCCCTTGGCGGCGACCGGCACGGATGACGGTCAGCGCTCACCCCCCAAGGGCCTTCCTGGCGAGCCGCCGTGATGGCGGCCCGTATTTGAACGCAGTCTGATGGACCCGGGACAGCGAATTCTCGACGCTGGAGGTCCACCCGATGGAGCATCCGGATGCGCCCTCCGATCATGCAGGCCTCGTGAAAAGACACTACGTCTGGATCACGCTGGGCATGAGTGCAGCATTGCTGGCGCTGTTTCACGACGCCGAGCCATCCGCTCGCAGTGCAACGAAGCCGCTGGCCGAACGACATGCCTTTGCTGCCGCGCCCCCAGCGCCAGCGGGCATCGTTGCAGGCGCAACCGCGACGGCTCCCGCTTCCCTCCAGGCAGGGTCGGCGGCCGCCCTCGAATCGAGGCTGGTGCTGGACAACGCGCTTGACGCGCAAGCGGTAGACGACCTGCTTGCCAATCCAGCGCTGTTCGACCGCGCGCTTTCGCGGCTTGCCTTCGAAAGCGCGACCCGTCTGGGCCTGTCTCAAACACGCCAACGGTACGTGTCCCATCTTGAGCGCGCGCTTGGCGCGTCCATGGCCGGTCTGGACGCGCTGCAGCTGCAATGCGCGCCGACACTGTGCCTGGCAGTGATCCCTGATCGCGCAGCCGCGCCGCTGGAGGCAGCCGCACTGATGGAAGACGCCGACGCCACCTACTTCCATGCCGCCAGCATCTCCGTTCCCGGGCAAGATCGCTGGGGAAACCCGGTCCGGCGCGCCGTCCTGTCGACGACGCCGACGATCGCCGAGCTGATCGTACAGGCGGAGTAGGCCCGCGCACCCACGCGGCAACGCGGCTTCTGCGGCCCGCCGGCCGGGGGCCGCTCACCGACCGCCCCCACCAAATCAGAAAATCCCTACTGTTCGGGCGAGCGCGCAGATGGTTTCATGCGGCACCGTTCTTCACACGATCTCGACCATGCGCCCACCGCGCTCGTTGTGCCCGTCCCTGCCGCCCCCCCGCCCGCTCCCGCCTCGCCTGGCGGTGACAGTGCATGGTCATGCCGCCAGCGCGCCGCCTACCGCTGCCGCGCCGGCCGATCCGGTGGTCGCGCGCCCGGCCAGGCCGCGGACCCGTCCGGGCCTGGCGCGGGCTCGTTCCGGGCCGCCACCCGGCGCACCGGCGGCAAATGGTGCGTCGGATGCGACACGAGCGCATCGGCTGTGGTCTGCACTGGCGTCCACGCTGCCGCGCGCCTCCGCGCCGGCGCCCTGAGCCGCCGCCCCTTCTCCCACCGACGGCCGATCACGGCCACCTGTCACGAGCCAACGTCAATGCCCAAGGAGTTCCCCTTGTTGCACACCCGTACCCGTCTTGCCGCGCTCACTGCCCTGGTGCTGCTGGCTGGCTGCCGCGACCTGGCACCCGATGCGGACGCGACCGCCGTGCCCGATACCGCGGTCGCCCCGCCCGGCGAATGGCGCACCGACGATGCCGGCGGCCCACCCGCCCCGGCCGCGGCATCCACACCGGCCGCTCCCGTGCCGGGGGCGGCCTCCCGCACCGCCCTGCCCGACAGCGCCCTGGTGGCGGCGGGAAGCGTCAACACGGCCTCGATCAGCGCCCTGCTGGACGATCCGGCGCAATGGGATGCCCAGGTGGCCAGTTGGCAGTCGCGGTTCGCCACCGACGCCACCACCCAGCACCGCCGCCAGGAACACCTGGACGCGCTGAAGCAGCGCCTGCAGCAGGGCAGCCCCAGCGCGCAGCTGCAGGGCCTGGATTGCTCGCCGCAGCTGTGCCTGGTCGCCGTGACCGTGCTGCCCGGCGAAGTGGCCGCGCTGGAGGCGGTGCTGGCCACGCCCGGCACCGGGCAGCCGCCGATCTACACCTCGACGGCGCTGCGCAAGGTTGGCAGCGCCAGCGCCGAGGGTGCGGCGCTGTACCGGGCGGTGATCGGCGTGGATCCTGCCGTGCGCGCCGTGTCCGGGCAGGTCCGCTGACCGCCGTCAGGGCGCCAGCAGCGGCTTGCGCGGCATCTTCTCCTCGCGCATCGCCGCGTTGTAGGCGAAGGCGGCGACGATGGCCGCGGCCTGCTTGAGGTCTTCCGGCTCGGCGTGGTCCCAGGTGTCCAGGTTGCTGTGGTGCACGTTGGTGAAGTAGTCCAGCCGGTCCTGGATGAACTGGAAACCCGGCAGGCCGACCCGATCGAACGCGATGTGGTCGGTACTGCCGGTGTTGCGGGTGGCCACGGTGCGGGCGCCCACGTCATGGAACGGGGCCAGCCAGGCCTCGAAGATCGGCACGGCGGCCAGGTTTTCCTGCGCGTAGATGCCACGGAAGCGGCCTGAGCCGTTGTCCATGTTGAAGTACACCGAGAGCTTGTCGTAATCGCGCCGGCGCTGCAGGGCGCCGGTGGGCTCGCGCATCGAGGCCGGCAACGCCTGCTGCGCCGGGTCGGCCGGTTCGGGATAGCGCGCGAAGTGCCTGCCCACGTAAGCCTGCGAGCCGACCAGGCCCTGCTCCTCACCGCTCCAGAGCGCCACGCGGATGGTCCGCCGGGGCTTGGCACCGACCGCCTTGAGGATGCGCATGGCCTCCATCATCACCGCCACGCCGGCCGCGTTGTCGGCAGCGCCGGTGCCGGTATGCCAGGAATCCAGGTGCGCGCCCAGCATCACGATCTCATCGGCCTTGCTGCTGCCGCGGATCTCCGCCAGCGTGTTGTAGCCGGGCTGGTCCTGCGTATCGGTGAACCGTGCGTCCACGTTGACGCGCAGCTTCACCGCCTGCTTCTGCTCGACCGCGCGTACCAGCGGGTTGTAGTGCTCGGCCATCATCGCCAGTTCGGGCACGCCGACCGGTTCGCCGGCCTTGCGCGAACCACCGCCGCCGACACGGATGATGCCGTTGTCCCAGCCGCTGATGCTGATCGTGGCCAGCACGCCCTGCTCGGCAAAGAAGGCATTGGTGGCGCGGGTCAGCGCCTGCTTCTCCAGGTACTCGGTTGCCTTCCTGCGGCGCTCGGCCTGCGCATCGGCCACCTCGCCTGGCACGGCGAACACCTGCAGTTCGGCCAGACCGGCCTCGTCGTGGCGGTGCGAATCGGACTGGGTGGCGCGCGCGTAGTCACGGGCATCGTTGAGCAGCAGGATCCTGCCGGCCAGCTTGCCCTTGTACTGTTCCAGGTCGGCAAGCTTCTTGATATCGACCTTCATCACCTCGCCCTCGACCGTGCCGGGGGTGCCCGGCGTCCAGGCCTTGGGCAGCGCATACAGCGGCGCCACGCGCGGGGCGATCATCTCCACGTTGGCGTTGCTGAACACCCAGCCGCGCCCGAAGGCATCGAAGGCGTCGTCGTGGACGTTGACCAGGCCCCACTCGGTGAACTTGCCGCGGCTCCAGCGGTTGGCTTCGGCCATCGCGGGCGAGTTGGTCAGGCGCGGCCCGATCCGTTCGGTGAGGTGGCTGAAGGTGGCCATCACCTGCGAGCGGTGGAAGGCCTCCTGGCGGATGCGACCGACCATGTCCAGGTCCACCGTCTCGCGCTGCTGCGCCGCTGCATTGCCACCCATCGCCAGCGCTATCGCCAGCACGCCCCACTTCAGCACGTTCCACCCCGGCCCTTCGGCTTGGTTGATCAAGCCTGCCAGTCTAGCCAGCCGCGGCGCGCTGCCCCCGTCCCATCGGTCATGCGGGCAGGCCGCCGCTCACCCGTTCC
The DNA here is from genome assembly GCF_036662295.1 of Stenotrophomonas sp. Taxonomy (GTDB): domain Bacteria; phylum Pseudomonadota; class Gammaproteobacteria; order Xanthomonadales; family Xanthomonadaceae; genus Stenotrophomonas. The sequence continues at coordinate 30,857 of NZ_JAVWXA010000029.1, forward strand.
AGCCCAGCCACAACTGCGCCTGCGCCGGCAGCAACAGCAACCAGTGCCGGCGGTCCACGCTGGTGCAGCCGAACACCGCCGCGTGCGCCGGCCAATCCGCCGGCAGGCCGGTGATGCCGATCTCGCTCAAGGCCGCGCTGCCGGCCTTCCATGCCCGGTAGCGCGGCACCCGGCCGCCCAGCGCGCCGCGTCCCTGCCGCGCCCCGGACAACCACGCCAGCCCCTGCTGCCGCACGCCTTCGCAGGTGCGCTCGGCCAGCCGGAAGCGGACCAGGCCGGGGGCGATGCGCGCCCCCGGCAGGGCCGCCAGCACGCTGCTGGCCTGCAGCAGCGCGTCCACTTCCAGCAGCGCCGGAATCCCCTGCCCTGCCCGTTGCCGCAACCCTTGGCGCCAGCCCATGTGCCGCTCCTTACTTGAGGTTGGCGCCGACTTCGTACCAGTCGATCCGGCGGGTGATCCACATCGCGGTGGCCAGCACGCCGAACAGCAGCAACGAGCCCATCAGCAACGCGTTGTTCTCCGAGATCAGCAGGCCGTACAGCGCGCCATAGAGCACGGTGAGCATGCCGGCAAAGCCCAACCCGCGCGCCCAGCTCTTCAGCACCCCCGACAGGTACACCGCCTGCACCCCGATGCACGCCACCGCCGAGGCCACGTAGGCCAGCCAGAACGGGATGTGCTCGGACAGGCTGAGCAGCAGCAGGAAGAAGATCGCCAGCGCCAGGCCCACCATCAGGTACTGCAGCGGATGGATGCGCAGGCGCTTGATCAGCTCGAACAGGATGAAGCCGACGAAGGTGAGCAGGATGAAGAGGATGCCGTACTTGCTGGCGCGGTCGGCCTGGGTGTAGATGTCCACCGGGTTGACCAGCTCCACGCTGACCGTTTCCGGCTCGACGTCCTTGCTCTCACGCAGCTGGCGCTGTGCCTGGGAGGCCAGCGACGACACCGCCCACTGCGCCTCGAAGCCCTGCTCGCCCACCTTGCGTTCGTTGGGCAGGAAGCTGCCGCCGAAGGACGGATGCGGCCACGGCGACTGGATCGCGATGCGGCTGTCATCGCCCACCGGCACCACCGCCAGCGAGCGGGTGCCATCGAGCACCAGCGACAGGTCCACCGCGCTGCCCTTGAGCACGCCGCCGGCGCTGTCGTCGAAGCCGCGCAGCGGCACGTGCAGGCCCTTGCCCATGCCGGTCACCTCGCCGATGCCCGGCTGCAGGGTCAGCGCCTGGCCATCCACGTCCAGCTTGGGCGAGCCGACCAGACCGCGCACGTCGGCGATGCCCACGGCCAGGTAGGGCGTGCCATACACGCGACCGGCCTTGACCGGGTAGTCGTCATCGCCGAAGTCGGCGCGGATGCGGGCGGTCCAGCTGTACACCGGCACGCGGAACAGGCCGATGCGGCGCTCGTCGGGCAGCATGCGGCCGTCCACCTGCAGCCGCGCGGGCATCTGCAGCCAGTAGCCCTGCTCGGTCTGCACGCCCTTGGTCTTGTTGCCGGCGGCGTCGACCACTTCCACGTCGCGCGTTTCCGTCCACGGCACCACGCGCACCGGGCCGGTCAGGGTCTGCGCGCCGGCGCGGCTCTGCGACACGCGCAGGTAGGCCTCGTCGCGGTACGCCTGGCGCTCGCTGATCACCCCCTTGATCATCATCAACGGGATCAGCAGCAACAGGATCAGCCCGCCCACAATGGCGAACCGCAACAGCATCTTCAGGGATTTCATGGCCCGTCCTCGGTTGGGAGGGGGCCAGCATGGGGGGCGGCGGTGTGCGGGGTTTGTGCTGAAGTTGAAGTGGGTGTGAAGTGCGTGCGCCAGCGCGCAGCGCCGCGCCGATCAGCGCCCGATCAGCGCCGGATCGGCGCGGCCGGGTCGCGCCAGGGCAGCCACAGCGAGGCGATGGCACCGCCGCCCTCGCGGTTGCGCAGTTGGGCGCGCCCGCCATGCAGGCGCGCCACTTCCTGCACGAACGACAGGCCCAGCCCCGAGCTGCGCAGACCGGTGGACGGGCGCGCCAGCGAGTAGAAGCGCTCGAATACCCGCTCCACCGCGTAGTCGGGCACGCCGCTGCCGCGGTCGGCCACGCGCAGCACCACACCTTCGCCGTCGCGCGCCGCGCCGAGCTGCACGGCGGTGTCGGCGGCGGAGAAGGCCAGCGCATTCTCCAGCAGGTTGTTCACGGCCTGGCGCAGCAGGTAGGCATCGCCCTGGATGACCAACCCGTCGGGCACCGCGACATCGACCTGCACCGCGGCGGCCTGCGCGCGCACGGCCACCGCGTCGGCGGCCTGGCGCAGCAGCTCGCCCAGGTCGATCGGCGCGCGCGTCTGCAGCCAGCCGTGCTGTTCCACTTCGGCCAGCGCAAGCAGCTTGTCGATGGTCTCGGTGAGCCGCTGTTCCTGGCCCTGGATGCTGCGCGCGAAGTGCACGCGGTCGGCATCGGGCAGCGGTTCCTGCAGCAGCTCGGCCGCGCCGCGGATGGCCGCCAGCGGGCTTTTCATTTCGTGGGTCAGCGACTGCACGTACTGCTCCACGTACGCCTTGCCTTCCAGCTTGCGCCGCATCGTCTCCAACGCCTGGCCGAGGTCGCCGATCTCGTCGCGGCGCGGTCGCGGCGGCGGCACCGGTTCGCCGGCGCTGACCGCCTTGGCGTAGCGGTTGAGGCGGTTGACCCCGTGCATCAGCCAGGCCGTCATCAACAGGCCGATCAGCGCCGACAGCCCGATCAACCAGGCGCCACGCTTGATGATGGCCCGCTGGCTGGCGGCGATGAACGGATCGATGCTGCGGTTGGGCTGGGCCAGGCTGAGCACCCCGATCAGGCGCCTGGCATCGGCCGGGTCGTGGATCGGGGCGGCCACGTGCATCACCGAGTGGATGTCATCGCCGGGGAATTCCGGGCTGGAGCGGGCGCCGTACTCGCCGCGCAGGGTGCGGTAGACATCGTTCCAGCGTGAGTTGTCGCGGCCGATGTCCTGGCCGGTGGAGTCATAGACCACGATGCCCCTGGCATCGGTGATGGTGACCCGGTAGTCCAGCGTGCGCTTGGGAAAACGCCACACCATCGCCTTGGGGTCGCGGCGCTGCGCCCGCGCCAGGTTGGCCACGAAGGTGCCGTTGCCGATCCGGCCGGCCTTGAGGTCGGCGGCGGCCATCTCGGCCAGCACGTTGGCCGCGTCCACCAGCGTGGATTCCATCGCCTGGCGCACGCCGGGCTTGACCTCGTTGACGAAGATGCGCATCACGAAGAACGCGGCGATGCCCACGATCAGGAAGAAGCCCAGGAACAGCTTCAGGCCAAGCCGCATCGGTCAGGCCTCCAGTGCGTACCCGAGCCCGCGATGGGTGCGGATCGGGTCGGGATCGGCACCGGCTGCGCGCAGTTTGGCGCGCAGCGTCTTGACGTGGGTGTCCACGGTGCGGTCGGCGCTGTCGGCATCGGTGTCCCAGCCACGGTCCATCAGCTGGGCCCGGCTCAGGATCGCGCCGGGGCGCTGCAGCAAGGCGGCCATCAACGCGTACTCGTAGCGGGTCAGCTCCAGCGGCTGCTCGGCGAAGCGGATGCGGCGCCCGTCGCGGTCGATCGCAAACCGCCCGTGCTGCTGCCACCCACCCTGCTCGGCCGGGGCCTGGCTGCGGCGCAGGCGTGCGCGCACCCGGGCGACCAGCTCGCGCGGCGAGAACGGCTTGGCCATGTAGTCGTCCGCGCCCAGCTCCAGGCCCAGCACGCGGTCGAACTCGTCGTTGCGTGCGGTCAGGAAGATCACCGGCACCTCGCTGAAGGTGCGCAGGCGGCGACAGACCTCGAAGCCGCTCATGTCCGGCAGGCCGACGTCCAGCACCACCAGGTCGACCGGCTGCTGGCGCAGGGTGGCCAGGGCGTCACCGCCGAGCAGGCAATGCTGGGCGCCATAGCCTTCGCTGCGCAGGGCATACAGGACGGTATCGGCGATGGCGGTTTCGTCTTCGACGACCAGGACGGTGTGCAGGGGGCGGTTCATGCGCGCAGCATAGCCGCTGGGCCCGCCGCCCCGTACACTGCGCCGATGAATTACCGCCACGCCTTCCATGCCGGCAACCATGCCGATGTGCTCAAGCACATCGTGCAGCTTGCCCTGCTCGACACCTTCAAGCGCAAGGACAGCCCGTTCTTCGTGCTGGACACCCACGGTGGCGCCGGCCGCTACCTGCTGGCCAGCGAGGAAAGCCGCAAGACCCTGGAGGCCGAGGACGGGGTGATGCGGCTGATGGCCCAGCCGTCGCTGCCGGCGGTGGTCGAGCGCTATCTGAAGGCGGTCCAGGCCGACAATCCGGTCGGGGCGATGATCAGCTACCCCGGCTCGCCGCTGCTGACCGCCCAGACCCTGCGCGAGCAGGACCGCATGGCCGTGTGCGAGGTGCAGGACGCCGAGGCGGCCGCGTTGAAGGCCCTGTTCGCCCATGACAACCGGGTGGCGGTCTACCACGCCGACGGCTACGCGCAGAACAAGGCGCTGCTGCCGCCCAAGGCCAACGGCGCCAAGATCGGCCGCGGGCTGGTCCTGATCGATCCCCCCTACGAGGGCCAGGATGCGGAGTACCAGGCCATCCTGGCCTCGGTCACCGAGATCCTCGGGCGCTGGCCGCAGGCCACCTTCGCGATCTGGTTCCCGATCAAGCAGCGCCGCACCATCCTGCACTTCCTGCGCAAGGCCTGCGCCCTGCCGGTCAAGTCGGTGCTGACCGCCGAGCTGCTGGTGCGCCCGGACGATTCACCGCTGCGGCTCAACGGCAGCGGCATGCTGCTGCTCAACCCGCCGTGGCAGTTCGACCAGGTGCTGGCCCCGGCCATGCCCGCCCTCAAGCAGTTCCTGGGCGAAGCCGGCGCCAGTACCCGCCTGCAGTGGCTCAAACAGGCCGAATGAATGCGCGGTCGCGTGCCTGAACGGTGTGAGCGTTCCGTTCACGGAACCGCCCCCCGGGGATGCGAGAATCCGAAGACCACCTAGGAATCACCGGTATGGCTACCCGTAACCGCATGCCGCCCTGGCACGAGATTTTCAAGGCACCCAGTGGCCACGAGCTGCTGATCCGCCCGATCCGCCCCGAAGACGGGGCACCGCTGCACGCCGCCTTCAGCCTGTTCGGGCCGGAGGAGATCCGCGATCGTTTCCTGCAGTCGGTCACCGAGCTGTCGCCGGAAACCACCCAGCGCCTGACCCACCCCAACCCCAAGAGCGAGATCACCCTGGTCGCGGCCGAGTCGCTGCCGGCCGGTGAAGCCGTGGTGGGCGCGGTGGCGCGGGCCTCGATCATCCAGGGCACCCGCGAGGCCGAGTACGCGATCCTGGTCAGCCGTTTCCTGGTGGGCCAGGGCCTGGGCCGGCAGTTGATGCGCAAGCTGGTCAAGTGGGCGCGCGGCAAGTACCTGGACCGCCTGTATGGCGATGTGGCTGAAGAAAACGAGCCGATGAAGCAGCTGGCCGCCTCGCTGGGCTTCCAGCCGGTGCCGCACCCGCAAGGGACGCCGGGGCTGGTGCGCATGGTGCTTGAGCTCGACAGCTGAGGGGTTGCCGGCCAGCGGCCGGCACCACCGTCGATTGATGGGCGGGTACGTGGTGGCGGGCGACGCAGCGGGCACGACGCGGTCGTGACCGCCCCGTCTGCTAAAATCGCCGGTTCATGTCTCGCACCTCCTCTCCCGTTCCGCCGCTGCCGCGTTCCGGCCAGCTCCGCGCCTGGTGGCGCGCTCCCGCTTCGGCCACTGCGCTGGCGTGGTATGTCGCGCGTGCCGCCGAGGTGCATGACGGGCCGCTGCTGGTCGTCGCGCGCGACAACCACGGCGCCAACCAGATCGAGGCGGACCTGCGCACCCTGCTGGGCAGTGCCTCGGACCTGCCCGTGGTGGCGTTCCCCGACTGGGAAACCCTGCCCTACGATGCCTTCAGCCCGCACCCGGACATCATTTCCCAGCGTCTGGCCGCGCTGCACCAGCTGCCCACGCTCAGCCGCGGCATCGTGGTGGTGCCGGTGCAGACCCTGCTGCAGCAGCTGGCCCCGCTCAAGTACATCATCGGCGGCAGCTTCGACCTGAAAGTGGGCCAGCGCCTGGACCTGGACGCGGAAAAGCGCCGTCTGGAAGCGGCCGCCTACCGCAACGTGCCGCAGGTGATGGACCCGGGCGATTTCGCCGTGCGCGGCGGCCTGCTCGACGTGTTCCCGATGGGCGCCCAGGCGCCGTTGCGGATCGAGCTGCTGGACGAGGACATCGACTCGATCCGCGCCTTCGACCCCGAGAGCCAGCGCTCGCTGGACAAGGTGGACGCGGTGCGCATGCTGCCCGGCCGCGAGGTGCCGCTGGACGAGCTGGCCGTGTCGCGGGTGCTGGCCACCCTGCGCGAACGGTTCGACGTGGATACCCGGCGCAGCGCGCTGTACCAGGACCTCAAGTCCGGGTTGGCGCCGGCCGGCGTGGAGTACTACCTGCCGCTGTTCTTCGACCAGACCGCCACCCTGTTCGATTACCTGCAGCCCAATGTGCTGCCGGTCATCGGCGCCGGCGTGGGCGAGGCCGCGGCCGCGTTCTGGGCACAGACCGCCAACCGCTACGAGCAGCGCCGCCATGACGTGGAGCGCCCGCTGCTGGCCCCGCAGGAGCTGTACCTGAGCCCGGAAGGGCTCAATGCGCGGCTCAACACGTTGCCGCGCGTGGACATCTGGAACGCCGACCACGCGCGCATCGACGAGGCCCAGCCGCTGGGCGACCAGCCGTTGCCGCCGCTGCCGGTGGCCGCGCGCGATGCGCCGGCCGGCGAAGCCTTGAAGTCCTTCGTCGGGCACTACCCGGGCCGGGTGCTGATCGCCGCCGATTCGCCCGGCCGCCGCGAGGCGCTGCTGGAAGTGCTGCAGGCCGCCGAGCTGAAGCCGCCGGTGGTGGCCGACCTGCCCGCGTTCCTGGCCGATGCGGGCACCCGCTTTGCGATCACCGTGGCGCCGCTGGAAGACGGCTTTGCGCTGGAAAACCCGCAGATCGCGGTGCTCACCGAGCGCCAGCTGTTCCCCGAACGGGCCGGCACCACCCGCCGCAGCCGCCGCGTCGGCCGCGAGCCGGAAGCCATCATCCGCGACCTGGGCGAGCTCACCGAAGGCGCGCCGATCGTCCATGAAGACCACGGCGTGGGCCGCTACCGCGGCTTGATCGTGCTCGACGCCGGCGGCATGCCCGGCGAGTTCCTGGAGATCGAATACGCCAAGGGCGACCGGCTGTATGTGCCGGTGGCCCAGCTGCACCTGATCAGCCGGTACTCCGGCGCATCGGCCGAGACCGCGCCGCTGCATTCGCTCGGGGGCGAACAGTGGACCAAGGCCAAGCGCAAGGCGGCCGAGAAGGTCCGTGACGTGGCCGCCGAACTGCTGGAAATCCAGGCCCGCCGGCGCGCGCGTGCGGGGCTGGCGCTGCACGTGGACCGTGCGATGTACGAGCCGTTCGCGGCCGGCTTCCCGTTCGAGGAAACCCCCGACCAGCTCGCCGCGATCGATGCCACCCTGCGCGACCTGGCCAGCAGCCAGCCGATGGACCGCGTGGTCTGCGGCGACGTCGGCTTCGGCAAGACCGAAGTGGCCGTGCGTGCGGCCTTCGCCGCGGCCAGCGCCGGCAAGCAGGTGGCGGTGCTGGTGCCGACCACGCTGCTGGCCGAGCAGCACTACCGCAATTTCCGCGACCGCTTCGCCGACTGGCCGCTGCGCGTGGAAGTGCTGTCGCGCTTCAAGACCACCAAGGAAATCAAGGCCGAGCTGGAGAAGGTGGCCGCCGGCACCATCGATGTGATCATTGGCACCCATCGCCTGCTGCAGCCGGACGTGAAGTTCAAGGACCTGGGCCTGGTGGTGGTGGACGAGGAGCAGCGCTTCGGCGTGCGCCAGAAGGAAGCGTTGAAGGCGATGCGCGCCAACGTGCACCTGCTGACCCTCACCGCCACGCCGATCCCGCGCACGTTGAACATGGCCATGGCCGGCCTGCGCGACCTGTCGATCATCGCCACCCCGCCGCCGAACCGGCTGGCGGTGCAGACCTTCATCACCGCCTGGGACAACGCGCTGCTGCGCGAGGCTTTCCAGCGCGAGCTGTCGCGTGGCGGCCAGCTGTATTTCCTGCACAACGACGTGGAAAGCATCGGCCGGATGCAGCGCGACCTGGCCGAGCTGGTGCCCGAGGCGCGCATCGGCATCGCCCACGGGCAGATGCCCGAGCGCGAGCTGGAGCGGGTGATGCTGGACTTCCAGAAGCAGCGCTACAACGTGCTGCTGTCCACCACGATCATCGAATCGGGCATCGACATCCCCAACGCCAACACCATCATCATCAACCGCGCCGACCGCTTCGGCCTGGCCCAGCTGCACCAGCTGCGCGGCCGCGTGGGCCGTTCGCACCACCGCGCCTATGCCTACCTGGTGGTGCCGGACAAGCGCGCGATGACGCCCGACGCGGAGAAACGGCTGGATGCGATCGCCTCGATGGACGAACTGGGCGCCGGCTTCACCCTGGCCACCCATGACCTGGAGATCCGCGGCGCCGGCGAACTGCTCGGCGAAGACCAGAGCGGGCAGATGGCCGAGGTGGGCTTCAGCCTGTACACCGAGCTGCTCGAACGCGCGGTGCGCAGCATCCGGCTGGGCAAGCTGCCCGACCTGGACAGCGGCGAGGAAGTGCGCGGCGCCGAAGTGGAGCTGCACGTGCCGGCGTTGATCCCCGACGATTACCTGCCCGACGTGCACACCCGCCTGACCCTCTACAAGCGCATCAGCAGCGCGCGCGACACCGACGAACTGCGCGAGCTGCAGGTGGAGATGATCGATCGCTTCGGGCTGCTGCCCGACCCGGCCAAGCATCTGTTCGCGATCGCCGAGCTGAAGCTGCAGGCCAACACGCTGGGTGTGCGCAAGCTGGAACTGGGCGAGAATGGCGGCCGCATCGTGTTCGAGGCCAAGCCGGCCATCGACCCGATGGCGGTGATCCAGATGATCCAGAAACAACCCAAGCTGTACAGCATGGACGGGCCGGACAAGCTGCGCATCAAGCACCCGCTGCCGTTGCCCGAAGACCGCTTCAGCGCGGCCAGGGCATTGCTGCTGACCCTGGCCCCGCGCTGACCTTCGCTTACCCCACGACCCTCCGCTTCTGCGGGCCGGAGGGTTTTGTCTGTTCTCTGCCCGCGACAAGGAGAGTTGCTTTGAAACGATTCCGTACCCTGCTGCTGGCTGCCAGCCTCGGCCTGTTGAGCGCCTGCGGTGGCGGTGGCAGTGGCATGAGCGCCAGCGAATACCTCACCGAGAACGTCGCCTTCTGGAACGGCGCGGCCAGCACCGTGCAGCAGTGGACCCTGGGCAACCAGAGCGAGCAGCTGCAGAAGGCATTGGCCACCGGCGAGGGCCTGGACACGCTCAAGCCCGGCCTGGAGCGCGCCCGCACCGAGATGCAGCAGTACCTGACCCGTATCGACCAGATGCCGCCGGACGAGGACGCCAAGGACGTGCACCAGAAGCTGCGCGCCTACGTGCAGAGCGCCGAGGAAATGTTCGGCATCCTGGTGGAGATGGCCTCGCTGCCGGCCGACAAGACCAAGGAACAGGTGATGCCGCTGGCAGAGAAGCTGCAGACCGTCGGCAACCGGATCGACACCGAGATGCAGGCGCTGGACGCGGCGCAGGACGCCTACGCCAAGAAGCACGGCATCCAGCTGCAGCGGCATTGATTGCACGGTGTCCGGTCGCTTCGGCGACCGGGCGCCGGGCCCCTGTTCTCCCGTGACCGATCCTTACCTGTCCCCCGCTTCTCCTGCATTGGCCTGCTCCATCGACGCGCTGTCGGTGTCGCTGCAGCTGCGCGATGCCTACACCGGCCACCACTGCGACCGCGTCGGCCTGCTGGCCCGTTCGCTGGCACGCCAGTGCAGCCTCGGCGCTGCCCAGTGCGACCAGATCGCGCTGGCCGCCTGCTTCCACGACGTCGGCAAGATCGGCATTCCCGACGGCGTGCTGCTCAACCCCGGCCGCCACGATGACGCCGAGCAGGCGATCATGCGCCAGCATCCCGAACACGGCGAACGCATCTTCCTGGCCACCGGGCGCCCCGACGCGGCCGACGTCGCCGGCCTGATCCGCGCCCATCACGAAGCCTTCGACGGCAGCGGCTATCCCGATGGCCTGCGCGGCGAGCACATCCCGCTGGGCGCGCGCATCCTCACCCTCGTCGACGCGTGGGATGCGATGACCAGCGACCGGCCTTACCGCGACGCGATGGATCACGGGCAGGTGATGCGCATCCTGGACGACGCATCCGACGGGTTGGTCGATCCTTATCTGCTGGGTGCCTTCCAGGCGCTGTTGAAGCGCGTGCCCGCGCTGGCCTGAGCGGGCGGTGGGTCGCGCCGCCGGGCAACGCTCGGCGCTACGGGAAAGGGAAAGCAAATGGCTTGCAAAATGCCCTGGCGACGCGCGACGCTGTCGCCCCGCTTCCACCCAAGGACGAACCGCATGCGCAATCTTTCCCGCCTGACCACGCCGCTGGGCCTTCTGCTGCTGGCGCTGCCCGTGCTGGCCCAGGCCCAGGTGACCCACCACGAAACGGCGGGCAACCTGAAACCCACCCGTGAACTGCCCTGCCTGGCCATCAAGGCGATCACGCCCGACGATTCGCCTGCCGACCAGATGGCCGCGCTGCCCCGTTGCCTGGCGGCTGGGCGCGACCGTGACGCGGCCGATCTGTTCACCCTGGCCGGGGTGTTCGCGCACTTTGACAAGCAGCGCGTCGCCGATACCACCGCGCACGACGCCTACAACGCGCTCAAGGCCGGCGTGGCCGACAGCGTGGACGAGGCGCAGCTGACGCGTTTCAACGCGGCGCTGGCCCAGCGCATGGCCGACCCGAAGGGCTATCAGTCCGAGCTGTGCGCGCTGACCCGGACGATGCCGCCGCCGAGCTACGCCCCCACCTACATGCTGAGTCACGGCATGGCCGCCTTCACCGGCAAGGGCGGTGGCCTGGTGCCCGGCTTCGATGCGGCGGCGGCGTGGAAAAACACGCGGCTGACCTATCTCAAGTGCGCCGGTTGAGGCGCGCCCCGGCAAACAAAAAACCCGGCTTTCGCCGGGTTTTTCGTGCCACTCACGCCATGGCGATGATCACCAGATCACGACGCGCTTGTCGTCGGCGCGCACCATCGCATCGCCGGCCTTGCACTCGAATGCCGCGGCATAGGCCGGCATGTTCGACGGCGCACCGTTGGCCCGGAAGTTGGCCGGGGCATGCGGATCGGTGTTCAGGCGCACGCGCAGCTCGCCCTCGTTGAAGTTGCGGCGCCACACGGTGGCCCAGTTCATGAAGAAGCGCTGGTCCTGGCTGTGGCCATCCACGGCCACGTTGGCCTTGGGGTCTTCCTTCAACGCCATCTGCAACGCGTCGTAGGCCACGGTCAGGCCGCCGAGGTCACCGATGTTCTCGCCCAGGGTCAGCTTGCCCTTGACGTTCACGCCCGGCAGCGATTCATAGCCGTCGAACTGCGCCACCAGCTGGTCGGTGCGGCCGGTGAACGCCTTGCGGTCGGCGTCGGTCCACCAGTTGTCGAAGTTGCCGTTGGCCGCGAACTGGCTGCCCGAGTCATCGTAGCCGTGCATCATTTCGTGGCCGATCACCGCGCCGATGCCGCCGTAGTTCAACGCCGGATCGGCCTTGGCGTCGAAGAACGGCGCCTGCAGGATGGCGGCCGGGAACACGATCTCGTTCTTGGTGGCGTTGTAATAGGCGTTGACCGTCTGCGGGGTCATGCCCCACTCGGTCTTGTCCACCGGCTTGCCGATCTTGTTCAACATGTAGCGGTAGTTGAAGGCGCGCGCAGCCTGCATGTTGCCCAGGTAGCTGTCGCCGTTGGTCTCAAAGCCCGACCAGTCGCGCCACTTGTCCGGGTAGCCGATCTTCGGGGTGAAGCTGGCCCACTTCTCCAGCGCCTTCCTGCGGGTGTCCTCGCTCATCCACTCCAGCTTCTCCAGGCGCGCCTTCAGCGCCACCGAGAGGTTCTCCACCAGGTGCTGCATCTGCACCTTCGATTCGGCCGGGAACACCGCCTCGACGTACATCTGGCCCAGGCCTTCGCCGATGGCGCCGTTGACCGACTCCAGCACCCGCTTCCAGCGCGGCTGCATTTCCTTCTGGCCGCGCAGGGTGGTGCTGTAGAAATCGAAGTTGGCCTTCTCGAAGGCGCTGCTCAGGTACGGCGAGGCGTCATCGAGGGTGTGGAAGCGCAGGTAGGCCTGCCAGGTCGTCGCCGGCACGTCGGCCAGCATGGCGTTCACTTCGCCGAAGAAGGCCGGCTGGGCCAGCGAGAACTTCTGCGCGGCCGGCACCTTGAGGGTGTCAAACAGCGCGGTCCAGCTGAAGTTGGGGGTGAGCTTGTCCGCATCGGCGGCGCTGACCGGGTTGTAGCGCTTGGCCGGATCGCGCATGTCGATGCGCGACATCGACGCCTTGGCCAGGCGGGTTTCAAACGCCATCACGTCCTTGGCCTGGGCCTTGGCCTGCTCGGCGTCCACGCCGGAGAGGGTCAGCACCTGGGCGATGTAGGCCACGTAGGCGTCGCGGATCCTGGCCTGCGCCTCGTCGACGTAATAGCCCTTCTCCGGCAGGCCCAGGCCGCCCTGGCCCACATAGGCGATGACGTTGGCCGAATCCTTGTAGTCGGCGTTGGCAGACAGCGAGAACAGCACGCCCTGGCCCTGCGCCTGGCTGTCGCGCAGGTACTGGGTGATGGCGGCGGTGTCGTTCAGGGCGGCGATCTTGTCCAGCTGCGGCTGCAGCGGGGTGATGCCGGCGGCTTCGATCTTCGCTTCGTCCGAGCCGGTCTTCCAGATGTCACCGATCTTGGCTTCCACCGAGCCGGCCTTGGCCTGGCTGGCGGCCGCCTGCTGGACCAGCGCGTGCTGCACTTCCAGCGAGCGCTCGCGCAGGATCTCGAAGCTGCCCCAGGTGGTCTGGTCGTTGGGCACCGGGTTGGCGGTGAGCCACTTGCTGTTGACGAAGCCGTTGAGGTCGGTACAGGCGGCGATCGACGGGTCCAGGTCGGCGCTGTTGAGCGAGATCAGCGGCGTCTTGATCTGCGACATGTCAAACGCGGGCTTGGCGGCCTCGGCCGTGGCGGCGGGCGCGGTATCGGTCTTGCCGCAGGACGCCAGCGAGGCGGCGATGGCGACGGTCAGGCCCAGCGGGACCAGCTTGGAAAACTTCATTCGACTCTCCGGCTACGGATGGATGCATCGCCCGCAGGACGGGCAATCGGCCAGCGTAGCGCGGCGGCCGCGATCAAGGACCGGCCAAAGGTCACCCCATGGCCCCGGCACCTCACGGGTAACGCCGCCGCATGGGTGGCTGCGCGGCATGTGGCATTACCAACAAACAACCGGGCAAACCGACGGTAGAGCCACCCCATGGATGGCTGCGCGGTATCCGGCACCGCGGGCAGCCACCCATGGGGTGGCTCTACCCCGGTGATGGGTGCGTCGGCGGAGGCGCGTCGCGCGGCATGTGGCACCACCAGCAAACAACCGGGCAAACCGACGGTAGAGCCACCCCATGGATGGCTGCGCGGTATC